>DATFCW010000412.1:0-4582 GCA_035252665.1 Casimicrobiaceae bacterium | reverse complement strand
TGCACGCCGTGGGCGGCATCCTCGGCGCGCTGCTGACGGGCATCTTCGTCTCGCCCGCGCTCGGCGGACCGAGCGTGGTGAGCGACTGGGTGACGGGAAAGACCGACTACCCCGGCTATCTCGCGCAGCTATGGATTCAGGCAAAAGCGGTCGGCATCACCATCGTGTGGTCGGCGATCGTCGCGTTCGTCTCGTACAAGATCGTCGACATGCTGGTCGGGTTGCGCGTGCCGGAGGAAGAAGAGCGCGAAGGCCTCGACATCACGTCGCATGGAGAGTCCGCGTATCGGATGTGACGGATATTCCGGAGGCTGAAACAATCGGGCGCCGAATTGGCGCCCGATCGTTTTGCGCTCAGAACGTTCGTCGCATGTAATACGTGCTGATCGCGCTGACCATCCCGACGAAAAAGATGTAGAACGCGATGTACCATGGCTCGCCGCCGTTCGCCTTCAGGAGCGTCGTCGCGATCAGCGGCGTGATCGAGCTCGAGACGATGCCCGACACCTGGTACACGGTCGAGATGCCGGTGTAGCGAACGCGGGTGTCGAACAGTTCGCAGAAGAGCGCCGATTCCGGCCCGTAGACCGGCGCATAAATCACGCCGAGCGCAATGATGATCGCGAGCCCCGCGATGACCGCGCTGCCGGTGTAGTGCATCGCCCACATCATCGGGAACGCCACAACCCCGCACGCGAACGCGCCCCAGCCGTACGTCTTGCGCCGTCCGTAGCGGTCCGACCAGTTGGACGCGATCGGGATCGTGAAAATCAGCACGAACGCCGCGAGCGAGATCGACACCAGGATCGCCGTCTTGTCGTATTTCAAGATGCCGGCGAGGTACGCGATCGTGAACACGGCGTAGACATTGAAAACGACGCCGTCGATCCAGCGCGCGCCCCAGCCGAGCAGCACGTTCTTCTTGTAGTCGCGAACCACTTCGCCAACCGGCACAGACACGATCTTGTGCTGCTCGCGCACGCGCGTGAACTCGGGCGTCTCGAGAATGCGCAAGCGGACGAAGATGCCGACGGCGACCAGCACGATCGACAGCAGGAACGCGACGCGCCAGCCCCAGGACTGGAACTGCCCGTCGGTGAGCGTCCACGAGAGCAGCGCAACGACGCCGGTTGCGAGACACAGCCCGATCGCAAGCCCGACCTGCGGGAAGCACGCATAGAACCCGCGCCGGTTCTTCGGTGCGTACTCGAACGACATAAGCACGGCGCCGCCCCACTCGCCGCCGAGCCCGAATCCTTGTAGAAGCCGCAGGAGCAGCAGGATCAGCGGCGCCGCAATGCCGATCGAATCATAGTTCGGAATGCAGCCGATCAAAAACGTCGAGATCCCCATGATCAGGAGGGTCAGCACGAGCAAGGGCTTGCGGCCGATCCGGTCGCCGAAGTGACCGAACACGATGCCGCCGACCGGACGCGTGACGAAGCCGACCGCATAGACGGTGTAGGCGAGCGCCGTCGACACGAACACGTCACTGCTCGGGAAGAACTGCTTGTTGAAGACGAGCCCGGTGATCGTGCCGTAGATGAAGAAGTCGTACCACTCGACCGTCGTGCCGATCAGGCTCGCGAGGGTGACCAGCTTGCGGCTGCGCTCGTCGGTGACCGGCTCGGCGACAGGCGCCGTCTTGCCTAACGTTGCTTCCATCGGTTCCCTCCTGGTTGCGAAGCGATCGTGCCGGCCGAGGTCAGCCGGCCGTCGCTCCGATGAAATTGCGGCCGCGCGCGCCGTGAAGCGCGCCTTCGATCATCGCCTGCGACTCGTCGGCCGCAACGCCGTAGCTTTCGAAGTTCGTGCTGACGCCAAGCGATGAAAGCCACGACGCGAGATGCTCCGGCGCGCGCGCAAGCGGAACGTCGAACACCTGCGCGAGCACCGCGTCGCGGTCCCGGCGCCGGCCGATCGCGCGCTCGAGCACGAGCGGCAGCGTGAACGAGCACGCGATGCCGTGCGGCACGCCATGACGCAGCGTCATCTCGTACGAGATCGAATGCGCGAGCGCCGTGCGCGTATTCGAGAAAGCCAAGCCCGCTTCGAGCGCGGCAAGCGATGCCTGCTCGCGAAGCGACGCATCGGACAAATGCTCGACGAGCCGCGGCAGCGTGCGCTGCATGCGTCGCGCGGCCGAAACGGCGAGCGTGTCCGAAACGGGATTGGCGTTCACGTTCCAGATCGCTTCGAGCGAATGCGACAACGCGTCGAGCCCCGACTGAAGCGTGATCGAGCGCGGCGCGCTCGACGTCAACGCGGGATCGACGATCGCGGCCTCGGGCCATGTCTCGCGCAGATGAAGCGAGTGCTTGCGGCTCGTCGCGCGCTCCCACACCGTTGCCCACGGCGTCACTTCGCTGCCGGTCCCGGCGGTCGTCGGGATCGCGATCAATGCCTTCGCGTGCGCAGGGATGAATTTTTCGCCGCTCGCCAGATGCGCGACCAGCGTCGCGAAACGATTGTCCGCGGGTGTCACGGCGAGCGCTTTCGCCGTATCGAGCGTGCTGCCGCCGCCGATCGCGACGATCGCGTCGCAGGCGCGAAACTCGCTCCAGAAACGCCCGTGCAGTTTCGCGAGATGGACGACGTCGGGGTTGGGTTCGATGTCGTCGATGACGCCGACGAGCGCGCCGCCGAGTTGGCGTCGAATCGCTTCGACATGGCCGAGCGCCGCGGCTTCCGGAAACGCGACGAGCACCGCGCGACGCCCACCAAGCGTCGAGCCAAGCCGCGCAAGCGCGCCGCTCCCAAATGCCACGGCGACCGGATTGTGATACGTCCACCCCATGCGAAGCACCGTCAAAGCGGGTCGCCAAGTATCGTGAGCGCGGCCGCATTGATCCAATACAAAATTTGCTGCAGACTCATAGAAAACGTCTATGCGCCTTGCCCATCTACGCTCTTTCTTCGCGGTTGCCCGCCACGGCGGCTTCACGGCCGGCGCGCGCGCGCTACATGTGAGCCAGCCCACGGTGACCGCGCAGGTGCGGGCGCTGGAGGGTCGTTACGGCATCGAGCTCTTCATTCGCCGTGGACGAAGTGTCGCGTTGACAGCGGCCGGTGAAGCGCTGTACGCGATCGCCGAGCGCATCTTCGAGCAGGAAGAGGAAGCGCTCGCGCTCTTGCAGAACACCGGCGAGCTGCGCGCGGGAAGCCTTCGCGTCGGCGCCGTCGGCCCGTACCACGTGATCGAGATGCTCGCCGCGTTTCGCGCGCGCCATCCGGCAATCGAGCTCTCGGTCTTGCTCGGCAATTCGGAACAGGTCGTCGCGGGTCTGCTCGATCGGTCGACCGACGTCGCCGTGCTCGCCCAGTACGCGCACGATGCGCGGCTGCACTACGTTCCGTACCGCTCGCACCGCGTCGTGATGTTCGTGCCGACGAGCCATCGATTCGCGCGAAGGCGCGGTCTGCGCCTCGCGGAGCTCGCGAGCGAGCCGATGATCATGCGCGAGCCTGGGTCGACGACGCGCAAGGCGCTCGAGGAGGCCCTTCGCAACGCAGGCGTCTCGCCGACGATCGCAATGGAGATCGGAAGCCGCGAGGCAGTGCGCGAGGCGGTGATCCGCGGGCTCGGCATCGCGGCGGTGTCCGAGATCGAGTTCGTGCCCGATCCGCGGCTTCGGACGATCCCGATCGTCGACGCGGCGGTCGAGACGCACGCGCATGTCGCGTGCCTCGTCGAGCGGCGCGAGGCACGCGTCGTCGCCGCATTCCTCGACATCGTCGATGCGCTGCTCGCCGCTTCGCGACGAGCCGCGAGGCGCGCGGCCGCCTGAAGCTACTTGCGCTTGGCGCGCGGATGCGCGGCGTCGTACACCTTGGCGAGCGCCTGGAAATCGAGATGCGTGTACACCTGCGTGCTCGCGATCGACGCGTGCCCCAGCATCTCCTGCACGGCGCGCAGGTCGCCCGACGACTGAAGCACGTGCGAGGCGAACGAGTGACGGAGCATGTGCGGATGCACGTGCCGCGACAGGCCACTGCGCATCGCCCAGTGCGCGAGCCGCAGCTCGATCGCCCTCGGCGAAAGGCGCCGTCCGGTACGGCCGACGAACATCGCAGGCTCTGCCGGCTTCGCACATGCCGCGCGCGCACCGACCCAACGTCCGATCGCTTCGCGAGCTTTTGCGCCCACGGGAACGATCCGCTCCTTGCTGCCCTTGCCGAGGACGCGCACTTCGCCGCCCGCGAGGTCGCACGCGTCGACGTTCATGCCCGCAAGCTCCGCGAGGCGCAGTCCGGAGGAGTACGCCAGCTCGAAGAGCGCGCGATCGCGAAGCGCAAGCGGATCGTCACCGTCGATCGCGACGAGCCGAGCCGCCTCGTCGGGCGAAAGCGCGGAGGGCAATCGCCGCGGCGATTTCGGTGCCTTGATGCCGGCGCATGGATCTTCCGTGATCGTGCGATCGTGCTCGATCGCGAAACGGAAGAACGCGCGCCATGCCGACAGCATTCGCGCGAGGCTTCGTCCCGACAATCCGCGACCGTGCAGCACCGAAACGAAGCGCATCAGCACCGGGCGCGTTAGCTTGGCCACCGGCATGTCGTCCGCCATCGCGAGCAGTTGCGC
>DATFCW010000411.1:0-18329 GCA_035252665.1 Casimicrobiaceae bacterium | reverse complement strand
CGCACGCCTGCATGTCGACACCGTTCTTCATCCGGCTAGGCGCCATCGACGCGGTAATCGAGCCGCACGCGATTCTCGTATGCCAGCCGGTCATCCGGCCTTCGGCGTCGAGGCTCGCCTTCATCCGCGTGAGACTCACCGGACGATAGAAGTCGTGCTGCATGTCCTCCTCGCGCGACCAGATCGTCTTGACTGGCGTGCCGGGCATCGTCTTCGCGATGGCGACCGCGTACTTGATCGGATCCTGGAAGGCGCCTCGGCGACCGAAGCCGCCGCCCACCTGCGTCTTGATGAACGACACGTTGCCGATCGGCAAGCCCCCCGCTTCGGCAGCGGCCATGATCGAACCCTCCGCGCTTTGCGTCGACGCCCAGACGTCGAGCTTCGCCGTCCCGCCGTCGTTGCGAAACCATGCGGTCGTGTTCTGCGGCTCCATCGTCGCGTGAGCGAGATACGGCGTGAAGTATTCGGCTTCGACGAGCTTCGCCGCCTGACCGAACGCCGCATCGACATCGCCATCCTTGCGCGCGGTCGGCGCGTTGGTGTCGGCCTGCCCGGCGTGCAGGTACTTCATGATCGTCGCGCTCGACTCGCCGCCCTTGCCGCCGTCATCCCATTCGATCTTCAGCGCCTTGACGGCCTGATTCGCGCGCCACCAGTTGTCGGCGACGACGGCGACTGCATCATGCAGCCGCACGATCCGCTTCACGCCTCGCATCTTCTCGGCGGCGCTCGAATCGACGCTCGTCACCGATCCGCCGAACACCGGGCATTGCGCGAGCGACGCGTACACCATTCCGGGCAATTCGACGTCGATCCCGTAGACCGGCTTGCCGCGCACCTTGTCGGGCAAATCGAAGCGCGCGACTTTCGCCTTGCCGATGAACGTCCAGTCCTTCGGATCCTTGAGCTTGACGTCCTTTGGCACGTCGAGCTTCGTTGCGGCGGCCGCAACCTTGCCGAACGTCGTGCGCTTGCCCGACGCGTGCGTGATCACGCCGTTCTCGACCTTGCACTCGGAGGGTGCAACGCCGAAGTCTTTCGCGGCGGCGCTCACAAGCATCTCGCGCGCTGTCGCGCCGGCGCGGCGCAGATATTCCTGCGAATCGCGAATCGAGCGGCTGCCGCCGGTGCCCATGCTGCCCCATGCGCGATTGCGACGCAGATTCTCTGCGACCAGCACGAATTCGATCGAAACGTTCGACCAGTCGCATTGCAACTCTTCGACGACGAGCATGGGCAATCCGGTCGAGCTGCCCTGCCCGATCTCCGAGCGCGCCACGCGAATGACCACGCGTTCATCGGGGTGAATGACGATCCACGCGTTGACTTCGTCAACGCCCGACGCGGCATCGGCACGCGCGAAGGACGGGACGACGAATTCGAGACAGAATGCTCCGCCGACGGCGGCGGAACGCATCAGGAAACCGCGGCGGGAACGATCGAACGCAGGCATGATCGGCTCCTTCACGCTTTGGCGACGAGCAGTCGCGCGGCGGCGTGGATGGCCGGACGCACGCGCGCGTACGTACTGCAGCGACAGATGTTGGTGATCGATGCGTCGATTTCCGCGTCGGTCGGGTGCGGCTTTTCCTTGAGCAGCGCGGCGATCGCCATGATCATTCCAGGCTGGCAATAGCCACATTGCGGCACCTGTCCGTCGAGCCATGCCTGCTGCACGGGATGAATGCTGCCATTGGCGGGCAGTCCCTCGATGGTCGTGATCCTCTTGCCGACCGCGGCCTGCACCGGGAACGAGCAGGAGCGCGTCGCGCGGCCATCGACGTGCACGGTGCACGCGCCGCAGAGGCCCGCCCCGCATCCGAACTTGGTTCCTTTGAGCGAAAGCTCGTCGCGCAGCACCCAGAGAAGCGGCATCTCGGGTTCGACGTCGACCTTGCGCACGGTGCCGTTCACCTCGAGCTCGATCATCATGCCTCCATTGGCATCGTCGATGGTTCGTCAACAGCCATCATGCGCCGGCGATTCCGGGGCGGCAAGGCACTTGGCCTCGCAAGGAAAGCTTCGACCGCCTTCGGGTGCGGCCGTTCGCTTCGGCGCCATGTCGTTGAGGTAAAGTGCGGGTCCTCGCAGGAAGGCCGAATGGACGAGGAGGACGCGCGAGCTGTTCAGGCGTTGATCGGTTTCCCGGAAACGACTCCATGACCTCACTGCTGAAACACGTTGTCTTGACGGCATTAGCGCTGCTCGCCAACCCAGCGCTTGCGCAAACGCCGGCGAAGATCGTCTTTTCGACCGACTGGCTCGCCGAGGCGGAGCACGGCGGTTTCTATCAGGCGGTCGCCGAAGGCATTTATCGCAAGTACGGGCTCGATGTCGACGTCAGGATGGGCGGGCCGCAGGTCAACGGCTTGCAGTTGCTCGCCGCAGGTCGCCTCGACGTCGCGATGGGCGACGCTCTGCAGGTCACCTCCGCGATCGACCACAACGTGCCCATCGTCGCGATCGCGGCCACGTTTCAGAAGAATCCGACGGTCATCATTGCGCATCCAGGGGTCAAGAGCCTCGAGGACCTGAAGGGCAAGCCGATCGCGATCGGCGCAGCGAGCAACACGACGTTCTGGCCGTGGCTGCGCGAGAAGTACGGCTTCACCGACGATCAGAAGCGTCCCTACGGCTTTTCGGTGCAGCCGTTTCTTGCCGACCCGCAGCTTTCGCAACAAGGCTTCGTGACGTCGGAACCGTTCTCGATCGAAAAGGCCGGCGTACGACCCGTCGTGTTCCTGCTCGCCGACTACGGCTACCCGCCCTATTCTGAAGTGCTGGCCGTCACGCGCGACACGCTGTCGAAAAAGCCCGAGGTGCTCGAGCGGTTCGTGCGTGCGTCCGCCGAAGGATGGAAGAGCTATCTCGAAAATCCCGCGCCGGGAAACGCGCTCATCAAGAAAGCCAATCCGCAGATGAGCGACGCGCTGATCGCCTATGGCGTCGCGAAAATGCGCGAATACCGGATCGTTATCGGCGGCGATGCGCAAAGGCTTGGCCTCCTGACGATGACCGACGCGCGCTGGAAAGCGACGAGCGATTTCCTGCACAGCGCAAAGCTTGCGAAGCCCGGCGTCGACTACGCGCGTGCGTACACGCTCGACATCGTCAAGGCGGTGCGCGTCGTTCCGTGATGCCGTGACGACGTCCGGTGCGCGATCGGCGTCCATCGTCGCGCTGCGCGGCGTTTCGAAGACCTACGATAACGGCACGCGCGCGCTCGAAGGCGTCGATCTCGACATTCGCGAAGGCGAATTCCTGACGCTCGTCGGCCCGTCGGGCTGCGGCAAATCGACGCTCCTGCGCCTCGTCGCGAATCTGTCGCGGCCATCGGACGGACGCATTGCCTGGTGGGGCGAGAGCGCCGACGCGATGATTGCGCAGGAACGCCGCATGGCGTTCGTGTTCCAGTCACCGACGCTGATGCCTTGGGCGTCGGTCGCGACGAACGTGCGCCTGCCGCTCGACCTCGCCGGCGTTTCACGCGCACGCTCGACGAGGGCTGTTGACGAGTCGCTTGCGCGCGTCGGCCTTGGCAACGCGGCCAGGCATCTGCCGCGCGAGCTGTCGGGCGGCATGCAGATGCGCGCATCGATTGCGCGCGCGCTCGTCACCGAGCCTTCGCTGCTGCTGATGGACGAGCCTTTCGGCGCGCTCGACGAATTTACGCGCCAGCGTCTCGACATCGAGCTACTCGACCTGTGGCTTGCGCAGCGGTTCACCGTCGTGTTCGTCACGCACAGCATCCAGGAAGCCGTGTTCCTGTCGACGCGCGTCGTCGCGATGGCGGCGCATCCGGGCCGCCTCGTCGAATCGTTTCAGGTCGACGAAGCGTATCCGCGCGGCGCGACGTTCCGCATCTCGCCTTCGTTCGCGACGCTCGCGCAGGCGGTATCGAGCGCAGTGGCGAAGGCAAGCGCCGATGCGCTGCCCGACGCCGCGGTTTCGCGCGTGATGCCGTCATGAAACCGCGCGCGTCGCTTGCACGCATCGGTGCGCCGTTCGCGGTTGCGCTGATCGTGCTCGCCGCGTGGCAGCTCATCGTCACCTGGCAGCGCATCCCGCCCTATCTCGTGCCATCGCCCGTTCTCGTCGCGCGCACGCTGTACGCGGATCGCGTGCTGCTCTCGCATTCGCTCGGCGTCACGCTCGGCATCGCGCTGAGCGCGCTCGCGCTCGCGACCATCGCCGGCGTTGCTGCCGCGCTCCTGTTCGTGCAGAGCCGATGGCTCGAGATGAGCCTCTTTCCCTACGCGATCCTGCTGCAGGTGACGCCGATCGTGTCGATAGCGCCGCTCATCATCATCTGGGTGCGCAACACCTGGCTCGCGCTCGTGCTCTGCGCGCTCGTCGTCGCGATCTTTCCGATCATCTCGAACACGACGCTCGGGCTTCGCAGCGTCGATCCGGGTCTCCTTGACCTGTTCCGCCTTTCGCGCGCGAATCGCTGGCAAACGCTGTGGCGGCTGCGCGTGCCGAGCGCACTGCCGTATTTCTTCGGCGGCCTTCGGATCGCAAGCGGGCTTGCGCTGATCGGCGCCGTCGTCGCCGAATTCGTCGCGGGGACTGGCGGGCAAGGGGCGGGCCTCGCGTATCAGATCCTTCTCGCGGGCATCCAGCTCAACATTCCGCGACTTTTCGCGGCGCTCGTGCTGATCGCGGCCGCGGGCGTCGCGCTGTTCGCCGCGACGGTTGCCTTGTCGCGCGTCGCGCTTTCCCGCTGGCACGAGAGCGCGCTTTCGCCCGACGCGTAGGGCGAAGATGAGCCGACTTCGCGCCGACGTTTTCTGCCGCGTCGTCGACAACTACGGCGACGCGGGCGTGTGCTGGCGATTGTCGCGGCAATTCGCGTCCGAGCATGCAATCGACGTCACGCTATGGATCGACCAACTCGCAGCGCTTGCGAGGATGGAACCGGCTATCGATCCGCAGCGCGACATGCAGTCGGTGGCTGGCGTCAATGTCCGGCGTCTGGATGAAAGTGATGCGCCAGCATCGATTCCCGACATCGTCGTCGAAGCCTTCGGCTGCGGGTTGCCTGCATGCTATCTCGACGCGATGGCGCAATCCGCGCGTCCGTCGGTCTGGTTCAATCTCGAATATCTTTCCGCCGAGCCGTGGATCGATTCCACGCATGGACTCGCCTCCGTGCATCCGCAGCTCGGCATTACGCGTTACTTCTGGTTCCCGGGATTCACGCCAAAGACCGGCGGACTGATCCGCGAACGGGGATTGTCGAAAGCGCGCGACGCGTGGCGCGCGCGAAACACCGGCGCATCCGACGCGCTTCGCGTCATCCTCTTCTGCTATCCGAACCGTGCGTTGCCTGCGCTCTTCGACGTGTGGGCGGAGTCCGATCGTGCCGTTCGCTGCACCATTCCGGAAGGCGTTGCGACCGCGGCGCTCGATCGCTGGCTCGGCGGCGACGTGCCGCACGCGGGCACACCAATCGTCCGCGATCATCTGACGATCGACATCGTCCCGTTCGTTGGGCAGGATGCGTTCGATCGCATGCTGTGGGACGCCGATGTCAACTTCGTGCGCGGCGAGGATTCGTTCGTCCGCGCGCAGTGGGCGGCGCGCGCGTTCGTCTGGCAGCCTTATCCGCAAGCGGAAGACGCCCATCGGGCGAAGCTCGACGCTTTTCTCAGCCGCTACGTGGCTACGCTCGACGCGTCGGTCGCGCGCGCCGCGACGTCGTTCTGGCACGCGTTCAACAACCACGATGCGCAAACGATTGCCGGCGCATGGCGCGACTTCGAGGCGGTGCTTCCGAGTCTCCAGGCGCAGGGCGAACGCTGGTCGCGGGAGCTAACGATGCTGCCCGAGCTTGGGACAGGAATGGTCGATTTCGCACGCGGTCGGCTATAATTCTCGGTTCCCCGATTCCACCTCGTTCGCGTTCGCCGCACCGCGGCGACACCGCAAGGAAACCGCGATGAAGCTCGCCCAGGAAGTCCGCGCCGGCAACGTAATCATGATCGGCACCAATCCGATGGTCGTGCAGAAGGCTGAATTCTCGAAGTCCGGCCGCAACGCATCGGTCGTCAAGATGAAGCTTCGCAACCTGCTCTCCGGCAGCGGGACCGAGACGATCTATCGCGCCGACGAAAAGTTCGACGTCGTCCAGCTCGAGCGCAAGGAAGTGACGTACTCGTACTTCTCCGATCCGATGTACGTGTTCATGGACCAGGAGTTCAACCAGTACGACGTCGAAAAGGAGAACATGGAGGAGGCCCTGCCCTATCTGGAGGACGGCCTCGCCTGCGAGCTCACGCTGTACGAAGGAAAGACGATCGGCGTGGAGTTGCCGACGACGGTCGTGCGCGAGGTGACCTACACCGAGCCGGCGGTGAAAGGCGACACGTCGGGCAAGGTCACTAAACCTGCGAAGCTCGCGAGCGGCTTCGAGGTGCAGGTGCCGCTCTTCGTCAACACCGGCGACAAGATCGAGATCGACACCCGGACTGGCGAATACCGCCGCCGCGTCTGATCGCCCTGCGCGTTTCGATCGATCATTTGGCGCCTGGGCGCGCGAATGCGCGTCGGGCCTTGTCGGCGGCGGCTCGCACCGCGCAATCATGCACGTGATCGTTCACGAGGCCCATCGCCTGCATGAACGCGTGGACGGTCGTCGGGCCGACGAACGTGAAGCCGCGGCGCTTCAGATCCTTCGATAGCGCCATCGCCTCGTCCAACGGCGGCCTTGCGGCGAGCGCCTCGCGCGTCACCTTGGGCGGATGCCCCGAAGCCGGAGGTTCGAAACGCCAGAAGTAGGCGGCGAGCGAACCGTGCTCGCGCACGACGTCGCGGGCATGGCGAGCATTGTTGCGCACCGACTCGATCTTGCCGCGATGGCGAACGATGCGCGCGTCGCCGACAAGGCGTTCGATGTCGCGCTCGGTGAAGCGCGCGACGCGGTCGTAGTCGAAATCGGCAAACGCCTCACGAAACGCGTCGCGTTTCGCAAGGATCGTGCGCCACGAGAGCCCCGCCTGGAATCCTTCGAGACACAGCTTCTCGAACAATCGCCGATCGTGGGCGACCGGGAATCCCCATTCGCGATCGTGATAGTCCGCGTAAAGCGCGTCGCCGTACGGCACCCACCAGCACCGCTTTCCGCAAACTGAACGCGTCTTGATCAATGGAGCGACGAACCCGTGCGCGCGTGTTCCGCGGCAAGCGTTTTCGCGAGGCATTCGAAGAACGCGATCACGGGTGCAAGATCGGCGCGTCGCTCATGCCTGAAGGATTGTCCGATCAGCGCGCTGGCGTCGAGGGCCGCCGCGCGCTCGTCGTCGGGAATCGCGTGCATCGGTGCTTGCAGCGGGTAGTGGTGACCGTGCCGCCGATCGTATTCCCAATGCGCCGCGTGGTCGAGCCATGCGATGAGCGACGGCACCAGCGCGGGCATCCGGTCGACGGCGGCGATCATCGCCCGCAACGCACGTTTGTCGAATGCCGCGAGCAAATCGGCGAAATCCACCGGGTCGTCCATCGCGAAGCGCGGGTTGCATTGGCTCGGCTAACTCTGCCAGAAGACATCGGGAACGACGCCTGTCGTTCGTGACAGGGTGTGTCATCGCGATTGCACGCTCGCTACGAACTGAAGCGTCGCCGCGAACGCCGGTTGCGAACTGCGCAACTATTGCGAAGGTCGACCGGTTGATCGTGAAGGCGGAAGGAAACCGGCGAGATCGCGCTCGATGAGACGTTGCGTTGCCGCGGCGTCCTTGTCGACACTCGGCGGCGCAGCAGGTCGTGTCGCGGCGCGCGTCGTCGGGCGATGCTTTGCGTGCGTCGACGATCTTGGCGACGTTGTCGCACGTTGCGATGCGACCGACGGAACTTTCACATCGATCCTCGTCGATGCAGAGGCGTTGCTTTCAGTAGATGGCTGAGGCGGACTCGCGGTCGACGCCTCGCGATGTACCGATTCCCGGTCATCCGCCTGTGGCGGCGGTGCGGATTCGGGTGCCTGGTTGGCGTTTCCCGGCGGCGCTTCCGCGTTCGAAGTGGCGGATGTCGCATCGCTTGACGCAGCGGCTTGCGAAGCATCGGCGGCAGGCGGAGGTGCTGCCGTATTCGTCGATGCACCGGACGTAGTTGTCTTCGACGATGTGTCGGGCGTCGACGACGGCGTGCCATCGCGGGTCGCCTGCGAATCGTGCGTGGATGCGGGCGTCGCGATGGTCGCCACCCATTGTTGAATCTTCGACGGAATCGCGCGCGCGCTGTCGACCGCGTCCGACATGCTGGCGCCCTGCGAGGCGTAGTAAGCCGCGACACCGGCGACGCAAAGCGCGACCCCAATTGCCGCCGCCGCGAACGAAACACTGCGGCGACGTCGCGTTTGCGCGGGCGTATCCGGTATCACGCCAAGCGTGCGCCAGCGCGCAATCGACCGATCGTCAGCGGACGCCGCCAGCGTGGCGGGGGAAATCTGCTCGTCCTTGGCGTGCACGATCGGCGATGAACGTGCCGGTGCAAAAGCGCGTGCTTGCGAGGGCGCAGGCTGTACGGGAGCTGCGTCAGCGTTGTTCCCGAACGGCATTGCCGGCGTCAGCAGGGATGCCTGCAGGCGCTCCGGCACGGTCGTCGCCATCGACGGAGCGAGGGCCGACGCGAGCGTCGGCGCGGCTTCGAGCGTGGGCTCGCGGCGCCGCGCCGAACGCCCGACCGAGGGTTCGGGCGATCGAAGCGGCGTGTCGTCGAAACGATTGGAGAGCGCGATCGGGATGCTATCGAGCGACACTCCCGAGGGCGGCGCGGTCACAGGTTTCGCTGGCTGCGCCTCCGATGTCGGAACCTTGTCCGATGCGAACGTTTCTCCTCGCGTTGATGTCGCCTTCGCCGGCGCATCGGCCACGGCGTCGGACGCATGCGCGACTTGCCCGTGTGTCGCATCGCGCTCGGCGGGTGCGCCATCGAGTGCCGAATCGATCGGCAGCGCGGCGCCGCACTGATGACATATATCGACCGCGAGATGGTTGATCGCATCGCAATGCGGGCACGGCTTCAGATCGAGCGGCGAGCCGCACTCGTTGCAGAACTTGGCCGCGGCGGGATTTCGGCTCGAGCAGAAACGGCAGGACGTCCCAGGCATCTTCGGCCCGTGATGAAGCGGTTGCGAGGCCAGTCGGTTTAGAGACGGTCGAGCAGCCGGGGTTCCTCCATGTTGAATCATCGTTCGAGTGCCAGTGGTTGCGAGATCACCCAGAGGCCGACCACCGTGTACACGACCATCAAGACGAGCATCGGGACCTGGCTCGCGAGCGCCGCGCGTCGCGATGCGAAGACGCGAAGCGCGATTCGGTGAGAAAGATACACCCCGATCAGGTGGCCGACGACGATCAGCGTGACTTCGGTGTTCCAGACCGACGCCATGTCGAGCGGTGGACGCTCGGGGGCAGGTATCCCGATGAAGGGCACGATCCAGCCGCGGCCCAGCGGATCGGCCAGCAGGTATGGCAATCTCGGAAGCTGGATCAGCAGCACGGTCCAGTAATGCGCCATGTTGTAGACGAGTCCGATCGGCAGCACGGTAAGCGCAAATGCGAGCGCCAGGTCGCGTACACCAATCGTGCTTCGCGCGGCGGCCTTCACAGCGTATTGGACTGCGACGTACACGGCGAAGTAGACGAAGGGCGACAGCACGAGCGCCGTGTGCTGGAACGCCACGTACCAATGCTCGAGCGTGCGCTGCGACGCGATCAGGTCGAAGTGCCAGAGCGGCTTCGCGAATGCGAGCAGCCATTTCCAATAGACGTTCATCCATGGAACGGTGTCATGCAAGCCGTCGAACGTCGTCGACGAAAGCATGAAGAGCACGAAGACGACCAGGCTCAACCGATCGGGACGAGAGGCGATCACCGCCGAAAACGGCGCACGCGTGCGAAGTTGCACCGTTTTCTCGTCAGTGGCGATCGCGTATTCGATGGGCGCGAGCAGTCCGACGAGGCGAAGCAACACCGAGAACATCTCGGCGTGGCCAAACCACGCGCGCTCACCAAAAAGCCGCGCGCCCGTCAGGGTGATGGCGGTATACGCAACGAGCGCGATCCCGAGGGTGACGGGCTTCGGCAACACGAAGAGCTCGAGCCAGATCAGCGCGACATAGAATGCAAGTGCCGGCCAGTAGCCAAGTCGCGCCGGGTAGCTGAAATGCACGCGCTCCCGCGGCGAGCCGATCCATTGCGAAATCGTTCGCCAGGGATTGGCGACGACAAAGATGTCGCCGATCAACGCGGTCGCGTACGTGAGGCCGAGCACGAACACTACCCAGAAGAGCGTCATCGCGACGTTGCCATCGGGGTCGCGCGTGCCGAAGAAGCACGCGACGATCGTCAGCAACAGGAGCGCAACCGCGAACGCACGCAGCGTGTCGACTGCCCACGCGGGAAGCCGCACCGGCTTGGCGTCACCCGTCGTCGGCTGGAGCCTGCCCCTCGCATTCGCCGGCACGCCGACGAACCACGCAAGCGCAATGAATGTGAGACAAAGCGTTGCTGCCGCGCCGTACAGGTACATTCCGAACGGCACCGGCAACGTGTACGGCAGTACGAACGAATGCGCGCCTGCGCGCGCCGAGACGAGGAAAGCCGACGCCGCGGCGAGGCTCGCCACGCGGCGCCGGCATTGCGATCGATCGATCAGCCTGATGTCACCTTTCGCGTGAACCGATCGACATCGCGACACGATCAATCATCGTCGTTCTTTTCGAAGCGCAGCACCTGGAAGCCGTTGTCGGCGGAGGTGATCCAGAGATAGCGCGCGCCCTTCTGCTTGATGAAGCGCGAATTGGATTTCGACCAGTCGAACGTATGATTCGCAATTGCGTTGATGCCCGATCCCGGGAGGTTGTTGCCTGAGCGAACCGGCGGCTTGTAGTAAGCGACTTCCTTCGGATGGTACGGGTCGCTCACGTCGAACACGCGCACGCCCGCTTCGTGCCGGCTGCACGCGACAAGTTTGGTGTTGTTCGGATCGTCAGCGTGGCAATAGTGCGCCGAGTAGCCGAACGAACCCGTCATCGCGGGATCGTTGGCTAGTGCGTCGCAATTGGCCGGATCGTCGATCTCGAGCTTAAGAAGCGCAACCGTCTTCGGATTCTTCTCGTCCTCGATGTCGATCAATCGCGGGAAGCCCCATGGCGGCAAGCCCTGCGCGCATGCGGACGCATGATTCGTCAACGTCGGCCCGAGTTCGTCGGACGCGAGGATGTAGTGCTTGCCGCGAATCCTGATCGGCTGGCTCGTCATCGCGATGCCGCCGTCCGACCAGAACAGCGTTCTGATCACGCGCGGCTGTGCATTGGCACGCCGGAAATGAAAGTCGCTGACGTCGACGACGACAAGGCCGTTCTGGTGCGACGCGCCCGTAGCAGGATTCATGATGTAGGCGCGCGTGTTGTCGTCGCTGATCGAAAGATCATGCGGCGCACCGATGCCGCCGGGCGGCACCCAGTTCAACATCAGCTTGGGATTCGTCGGATCGGCCATGTCGACGATGTAGAGGCTGACCGGAAAATAGGAGCCGTAGTACGTGCGACCGTCCGGAGAAATTGCGCCGGCGTGACCTTTGATCGGCCCCTGCGTCAGCGGAAGGTCGATCGCCGACTGCAGCACGGGATGGCGACAGTCGGAAACGTCGTAAACGGCGAAGCCGGGATGGATGCCGGCGCCATTCTCGGATTCGACGGCCGCGAGCAGCTTGCGCTCTTCGCTGATCTTCAACGATTCCCAAGTTTGCAGGAACGCGGGCGCGGAGAGATAAGCCGTGGGTGTCGGATGCGTCGGGTCCGATGCGTCGATCACCGCGACGCCCGGATGCTGCTGCAACGGACTGTCCGCGGTGCTGTAATACGAGCAGACGTCGGTCCACGTCTGCGCGTGATAAGCGCCCTCACCTTGCGATTGGCCGACGAGTTGCAGATTGCAATTCAAGCCCTGCGCAGCCGAACCGCCAAGGCGCTCGGCGAGTGTCGTCTGCCCCTGCAAGCCGGTTTCGGTGTTGTCACCGGGGCTGCATTGCGCACGGGGCACTGGACCCGTCCACGGGACGTCCTTCTTCGGGTCCCCGACGGCCGAATTCGTAACAGACAGTAACAATGCACCCGCGCAAGCGATCGACAATGCCAATCGGGCCGGCGTGCTGATTCGCCGCGTGGCGGCGATGCTCCTCTTCATGTTTCCTCCAGGGTGCGTCTTCGAATCGTTCTCGCGTTCGCTCGACGTTCGCCGCGATGGCGGACTTTTCGAGCATGACGCCGCGGCAAATTGCGGCGGAGCGTGAAAGTGGCACCAACGACAGCGACTGTCAATACACGCGGAATTTCGGTGAGTGAAATTTCGTGACGACAAATATTCCGATGCACGGGTGTTAACGTTCGTTCGCGTTGCATATCCCAACGAGGAGGTTCCGTTCGATGACTGCAAGCCACAAGCGCAAATTCCGGCTCGGCATCTACGTCTTCAAGGACGCGGAGATCGTCGATTTCGCCGCACCCTATGGCGTGTTTTCCGTCGCGCGCCGCTTCGATCCCGAGCTCGACGCGTTTCTCGTCGCCGACGCGATGCGTCCCGTGCAAGCGCAGGCCGGCTTCACCGTGTTGCCGAACTACGCGTTCAGCGACTCACCCGATCTCGACGCATTCGTGATCCCTGGCGGATTCGGCACGCGCCAGGAGCTGCACAATCGGCGCCTGCACGATTACATTCGCAGCCTTCGTCCCGAATGCCTGCTGACGAGCGTTTGCACCGGCTCGTGGATCTACGGTGCGATGGGCCTGCTCGACGGCCTCCCGGCGACGAACCGTAAGGAGCCCGACCGCGGCGAAGCGACGCCGCCTGGCAAGGTGCCGATCGATCGCCTCGCCGAGATCGCTCCTGCCTGCAGGATCAGTCGCGCCCGCATCGTCGATTGCGGGCGCGTGATTACGGCCGGCGGCATCTGCTCCGGTATGGAGATGGGCTTCCATCTGCTGCGTCGCGCGGGATACGATGAGAAGTTCATCGACGAAGTCGCGCGCGTGATGGAGTATCGCGATGCGTACGCCCTGTATCGCAACGACATCGAGTACGCGGGCGAATCGGCGGATCGATGAACGATCGCAGCGCTGCTTCGAGTCAGATCGCGGCGTGTTCTGCATAGCGGAACCAAACTCCGTTTTTGCAGACGCTGCAGCATTGACACTCCTTGCGTCCGGCGATACTGTCTGCTTGTCGCGCGACAAAAGTACTGTTCTGCAATGCAGACCTCGTCTTCACGTACGCGCAACCAGCTCATCGCCTCGGCCGCCGCGACGCTCGAAGTTCTGGAAGCGCTCGGCAGCTCCGACGCACCGTTGCCGCTCGCCGCGATCGTGGCGCTGACCGGACGACCAAAGGGCAGCGTGCATCGCATGGTGTCGACGCTCGTGAACACGGGATTCGTGCAACAGGACGACGCTTCGGGCCGTTACTCGTTGACGCTCAAAGCGTGGCGCATCGGCGCGTCGGCGATTCGCCGGCTCGATCTCGTCGAACGCGCGCGGCCAATTCTCGATCGGCTCGTCGGGGCGACCGGGGAGACCGTTCACCTCGCCGTGCTCGATCCGTCCGGTGGCGTGGTCTACGTCGCCAAAGTCGAAAGCCCGAAATCGATCGGCGTGCAGACGCGGCTCGGACAGATGAATCCGTCGTGGTGCACCGCGACCGGCCGCAGCCTGCTCGCATTCAATGTTCCGATCGCGGAACGGGTCCTTTCGTGCCGGCTCGACAAGCGGACGCCGAAGACGATCACCGATCCGCGTGTCATTCGCACGCGGCTCGCCGAAGTGCGTACGAACGGGTACGCGGTGACGCTCGCCGAAAACCACCCGGAGATGGGCGGCGTCGCGGCGCCAGTCCGCGATCATGACGGCGTGGTCGTTGCCGCGCTCGGCGTTGCGATTCCTCAATACCGGATGGATGCAGCGGCGACGAAGCGTGCGATTCCGAACGTGCTGCGCGCAGCCTCCGAGCTTTCGCACGCGCTTGGTCATCACACCGTCTCGAAGCGGAGCGCCGTACGTGCAGCGTGACGCGTGTGACGTCCTGATTCTCGGCGGCGGCGGCGCTGCGCTTTATGCCGCACTTCGCGCGCACGACGCCGATCCGCGGCTGCACATTGTCATCGCGAGCAAGGGACTCTTCGGCAAGAGCGGCTGCACGCGCATGGTCCAGGGTGGGTACAACGTCGTGCTGCATCCGGACGATTCATTCGACAGGCACTACGATGACACGCTACGCGGCGGCGCGATGATCAACGACCAGGAGCTCGCGTGGACGCTCGTCACGCAGGCGCCGGCACGCATCGTCGAGCTCGAGAACCGGTTCGGCTGCTATTTCGATCGTAACGCCGACGGCACGATCCATCAGCGCGCGCTTGCGGGTCAGTCGTTCAATCGCACCGTGCATCGCGGCGATCTGACGGGCATCGAATTGATGACGCGCCTTGCCGAGCAGGTGCTCGTCCGCGACATCGACCTTCGCAACGAAGTGCGAGGCATCGAGCTGCTGTTCGACGCAAACCGCGAGCGCGTATCCGGCGCGCTGCTCCTCGACATCCAGCGCGGCACGCTCGTCTGCATGGCGGCGCGCGCGGTGCTGCTCGCGACCGGCGGCGCGGCGCCGCTTTACCGCATCACCCCTGCATCGCTCGAGAAGAGCGGCGACGGACTCGCGATGGCGTTTCGCGCAGGCGCCGAGCTCGTCGACATGGAGATGATGCAATTCCACCCCACCGGCCTCATCGCGGGCAATTGCGTGATGACCGGAACGGTGCTCGAGGAAGGCCTGCGCGGCGCGGGCGGGCATCTGCTGAACGCGCAGGGCGAACGCTTCATGGCGCGCTACGACCCGGCGAAAATGGAACGATCGACGCGCGATCGCGTGTCGCGCGCAAGCTTCATGGAAATCCGCGCGGGACGCGGAACGCCGCAGGGCGGCGTGCTCCTCGACGTGCGTCATCTCGGCAAGGAGTTCCTGCTGAAGTCGTCACCGGGCATGTACAAGCGCTGTCTGTCGGTCGGCTACGACATGGCGAAGGAGCCGGTGCAAGTGACGCCCACTGCGCACTTCCAGATGGGCGGGCTGCGCATCGACCCCGAGTGCCGCTCGACGGTTCCGGGGCTATATGCCGCTGGCGAGGATGCCGGCGGCGTGCACGGCGCGAATCGACTCGGCGGCAACGGCGTCGCCGAATCGATCGTCTTCGGCGCCCTCGCCGGCGATGCGATCGTGCGTCATCTTCCGTCCGGCGTGCCGCAGCCCTCGCTGGACGACGCAACGCGTGCGGCCTCGCGCCTCGATGCACGCGAGGGAAAGATGAGCGCGTTCGCGCTGCGTCGCAGCCTGGGCAGCGTCGCCTGGGATCACCTCGGCATCGTCCGCAGCGCGACGTCGCTTGCGAACGCAGCAACGGCGCTCGATCGAATCGAGGCCGATCTTCGTCGCGTCGCCATCGCGAAGGAACGCGCCGGCAACGCATCGCTGAATGAATGCCTCGACATCGACAACCTCATTACCGTCGCGCGAATGCTCGGACACGCGGCGACGCTGCGCGAGGAAAGCCGCGGCAGCCACTATCGTGACGATTTCTCGCAGACGAATCCCGACGGGCTCTACAACATCGTTTTGCGACGCGCAGCCGATGGTTCGATTGCAGCCGAGCGCCGGACGGTCCGATTCACGCGCCGGCGTCCCGAGGATCTTCAGGACGAGACGCGGATTCCCACGCAGGCTACGACGCCCGCCATGACGACGGATATCTGAGCGATGCAGGCGCCGCCCGATCGCATCACGCTCGAAGTCGCCCGTTCCGATGCCACGCGGCCATCGACGTTCGACGTCCCGGTGGCCAGTCGCGCGAGCCGCGTGCTCGACGCATTGCTCTACGTGCGCGAGCATCTCGATCCTACGCTGCGCTTTCGCTACGCATGCCGCAACGGCATGTGCGGGTCATGCGCCGTCGTCGTCAACGGCCGCGAAGCGCTCTCATGCCAGACGGCGATCGCGGCGCTCGGCACATCGAACGTTCACGTCGCGCCGCTGCGCGGACTGCCGGTGCAAGGTGACCTCGTCTGCGACATGACGCCGTTCTTCGATACCTTCCGCCGGAGCGACGCTGCACTGCGACCGGCCGATCCATCGCGGTCGACGCCGCGCGTCATGCCGCCCGCCGAGCCGCGTCGCGCAATGATCGAGCGACACAACGGCTGCATCACGTGCGGTGCGTGCGATTCGGCGTGCGCGTCGATGATGCGTCCGTCGCCCGGCCCCGCAGCGCTCAATCGCGTGCTGATGCTGAGTGAGGACGAGCGCGATACGAAGGGTCCTGCGCGTCTTCGCGGCATCGGCGACGGCGTTCGTGCGTTGCGCCAAGGCGACCTCAGCGCCATCGACGACGTGTGTCCGGCGAACATTCCGCTGTGCGACGCGATTGCCGCGCTCGATGCACGGGGCAGCACGCCGTGACAGCCGATCGAGGCGAGCTCACCGTCGGCAGCGTGCCGCGCCATTACGCTCGCATCGAGCCTGGCAAGCGCGCACTCTACGACGACGAGCGATCGCTCACCTACGCCGAGCTCGACGATCGCGTCGATCGGCTTGCCTCGGCGCTCGTTCGCGATGGCATCGAACGCGGCGATGTCGTCTGCGCCCATCTGCCGAACAGCATCGATTACGTCATCGTCGTGCTCGCGGTGGCCCGCGCGGGTGCGATCTTCTCGCCGATCAATCCACGCTACAAGGCGTCCGAGGTCGCGCCGATCCTCGCCATCGCGCGCCCACGGGTTCTATTCACGACGAATTTGCTTGCACCCGTCGCGCACGAGGCGGCGCAGGGAACATCTGCGCGGATCGTCGCGATTGATGGCAACGACGCCGATTCACTGCCCGCGCTTCTTCGCGAAACCGCGCGAGCGTTGCCCGTCGTGTCCGAGAGCGACTGTTTCAGCCTGATGTTCACGTCGGGCACGACGGGCGAGCCCAAGGGCGCGATGGCGACGCACCGCGCGCGGATGCTGTGGGTGTTGAATGCGACGATCCAATACGGCCTGAACGAAGCGGACGTCTATCTCGGCACGATGCCGCAGGTTCACTCCGCGGGGCTCACGTTCACCCTGATGCACTTGTACGCGGGCGCGACCGTGCGCATCATGCCGCATTTCGACGCCGCGCGATTCCTCGATATCGTCGAGCGCGAGCGAATCACGTCGGCGCTCACCGTCCCGACGATGCTAACGATCATCGTCGAGGCGATCGATGCGGCGCCGGCGCCCCGCTCGCTCGCCTCGCTCGCGCGACTGGTCACCTGCGGCTCGCCGCTTCCGGTCGCGACCAAGCGGCGCGTCATCGAGAAGATCACGCCGCAACTCTACGACTACTACGGCTCCACGGAATCGAACAGCATGACTGTGCTGCGCCCGGTCGATCAGCTCCGCAAGCCTGGCTCGGTGGGGCAGGCGTTTCGCAACGTCGAGCTGATGATCGCCGACGCGAACGGCAAGCCTTGCGCCGCGAACGGCGTCGGTGAAGTGTGGTGCGCAAATCCATCGATCTTCGCGCAATACCGCGATCGTCCCGACGACACCGCACGCGCCTTCGCCGGCCGCTGGTATCGCACCGGCGATCTCGGCTATCTCGACGACGACGGTTTCCTCCATCTCGTCGGCCGCAAGAACGACGTGCTGAAGAGCGGCGGCGTCAACGTCTATCCCGCGGAGATCGAGCGCGTGCTGATGCTGCATCCTTCGATCCTCGATGCGGCGGTTGTCGGCGTGCCGGACGACAAGTGGGGGCAATCGGTCAAGGCGTTCGTCGTCGTCCGCAACGGCGCGCCGATCGATCTCGCGGCCGTGCAGAAGCATTGCGAGCGCTATCTCGCGGATTACAAGAAGCCGCGCAGCGTCGAGATCGTCGCGGCGCTGCCGAAAAATGCCGGGGGAAAGACGATGAAGCGAGCGTTGCCGGGGAACCGACATGGATGAGAGCGACCGCCGCCACGTGCTGCTGACGATCGAGAATCGCATCGCAATCCTGCGTCTTTCCGACGTGCCGCGCCGAAATGCGATGAGCCTGCGAATGCGCGAGGAGTGTCTTTCCGTTTTGCGCGCGCTCGAGCACGACGGCAACGCCGATGCGATCGTCATCACCGGCGACGGCGACAAGGCGTTCTCGGCAGGTGCTGACCTGGACGAGCTCGCCACGCGGACACCGACCGGCGAGCTGTCGACACGAGCGCAGCTTCGCCGCGATCTGCCGCGCGCGATCGAGTCGCTGCGCCTGCCGACGATTGCCGCG
>DATFCW010000410.1:0-7688 GCA_035252665.1 Casimicrobiaceae bacterium | reverse complement strand
GCTCGCCGTAGGTGTATGCGAGCTCGCCGCGCACGAAGCCGTGCCATGAGGGCGGCGTCGGCCCCGCGGGCTGCTCCTCGCCAAACAGCTTGTCGCGCGATTCGCCTTTCGGCGCCTTATCGGTGTCGTCGCCGAAAAGCTCGCTCTTCGAACCCGGCGCATCGGCCGCGAGAAGGCGATCGAAGAGCGCCGGCGGAATCCGGATCGACACGCGCGGTGCATCGTCGGCGCGCGTCGAGGCCGGATCCGATGGCGAATCGCCCGGCGCTTGCGCGAGCGCCGCGGTCGACGCCAGCGCACACGACATGATCGCGACGCGCGCGGCCCGATGTGCCGCAGGCAAATCGAACTTTCTTACCGATCGCGATCGAATTGTCGTCGCGCCACAACGATCTTGTCGCCCACAGGATCCGGCACTGGACGCGACTGTCGTCGCCGATGAACGCTCATCGGCCCGCCGGTCGACCGTCATCGCGATTCGATACCATGAGGGTCCTTTCACGCGGAGCGTCGGGACTAGGTTGGCGCGACGCCGCTCCGCAAGATCACCCGATGGCATGGAAGCTGCTTGCAACTGCGGGTTGCGTTGGGGCTGCCCGTCGACAAGCGCTGCTATGATCCGCATTCCATCGGCCGATTTATGCATAGGGAGGAAGCATGATTGACAACATTGGGATGTCGCGGCGCCGCCTACCGATGCACGGCCGCTGGTTCGTGGCGCTCGCGTTCGCCGCACTGACCTTCGTTCTCGCAGGATGCGCGACCACGTATCCTCCCGCGCCCGGCGCGATCGCGAGCGTCGATTACAACTATCACATCGGACCTTCGGACGTCGTCAACGTCATCGTGTGGCGCAATCCCGAGCTGTCGATGAGCGTCCCCGTTCGTCCCGACGGCATGATAACCACGCCGCTGATCGACGACCTGCCGGCGATGGGCAAGACGCCGACCGAGCTCGAGCGCGACATGGAAAAGGCGCTCGTCAAATATATACGCGATCCGGTCGTCACCGTAATCGTGACGAATTTCACGGGACCGGCGAGCGAGCAGGTGCGTGTCATCGGCGAGGCCGCCAAGCCGCAAATCCTCCCGTATCGCAAGGACATGACGGTGCTCGACGTGATGATCGCCGCGGGCGGCCTCACCGATTTCGCCGACGGCAACGCGGCGCGCATCTTTCGCGTCGCCGACGGCGGCAAGCTCTACAGCGTGCGCCTAAGGGATCTCCTGAAGCGAGGGGACATCACCGCGAACGTCGCGATACGGCCGGGCGACATTCTGATCATTCCGCAGAGCTGGTTCTAAAGGATCAGGGACATCGAACAATCCGGATAGCTTCGCCATGCAAGAGATCATTCAACAGGCGCTCGTCTACCTCCGCGGCATGTGGCATCGCCGCTGGATCGGTCTTGCGTGCGCGTGGATCGTCGCCGTCGTCGGCATCGCCGTCGTTTCGAAGATCCCCGAGAAGTTCGAAGCGAGCGCGCGCGTTTACGTCGACACCGAAACGCTGCTGCGTCCGTTGCTCGCGGGCCTTGCGATCCAGCCGAACGTCGACCAGCAGGTCGCGCTGATCAGCCGCACGCTGATCAGCCGGCCGAACGTCGAGAAGCTGATTCGCCTCGCCGATCTCGACCTTCGCGCCAACAGCCCGCAGGAACGCGAGGAGCTCGTCGATACGGTGATGGCGTCGATCAAGCTCGGCGGCAACGTCGGCGCGAATCTCTACACGATCAGCTATCGCGATGCCGATCCGCAGCGCGCGCGCAAGGTCGTGCAGTCGCTCCTCAACATCTTCGTCGAATCGAGTCTCGGCAACAAGCTCCAGGATACGCAGAGCGCGGTCAAGTTCCTCGACGACCAGATCAAGCGCTACGAGGAGACGCTGCAGGCGACCGAAGACAAGATCAAGGATTTCCGGATCAAGTACATGAGCATCAACCGCGACGGGCAGGATTACTTCGCGCGGATGTCGGCGCTTTCCGCCGCAATCGAGCAGGCGAAACTCGAGCTCGAGTCGGCCGAGCAATCACGCGATTCGTACAAGCGCCAGCTCGCGGGCGAGACGCCGATCTACGTGCCGGAAGCGAACGACGCATCCGCGGACAATGGTGGGGTGACGCTCGAGATCGATTCGCGCATCAGTGCATTGAAGCGCGATCTCGACACGCTGCTGCGCAAGTACACCGAGGAGCATCCCGACGTGATCGCGACGCGTAGGCTCATCAGCCAGCTCGAGGCGCAACGCAAGACCGAGCTCGACGCACGGCGCAAGGCGATGGCCGCCGAGGCGCCGCACGCGCAGAACCCGATGGACCAGAACCCGGTGTTCCAGCAGTTGCGCATTTCGCTTGCCGACTCGGAAGCGGCGGTCGCCTCGTCACGCGCGAAGCTTGCGGGTCTGCAGTCGCAATTCCAGCAGCTCAAGGCGCAGGCGCAGCTCGTGCCGCAGATCGAGGCGGAGTACACGCAGCTCAATCGCGACTATGACGTGCAGAAGCGCACTTACCAGAGCCTCGTGTCGCGGCGCGAATCGGCCACGATGGGCAAGGACGTTCAGGACACCGGGGCGGTGCAGTTCAAGATCATCGACCCGCCGCGTGTATCGCCGCAGCCCGTGGCGCCCAATCGCCTCGCGCTGCTCGGGCTGGTCGCCGCGCTATCGCTCGGCGCCGGATTGTTCGCGAGCCTGATCGCGAGCCAGATGATGCCGACGTTCCACGATGCGCGCACGTTGCGCGACATCACCAAGCGGCCGATCCTCGGCATGGTGTCGATGCTGCCGAGCGAGGCATTGCGTCGCGCTCGCCGGCGCGGTGCATGGCTTTTCGCCGGTGGGCTCGGCGGACTCGTCGCCGGCATAAGCGCCGCATTCGCGTTCGTGCTGATGGTGAGCCCGAACACCATATGAGCGCGGACAAGCAATGAGCCTGATCGAGCAGGCCGCCAAGCGGCTCGAGGAATTGCGCCGCGCGGGCGCCGAGATTTCCGAGGCGCAACCGCGTACGCCGCTCCATGCGGCCGAAACGGCGCCCACGCCCGAGGCGTTCGTTCGTGCGCTCGATACGCGCATCCCGCATGAAGTGACGCCGCGCCCGACCATTCATGACGAGCCGCGGCGCGCGCCGGTATCCCGAGCCGAGCATCCAGGGCGCGTCATCGACATCGACTTCGCGACGTTGAAGCAGCGCGGTTTCGTCACGCCCGACGCACCGAAGTCGCAGATCGCCGACGAGTTCCGCGTGCTGAAGCGCCCGATCATTCGAAACGCGGTCGGACAGGGCGGCGTCCGAGTGCGAAACGGCAACCTCGTGATGGTGACGTCGGCGTTGCCCGGCGAAGGCAAGACGTTCACGTCGCTGAACCTCGCCCTCAGCATCGCGATGGAAGTCGACAGCCGCGTGCTGCTCGTCGATGGCGACGTCGCGCACCCGGCTATTCCGTCGATCCTCGGCTCGCCGCATGGCCCGGGCCTGCTCGATCTTTTGACGCGCGACGACCTCGATTTCGCCGATGCGCTCGTCAAGACGAAGATCGACAAGCTCGCATTGCTGCCGGCCGGCTCCCGCCATCGCCGAGCGACCGAGCTTCTCGCGAGCGAGCAGATGGCGAGCCTGTTGCGCGAGCTCGCATCGCGCTACGCGGACCGCATCGTGATCTTCGATTCGCCGCCGCTGCTGCCGACGACGGAGGCGCGCGTTCTCGCGACGCACATGGGACAGATCGTGATGGTGGTCGCCGCGGATGCGACGTCGCACCACGCGGTGACGCAGGCACTCGCGACGATCGAGACCTGCGACGTCGTGCTGATGGCGCTCAACAAGGCGAGGCAGACAGAGGTCGGGACCTATTACGGGTATTACCGGGACGATGACGCGGCGTAGCGCTTCCCGCGCGCTCGTCTGCGCGGCGAGTGCGATCACGCTCGCGCTCGCAAGCGTGCATGCAGTGGCGCAGACGTGGCGGCTCACCCCGTCGATTACCACGGAGCTCGAGGCAACGAATAACGTCAACCTCGGCTCCGGCGATCAGCGCAAGGGCGATTTCCTGACGCAGATCCAGCCGGCGCTCGTCGTCAGCGAGCGCGGCGCCCATACGTCGCTCACGGGCTCGATCGTGCTGCCGATCCTGCTTTACGCGCGAACGGGCAGCGAGAACAACGCCGTTCGCCCCGAGGTGAACCTGACCGGCAAGGCCGAGCTGGTGCAGCGACTGTTCTATGTCGACGCGAGCGCCAACGTGTCACAGGAACTCGTTTCGCCGTTCGGTCCACAGCCCATCAATGCCGCGACCGCGACCGTCAACCGGGCGACGGCGCAGTCGTACATGGTCTCTCCTTATTTCAAGGGGCAGGGTGCGAACGACATCAACTATGAGTTGCGTGACGCTAATACGTGGACAATCGCCAACGGTATCGCCGCCACAGGGAACCAGGCGTACTCGAACGAGGTGATCGGCCATCTCGACCAGACGCCGAAACCCTTGGGCTTCGCGGTCGACTACGATCGGCTCGACACCCACTTCACCGACAGCGGCTCGCTCATCACCGAGATCGAACGCGCCCGCATCGAGTGGCGACCGCAGCCGGATTGGCAAGTTGGCGCGATAGGCGGCTACGAGGACAACCGCTTTCCGCTGGCGAGCTACAACTCGGCGATCTACGGCGTGGACGTCAGGTGGAAGCCGAGCGATCGCACGAACGTCGACGCGCAATGGCAGCACCGCTTTTTCGGCAGCTCGTATCAGGTCGGGATCCAGGAGACGACGCGTCTCACTGTATGGACGCTTCGCGCCTTCCGCGACATCACGACTTATCCGCAGCAACTCGCGACGCTCGGCGTCGGCGCCAACGTCAACGCGCTTTTGAACCAGCTCTTCGCCTCGCGCGTGTCGGACCCGACGCAGCGCCAGACGATCGTCAACCAGCTCATCAGCGAGCGCGGCATTCCGTCCGTGCTGACGAGCCCGATCAGCCTGTTCTCGAACCAGGTCACGCTGCAGGAAAGCGTCGAAGGAAGCGTGGGTCTCCTGGGCGCGCGCAACACGATTTTCCTGACCGCGTTTCACACGAAGAGCGAGCCGGTGAAAAGCGCGAATCCGTCGCCCATCGATCTTCTGTTGTTCGCGCAGACGAACAACACGCAAACCGGCACCAACCTCGTCTGGACCCACCGGCTGACGCCGCTTTATTCGCTCGCGACGAGTCTCGCGTGGACGCGCGCGATCGCGAACGATGTCAGCAACGCGCATTCGACGCAGGCGACGCTGCAGACGACGCTGTCGGCGCCGCTGTCGCGGTCGACCAGCGTATTCGGCGGGTTGCGCTATCAGCGCTTCTGGTCCGATGTCAATCCTGACTTCAACGAAGCGGCGGTCTTCGTCGGATTGACGCACGTCTTCCAGTGACCAGACCATGTACGAGACCTTCTACGGGCTGACCGGCAAGCCCTTCCAGCTCAATCCCGATCCAGCCTTTTTCTTCGGCAGTCGCGGTCACAAGCGTGCCTTCGCCTACCTGCAGTACGGCGTGCACCAGGGTGAGGGCTTCATCGTCATCACGGGCGAGATCGGCGCAGGCAAGACGACGCTCGTGCGCAACCTGTTCGAGCAGATCGACCGCGACCAGCTCGTCGCCGCGCAGCTCGTCAGCACGCAGCTCGACGCGGATGACATGCTGCGCTCGATCGCCGTCGCGTTCGGCTTGCCGGCAAAGACGATCGACAAGGCGACGCTGCTCGCTTCGCTCGAGGCGTTCCTGTGCCAGCTCGCGATCGACCGCAAACGCGCGCTTTTGGTCGTCGACGAGGCGCAGAACCTCTCGCCGCGGGCGGTCGAGGAGCTGCGGATGCTGTCGAACTTCCAGTTCGGCGACCAGGCGCTTCTGCAAAGCTTTTTGATCGGGCAGCCCGAGCTTCGCCAGATGATGCAGGGCCCGCAGATGCAGCAGCTTCGCCAGCGCGTGACGGCGTCGTATCACCTCGGGCCGATGGACAAGACCGAGACGCAGGCGTACATCGAGCATCGCCTGACGCGCGTCGGATGGAAGGGCGATCCGCGCTTCGAGCCCGACGCGTTCGATCTGATCCACACGTCGAGCGGCGGCATTCCGCGGCGGATCAACACGCTCTGCAACCGGCTGCTCCTCGCGGGTTTCCTGGGCGAGAAGCACGAATTTCACGCGCAGGACGTGCAGGCGATCGCGCGCGAGATTCGCGAGGAGCTCGGGCCCGAGACGATGCTTGCCGCCGTTCGCACCTCGTCGTTGCGTGAAGCGGTGCCCGGGCGTTTCGAAAACCAGCAGGCGGATTCGGGCGCGCTCTCGTCGCATTTCCGCACGCTCGAGGAACGCATCGAGCGCCTCGAGAACACCGTCGGCGCCGCCGTCGATCTCCTGCATCGCGTGTTGCACGGCGAGCGAACGCAACAAAAGCCCGGGACGCCGGGGAGCCGCTGATGGGCGAGATCCTGCGTCCCGTCGGCCCCATCGTCGCCGTTGTCGGCGCGCGGCCGAATTACATGAAGATGGCGCCGCTTCTGCGCGCGTTTCAACGCAGGTCACGTTTGCCGAGCGTCGTGCTGGTGCATACCGGACAGCATTACGACATCGCGATGAACGAGCGGCTCTTCGCGGACCTCGGTCTGCCGGCGCCCGATCTGAATCTCGAAGTGGGCTCGCACACGCACGCGGTGCAGACGGCGGAGGTGATGCGCCGCTTCGAGCCGGTGATCGACGAGCTTCGACCGAGCGTCGTCATCGTCGTCGGCGACGTCAATTCGACGCTCGCCGCGAGCCTCGTCGCGAGCAAGAAGCGGGTGCCGGTCGTGCACGTCGAAGCGGGGCTTCGCAGCTACGACCGCGAGATGCCCGAGGAGATCAATCGGCTCGTCACCGACCAACTCGCCGACGTGCTCTACACGACCGAGCGCGATGCGGCCGACAATCTCGCGCGCGAGGGAATCGATGCGACGCGCGTGCATTTCGTCGGCAACGTGATGATCGATTCTCTGCTTCACCACGAGCCGCGCGCGGTCGCGCCGGCCGAAACGCTGCGCCGCGCGGGACTCGATGACACGTTCGTCTCGACAGCGGAAGGTTTCGGCGCCGTGACGCTGCATCGGCCATCGAACGTCGATCATCCCGACGCACTGCTGCAAGCGCTCGATTGCCTGCGCGACGTCGCGAAACGCGTCCCGCTCGTCTGGCCGATGCATCCGCGAACGCGTGCGAACATCGCGAAATTCGGGCTCGAATCGGCGCTCGAAGGCGCGCGCATCGCGGTCCTCGAGCCGCAAGGCTATCTCGAGATGCTCGGGCTTCTGGCGCAAGCACGGCTGGTGCTCACGGACTCGGGCGGCATCCAGGAAGAGACGACGGCGCTTTCCGTTCCGTGCCTCACGATGCGCGAAAACACCGAGCGACCGGTCACCGTGTCGCAGGGAACGAATACCATCGTCGGGCGCGACCGCGCGCGTATCTCCGCGTGCGTCGATGACATCGTGGCCACCGGCGGCAAGCGCGGCCGCGTGCCCGAGTTGTGGGATGGCCAGGCGGCCGAGCGGATCGCCGATCACCTCGAGACGTGGCTCGCTAAGCGCAGCAGTGCGCAAGCGGTGACCGCATGAATGCCGATGCGCCTCGCGCCAACCGCGTCGGCGTCGCTGCGGAGACGGCATTCGTCGCGCGGCCG
>DATFCW010000409.1:0-7361 GCA_035252665.1 Casimicrobiaceae bacterium | reverse complement strand
CGCGCATTGGTTGGCGTGTAGGCAAGCTGCGCAGCGTAAAGCGCGTTCAATGCCTGCGTCGTTTCGCTGCTCACGCGACCGTGTGCCATTGCCGGCCAATCTTTGGTGATAGCCGTTTCGACGTATTGCGTGACGAGGCGCCGTAGCGCGGGTCGCCTGTCGTCGGCCATTCCTTCAATGACCCTATAGAGGTTGACGATCGAGCCGGCTTCGTGCGCCACGTCGGTTTCGGCGTCGCTGAACTTTTCCCAGACGACAATGACGGCGAACGCGACCATTACCGCATAGATGACGCCAACGGTCGCGAACTTGAATCCCGCGACCTCGTTGTTCGTCCGTAGCGTCTGCAGAGGTACGCGATCGCGGACCATGCGGGTACCGACCATCGCGAGCGCTGTCGGCAATGCGACGACCAGAAGACCGGATGCCCAAAGCGGCAATGATGTCAACCACATCGTCGACCTCCTCGTTCTCGTCGTGGCTGGCGAGACGCGGCGTGCATTGTTCATCGTTTGCACCGCCCCCCGCAAGATGCCGGCCCTGTCCCGACTCGCGGGAACCGTCGCAGCGGGCACGCGTCTGACCGCTGCGGGTAGCAATCACAGGACCGAGTCGAACGACTATGAGCGTGCTAATTCGCCTCCTCGCCGCAATGACGGCCTTGCTGCTGGTTTCAACGGCGGATGCCCAGCTCGTGGCCGACAGCAACGGCGTCGTTCCCCCGCTCGGGCCTGGGCCCTATCCGGTCGCATGCAGCAACGTCCAGCAGGACTTCTCGCGTATCGCGCCGGGCAGCGACGCGACCGCGTACTGGGAAGGGCGCCATGGCTATGTGACGGACCTTCTCGTCGATCCCGCGGATTCGTTCGTCGTGAACGTCACCATGCCGGACAACGGCGATCTGTACGGCGACTTCAGCAATCAGACCGTGACATTCGCGACGCTCGTCTGCTATCCGACGTCCACAGCGAACATGCGCCCGGACTATCCGCTACCCGACGGCAAAGTGGTGCCACACATGCAGCGCGACGCCGATGCGCCGATCTTCGCGACTGATCGTGCCAACTACCCGGCGCTGCTTTTCTCGGTGGGCTTGGGCGGGAGCCCGCTGTCCGGCGATTACATCGACGCGCTGACGCTGTTCGCGAGCTACGGCTACGTCGTGATTGCGCCGTTTCCCGGCGATGCGCGCATCAGCGACATCCAGATCGCGACGCTTTCCGACGTTGTCAACGCGCTCCTCAATTTCTCGAACTACACGGCGCTCCAGTCGGTGCGTCCGCAGGCGCTCGAGGCATCGCTCAACGCGGTGCTCGCCAATCCGAATTTCGCGGCGCGAATTGATGCGAATGAGATCGGCGGTTTCGGCGCGAGCCTCGGCGGCGAATCGCTGCTTCTGATGCGCGGGGCGCGCCTCACCGTATCGCCCGGCTTGTCGTCGCAGGCGGTGATGAACGACACGCGGCTCAAGGCCGCCGTCGGCTACGTGCCTTATTTCGGGCAGCCGATCCTGCCCGCCTTCGGACGCGACGAGGAGGGACTCTCCGACGTCGCGATGCCGTACCTCGCCATTTCCGGCAGCGCGGACACCACGGCGCCCGCGACCGTGACGGGCCTTGGCATGGCGAACCTGCCGAACGCGCGCGAGTTCGTCGTGCTGCAAGGTGTTTCGCACTCGTTCGACGTGCCGTCGTCGCCCGACATTTTCACGTGGTCGCTCGTCTATCTGGCCGCCTACGTGCAGAACGATCCGCTGTCGCGCGCGACGAGCGCTCGAATGACGAGCGTCGCCGGCGGAGGCGACGACGTGCTGCTGCTCGATCGCGCCGAGCCGTTGCCGCCCGGGCCCGGTGAGCAGACGTCGATCGAGTACTACAACCCGAGCCTCGATCACTACTTCATGACGTCGCTTCCGAACGAGATCTCGATCCTCGATGCCGGCGTGCCGATTCCCGGATGGCAGCGCACGGGCTACGCGTTCAACGTTTTCTCGATCGATGCCGACATCGGCGCGCCGGCCTGCCGCTTCTTCGGCAAGCCCGGCGTCGGACCCAATACGCATTTCTTCACGATCCTGCCCAACGAATGCGCGGATGTGATGAACAATCCGCTATGGATCTTCGAGGGGCTGGTCTTTCGCGTCGAAGGACCGGACGCGAGCGGCAATTGCGCCGCGGACCGCGTGCCCGTCGTGCGCATGTACAACAACGGCAAGGGGGGAGAGGCCAATCATCGCTACCTGACAAGCCACAGCGAGATTGCCGGGATGCTGTTGCAGGGCTGGATCATCGAGGGGGTCGTGTTCTGCGCGCCGCCGTAACGAGTTGAAACGTCGCGCCAATCCATGGCATCCTTGGCTTGCGCGGCGGCCTTGGCTGGCGCCGCTTATGACAAACGACTGCGCGGGGGACGTGACGTGTCGATCTACGGCGGAAGACGGCGCTGGAGCGATCTCAACGATGTCGTGCAGCCGATTCCTCGGCCGCGCATGGCCGAGCCGCCGCTTCCATCGGTGCAGACGAGGACAACGGACTGGTCGAGCGTACGCAAAGCGAGACCCGCCGATCATCTGTTGCCGCTGAGCGAGAAGTGGTTCGACGCTCTTCCACCAGAAGTGGCGCCATGCGCGCTCGCGAGCCAGTTCCCGCGCATCGTCAACCTGATCGCGGCGCAGTGGAACGACCACCAGAACACGCCGGAACTCTTCGCGGACCTGCTCGGCGATCGTCGTGGCGGTCGCGCCGGGTTCCCGCCCGCGGTGCGGCGCGATCTTATGAACCTGCAGGAGTTCTGGTACAGCGGCAAGGTCAGCGTTCGCTGATCTTGCCTGTTGCCGTACAACGCGCTCGTTCGCGGCGCGCGATGATGTCGCGTTCGCGCCAGCGATCACCAGCCGGTCATCGCCGCGAGCCGATCGAACAACGACGGCGTGCTCGCCAGGACCGCGCCGCCGGCCCGCAATCCTCGGCTTCCCGGATACCGTAGAGCGCGGCCGCCAGCTTCTTCGACCATCAGAAGTCCGGCGCTCGCGTCCCACGGATGCATGTGTGCTTCGAGGTAGGCGTCGAAGCGCCCGGCGGCGACGTGCGCGAGCATCAGCGCGCCGGCGCCGTGATCCTTCACTTCGGCGCCGCTCTCGAGCAGCGCGCGGCGAAGCCAAAGATGCGCATCGACGTCTTGCCGGCGAACGTAGCCTTGCACGATCAATGCACGATCGAGCGATGCGCACGACGACACGCGCATCGGATGGCCGTTCAGGTGCGCGCCGCGTCCCGCGACGCCTATGAACAATTCGTCGGCCGTCGGATCGTAGATCACGCCGATGCTCCGCGTGCCGTGATGCAGGAAGACGATCGACACGCACCAGTATCGGACGCCATGCACGAAGTTGAGCGTTCCGTCGATGGGATCGATGACCCATGTGCATTCGCCAATATCGCCGCCCGTTTCCTCGCCAAGCATTGCGTCGCCGGGAAATCCCTCGGCGAGACGCGCCCGGCAAAGCGCTTCGACGTTGCGGTCGGCGATGCTGACCCAATCCTGTGCGACGCCCTTCGATTGCGCCTCGTAGTCGAGCTCGCGACGAAAATAACGCGACGCCAGCGCGCCTGCTTCGCGCGCGAGCGCGACCGCGAAGTCGATGCGCGCGTCGGGATTCATGGCTTTCTTCCTATTGTTGATGGTTCGTGGTTGCCAAGCTTGTACGTCTGTTGCTTGACGCCGGCCCGGTAATATTCCGCATGGAACGCGCAACGTCAAACGCAAGATAGCGAGAATGCGAATCGGCATCGATCTGGGCGGTACGAAAACAGAGATCATCGTCCTCGACGAACATGGCAACGCGAGGCTTCGCCGCCGCGAGCCCACGCCTGCGAATAATTACGAGGCGATGCTCGACGTCGTCGAGCGGCTCGTGCGCGAGGCGGAACGCGACTGCGGCATTCCGTCTGGCAGTGCGCGCGTCGGTATCGGCACGCCGGGATCAATCTCGCGGGCGAGCGGCCTTTTGCGCGGCTCGAACTCGGTATGCATGAACGGCATGCCGATCAAACGCGACTTCGAAGCGCGGCTTGCGCGTCCGGTCGCGATCGCGAACGACGCGAATTGCTTTGCGCTGTCGGAAGCGACGGACGGGGCGGGACGCGGTGCGGATGTCGTCTTCGGCGTGATCCTCGGGACCGGCGTCGGAGGCGGCTTCGTCATTCAGAAACGCGTGCTCGAAGGCGTGAATGGCATCGCGGGCGAGTGGGGTCACAATCCGCTGCCGTGGCCTGCAAGCGACGAGCGCCCGGGACCGGCCTGCTTTTGCGGGCGAAGCGGATGCATCGAGACGTTCATTTCCGGACCAGGATTGCTGCGCGATCACCAGTCGCGTGGCGGACGTGAATCGTCCACGCAGGCGATCGTCGAAGGGGCGCTTGCCGGGGATCGCGCATGTGAAGCGACGCTCGTACGCTACGAAGAGCGGCTCGCGCGCGCGCTTGCACACGTGATCAACCTCGTCGACCCCGATGTCATCGTGCTCGGTGGCGGCATGTCGAATGTCGAGCGCTGGTACGATTCGGTTCCGGAGATCTGGACGCGTTTCGTGTTCAGCGATCGCGTCGACACGAGGCTCGTTCGTCACGTGCATGGCGATTCGAGCGGCGTGCGCGGCGCGGCGTGGCTTTGACCCGATCGACAATTTCCGCCGTCTTTCCGGCTTCGTCTTACAAGCTCGCCAAAACGCCGCCGACAGCCCCAGAACGGCGGTTCCCTTACGATGATCCCGTGGCATTCGGCAATCATCGGAGGAAAGGTATGAGCATTTCTCTGAAAGCTGCGCTCGGCATCGCCGGTGTGGCGTTCGCGACGACGGCGGCGGCGCAGGTGACGCTGTACTCGCACGAGAATTTCCGCGGCGAGCAGTTCACCGTCAACGGCCCGGTTCGCAATCTCGAACGCGCTGGGTTCAACGATCGCGCGAGCTCGATCGTCGTCGACGGCGGCGATTGGCAGGTGTGCGACGACGCGCGCTTCAACGGTCGCTGCGTCGTCCTGCGGCCTGGCGAATATCCGACGCTCGATCGCATCGGACTCAATAACGAGATCTCGTCGATCAGGCCGGTCGAGGGACGCTATGGCTACAACGAGGACCGCGACCGTTACGCGTATCGCGACCGTCGCGAGCAGCTCTACGAAGCGCCTGTGACGTCAGTGCACGCGGTCGTTGGGCCGCCCGACCAGCGCTGCTGGGTCGAGCGTCGTGAATTCACCGGTGACGTGAACGTGCCGGGAGCGATTGCGGGGGCCGTGATCGGTGGCGTGCTCGGCAATCAGATCGGACATGGACATGGGCGCGATCTCGCGACAGCGGGCGGTGCGATCGCCGGTGCGGCGGTCGGCGGAAGCGTCGGGACCGACGAGGGCTACGGCGGCGACATCGAGCATTGCCGCACCGTTGGCAACTACGACCATCCCGACTACTGGGACGTGACGTATTCGTTCCACGGAGTCCAGCATCGGATTCAGATGTCCTCTCCGCCGGGCGATGCGATTACGGTGAACGCGGCGGGCGAACCGGCGATGTAATGCGTGTTGGGGTGTGAAGACGAAGGCGGCCCCTTCGGGGCCGCTTCGTTTGTCTGGTTCGAGGGGCAGTGAACTGCGCGCGCGACTTGGGAGTGCCGGCCGTCGCGCGTGGCGGGACAGGGGAGGGCGTGATTGCCCGACCGGCTCTCGCGCCGGGTACCCGCAGGCCAGTGTCTAGGGAATGCGGAGCGCGCGCAATTCGCTGCCAACTGCCACTGCACAACTTCGCGCTACATCCCGCGATAGTTCGGCCCGCCGCCGCCCTCCGGAGGGACCCAGCGAATGTTCTGCAGCGGATCCTTGATGTCGCACGTCTTGCAGTGCACGCAATTCTGCGCGTTGATCTGCAATCGCCGCCCGCTTTCATTCGACGCCTCGACGAACTCGTAAACGCCTGCCGGGCAATAGCGCGCCTCGGGTCCGTCGTACGTGCGCAGGTTCACGTCGACCGGAATCGACGGATCGCGCAATTGCAGATGCACCGGCTGGTCTTCTTCGTGATTGGTGTTCGATAGGTAAACCGATGATAGTCGGTCGAACGTCATCGCGTTGTCGTAGCGCGGGTACGCGATCTGCGGCGTCTCGGCCGCCGGCTTCAGCGACTCGTGATCGGCACGACGGTGATGCATGGTCGACGACACGAGCGCCTGCAGTCCCAGGTCGTGCAGCCACATCTGCATCCCGCCGAGCAGCGTGCCGACGCGCGTGCCGTAGCGGAGCGCCGGCTTGATGTTTCGCACGCTGAAGAGATCGTCATGCACCCACGATGCGCGCCATGAACTGTCGTAGGTGTCGAGGACGTCGTTCGAACGACCCGCGACGATCGCGGCGAACGCCGACTCGGCCGCGAGCATGCCGGTCTTCATCGCGTTGTGCGACCCCTTGATCCGCGGCAGATTGACAAACCCGGCGGCGCAACCGACGAGCGCACCGCCGGGAAAGACGAGTCGCGGCACCGACTGCAATCCGCCTTCGTTGATCGCGCGCGCGCCGTACATGATGCGCTTGCCGCCTTCGAGCATCGGGCGAATCGCCGGATGCAGCTTGAAGCGCTGGAACTCGCCGTAGGGCGAAAGGTGCGGATTCGCGTAGTCGAGATGCACGACGAAGCCGATCGCGACCTTGCGCTCGCCGAAGTGATAGACGAACGAGCCGCCGCCGGTCGCGTTGTCGAGCGGATAGCCAAGGCTGTGAAGCACGAGGCCGGGATGATGAAGATCCTTTGCCACTTCCCACAGTTCCTTGATGCCGATGCCGTACTTCTGAGGATCGACGCCATCTCGAAGCGAGAAGCGATGCATCAGCGCTTGTGAAAGCGAGCCGCGGCAGCCTTCGGCGAAAAGCGTGTAGCGTGCGCGAAGCTCCATCCCTGCCTGGTAACCCGGCTTGTGCGAGCCGTCTTTCGCGACGCCCATGTCGCCGGTCGCGATGCCGACGACCTCGCCGTTCGGTCCGAAGAGAGCTTCGGATGCCGCGAAGCCCGGGTAGATCTCGACGCCGAGCGTTTCCGCTTGCGTCGCAAGCCAGCGACAAAGATCGCCGAGACTCGCGATGAAGTTGCCGTGGTTGCGCATCAACGGCGGCAAAAACGCTTCCGGAATGCGGAACGCGCGTTGCGTGGTCAGATAGAGAAACCGGTCTTCGGCGACGGGCGTGACGAGTTGCGCTGCGTTCGCGCGCCAATCGGGGAGCAGCTCGTCGAGCGCGCGCGGATCGATGACCGCGCCCGACAAAATGTGCGCGCCGATCTCGGAACCCTTTTCGACGATGCACACCGACACGTCGCGCAC
>DATFCW010000408.1:0-5154 GCA_035252665.1 Casimicrobiaceae bacterium | reverse complement strand
CGAACGAGCGCGGCGCCCGCGGCGCGCGCGCCGACGCCGACGACCACCGTCAATGCCGGCGCACCCGCGTCGGGCGCAGTCGCTCCTGCGGGCGGCGATCAGTACACGGTGCGTCGCGGCGACACGCTGCAGAAGATCGCGACGCAGTACAAGCCGGCCGACGTGACGCTCGAGCAGATGCTCGCTGCCCTTTACACCCGCAATCAGTCGGCATTCGAGGGCCAGAACATGAATCGCCTTCGCGCCGGCGCGATTCTCACCATCCCAAGCGCCTCAGACGCGCAAGCGACGCCTGCCGACACGGCAACGAAGATCGTACATATGCAGGCCGCCGACTGGCGTTCGTACCGTGACCGCATCGCCTCGGCCGCGCCCGAAGCAGGCGCCGCGGGAACGCGGGAAGCGAGCGGACGCATCGGTGCGGCGGTCGAGGAACGCACGCCGTCGGCGGCCCCCGGCTCGGACAAGCTTCGCGTATCGCGCGAAGCGGGCACCGGCAAGGGCGGCGGCGCTGCCGAGGATGCCATCGCGCGGGATCAACAGTTGAAGGACGCGCAGGCGCGCATTGCCGCGCTCGAGAAGACGATCAGCGAATTGCAGCGCGCCGTCGATCTCAAGAATCAGACGCTCGCGCAATTGCAGACGCAAGCCGAAACTGCCAAGGGCGGCAAGGCCGAAGCGCCAGCCCCCGCGAGTGCGCCGGCATCGCCGGCCCCCGCTGCGCCGAGCACTGGCGAGAGCAGCACTCAGGCAGCGGCGCCCGCTGCGGCTACGAGCCCGGCGACGCCGCCGGCTGCGGCGACCGAAGTCAAGCCGGCTGAGCCATCACCTCCGCCGACGAAGGCTGCGCCCGCGAAGGTCGCTCCGAAGGCCGCGCCCAAGACCGAGCCGCCCGGATTCTTCGCCGATCTTTTCGGCGGCACGCCGAACTGGGCGCTCGGCGTTGCGGCCCTCGCGATCATCGGCGGCATCGCCGGCATCGTCGCTGCGCGTCGCCGTCGCGGCACGAAGTTCGAGGACAGCATCATCTCGGGCACCGACATCAAGACCAACACGGTGTTCGGATCGACGGGTGGCGGCGTCGTCAACACCGGCGACAACTCGCTGGCGAGCGACTTCAGCCGCGAGGGCCTCGGCAACATCGACACCGACGAGGTCGACCCGATCGCCGAGGCCGAGGTGTATCTCGCCTATGGCCGTGATGCGCAGGCCGAGGAAATTCTGAAGGACGCGCTCAAGAAGGATCCGCAGCGCCAGGAGATCTATCTCAAGCTGCTCGAGATCCATTCGCAGCACAACAAGCCGCAGGCGTTCGAGACCGTCGCCTCGGAGCTTTTTGCGGTCAGTCACGGCCAGGGGGACGTCTGGCACAAGGCAGTCACGCTCGGCCGCCAGCTCGATCCGAGCAATCCGATGTTCCAGGACGCCGGCGCAGCGCCCGCGCAAGCGGCTTCCGGTGCAACGGCCGCGACAGCGGCTTCGGCGATCCCGCCGAGAGCACCACTTCACGCGCCGGCATTCAACGACGGCGACATCTCGATTACGCCGTCGACGCGCGGCACGAAGACGCCCGCGGATATCCTCGCCGGCGCCGAGGACGCGGTCGCGCGCAGTCCCGCCACTCCCGTGGCTGTCGCATCGGCCGTGCAGACGGAGAACGAGCATGGCGCCGCGATGGTGGGCGCGCCGACCGCCGCTGCCGCCGCCAAGGCCGAGGAAGCGATGCCTTCGACGCTCGAGTTCGAGCACGTCGCGAACGAGCTCACGACGCGCGTCGACACGCCGGCCGAGCAGCCGCGCTTCGATCTCGATTTCAACCTCGACGACGCCGATCACCCGGCGCCGATCAACCAGGCGGAACCTGCGGTCGAGCCTTCGCACGTAGCATCGTCGAGCGTCAGCAAGCCGTCGCTCGATCTCGACAACCTCGATCTGTCCTTCGACGCGGACCGTCCGACGTTCGAGGATTCGACGCCGTCGGTGCTCGACGGGCAATGGCACGACGCGGCGACGAAACTCGATCTCGCGAAGGCCTATCAGGAGATGGGCGACGTCGATGGCGCGCGCGAGATCCTGCAGGAAGTGCTGCACGAAGGCGACGACCAGCAGAAGTCCGAAGCGCAGTCGCTGCTGTCGAAACTCATTGCCTAGACCTTTTGTCGAGACCGGCGAAGGGCCGCCCCGAGCCGGTCGAGGAAGCTCCTCCGCGCAAAGTATCGTGCGAGCGTAGCGAGCGAAACTTTGCGCGGTTCGACTGATGCGGCGCGCGCTCGCCCTCGAATACGACGGTCGTGCGTACTGCGGCTTCCAGTCGCAGCCGTCGGGCCAAAGCGTGCAGGATTCGCTGGAGCGCGCGCTCGAAGCGATCGCGGCCGCGAAGATTCGCGTCATCGCCGCCGGGCGCACCGATGCCGGCGTGCATGCGACGTCGCAAATCGTTCATTTCGACGCGGACGTCGAGCGTCCGGCGAATGCATGGGTCCGCGGCGTCAACGCGCATCTGCCGCCTTCGGCCGCCGTGCTCTGGTGCGTGAACGTCTCGCCTGAATTCCACGCGCGCTTCGGCGCGACCGCGCGTCACTACGCGTATCTTCTTCAGAACCGAGCCGAGCGGCCGGGGCTCTGGAGCGGTCGCGTCGGTTGGCATCACGCCACGCTCGATGACGAGGCGATGCGCGACGCGGCGCGTTCTCTGCTCGGCTCGCACGATTTCTCGTCGTTTCGCGCGGCGGAGTGCCAGGCGCGAACGCCCTTCAGGACGCTTCGTCGCCTCGACGTGACGCGCGTCGGTGCGATGGTGCGCTTCGATTTTTGCGCCGACGCATTCCTGCATCACATGATCCGCAACATCGTCGGTGCGCTCGTCGAAGTCGGGTCGGGCAAACGACCGCCGTCGTGGGTCGCCAACTTGCTCGATGCAGCGGACCGCACGCGCGGCGCCACGACGTTTGCACCCGACGGGCTTTACTTCACGGGCGCGGATTACGATGCCCGCTTCGCGCTGCCGCCGACGCGGCGCGACGTTGCCACGATGCTGTCATGACCGATCGTCTCGCTCACCGCACCCGCATCAAGATTTGCGGCATTACGCGCGTCGAGGATGCGAAGACCGCCGTCGATGCCGGCGTCGACGCGATCGGCCTCATCTTCTGGCCCGGCACGCCGCGCGTGGTCACGCATGCGCAGGCGCGCGCGATCGTCGCGGCGCTGCCGCCCTACGTTTGCGTTGTCGGGCTTTTCGTCGATCCCGAGACCGCCGCGGTGCGCGAGGCGCTCGCGCAGGTCCCGATCGATCTGTTGCAATTTCACGGCCGGGAGCCGCCCGATTTCTGTCGCGCGTTCGGCCGCCGCTACGTGAAGGCGATCGCGGTGAAGGATGGCGTCAGCTTGCTAGAATCGTCCCTTCCATACGATGATGCCGCGGGGTTGCTGTTCGACGCCTTCCGCGAGGGCGATCTCCCCGGCGGCACCGGCTTCGCGTTCGACTGGGAGCGACTCACCGCCGACGTGCGAGCGCGGCTTGCGTCGCGACTGATCGTTTCCGGCGGGCTTACCCCCGACAACGTCGGTCGAGCAATCCGCGCAGTCGCGCCCTGGGGCGTCGACGTGTCGTCGGGCGTCGAAGAGCGCGACGCGAACGGCAAACCAAGGCGCGGATTCAAGGATGCCGCGCGCATCCAGGCGTTCGTGCAAGGAGTGCGCAATGCAGATGGCTGAAGCTTCGCGACTGCGTGACCTGCCCGACGAGCGCGGCCACTTCGGTCCCTACGGCGGTGTGTTCGTCGCAGAGACGCTGATTGCCGCCCTCGACGAGCTCGGCGCGCAATACGCGCGCTATCGCAACGATGCCGATTTTCTCGCCGAGTTTCACGGCGAGCTTGCACATTATGTCGGGCGCCCCTCGCCGGTGTATCACGCGAAGCGCTGGTCGCAGCAACTGGGCGGCGCACAGATCTGGCTCAAGCGCGAGGACCTCAATCACACCGGCGCGCACAAGATCAACAACTGCATCGGCCAGGCACTGCTTGCACGGCGACTCGGCAAGCGGCGCGTGATCGCCGAGACCGGCGCGGGTCAGCACGGTGTCGCGACAGCCACCGTCGCGGCGCGCTTCGGCATGGAATGCGTCGTCTATATGGGCTCGGAGGACGTGCGCCGGCAGGCGCAGAACGTCTATCGGATGAATCTGCTCGGCGCCAGGGTGGTGCCGGTAGAGTCGGGATCGAAGACGCTCAAGGATGCGCTGAACGAGGCGATGCGCGACTGGGTGACCAACGTCGACACGACTTTCTACATCATCGGCACCGTCGCGGGCCCGCATCCGTATCCGATGCTCGTGCGCGATTTTCAGAGCGTCATCGGCCGCGAGTGCCTGACGCAGATGCCGGAAGCCGCGGGACGCGATCCCGATGTCGTCATCGCGTGCGTCGGCGGCGGCAGCAATGCGATGGGCATCTTCCACGCGTACGTGCCGAATCCGAAGGTGAAGCTCGTTGGCGTCGAAGCGGCTGGCGAAGGCATCGACACCGGGCGCCATGCCGCGTCGCTTTGCGCGGGACGCCCGGGCGTGCTGCATGGGAACCGCACGTACCTGCTGCAGGACGCGAACGGCCAGATCAGGGAGACGCACTCGATCTCGGCGGGCCTCGACTATCCGGGCGTCGGACCCGAGCATGCGTGGCTCAAGGACACCGGTCGCGCGCAGTACGTGACGATCACCGACGACGAGGCGCTCGCGGCGTTTCACGCGTGCTGCCGGATCGAGGGCATCATTCCCGCGCTCGAATCGGCGCATGCGCTGGCATATGCGACGAAGATCGCGCCGACGCTGTCGAGCGAAGCGATCCTGCTCGTGAATCTTTCGGGGCGCGGCGACAAGGACATGACGACGGTGGCCGAGCGGGGCACGCATCCCTCAACTCAGCCCTCTCCCCGGGGAGAGGGACGCGAGCGATAGCGAGGCGGGTGAAGGGGATGAACCGTATCGATGCCGTCTTCGCTACGCAGCGCGCAGCCGGCCGCACCGTCTTGATCCCCTACGTGACCGCGGGCGATCCGTCGCTCGCCGTCACGGACGCGATGCTCGACGCGCTTGCCGATGCCGGCGCCGACGTAATCGAGCTCGGCGTGCCGTTCTCCGATCCGATGGCCGAC
>DATFCW010000407.1:0-4199 GCA_035252665.1 Casimicrobiaceae bacterium | reverse complement strand
TGCGCGCCTTCGCATCGTCCGGTGCAGGCGCGGGGGTGTCCTCGGCGCGCGCAATGCCGCACTGAAAAGTGAACAGTAAACCGAGCGCGAAGAAAATGGCGCGTGTCATGGCGTAGTGTGAGTTGGAAATCGATGCGGTGCGCATCGCGGTTCGCGCGAAGCGAGGAACACTTGGGTTCGCATGCGGATGAAAGTTCCGCATGACGCGCTCGCGTCGCGAACGAAATCGGTGGCGCGCCCGACAGGATTCGAACCTGTGACCCTTGGCTTCGGAAACCAATACTCTATCCAACTGAGCTACGGGCGCGTCGTAGCGACGGATTATAGCGGGCGCGTCTTTCGTGGGTCAGCATGCAAGAGGCCGACGCAGGCGAACGAAAGCCGGCGTGCAATCGCGCCTCGCTATAATGCAACGCTTTGGCCGCGCGAGCGCATTCCAATAAGACCATGCCGGAACACGACCCGCACTCGTCCGCGATCAAGACGCCGAAGCAACTCATCATCGTCGTCCTGCTCGCGTTTCTCGTTCCGATCACCGTGATCGCACTGTTGTCGCAGCTTTTCACGAGCCTGCCGCGCGACTTGAACGAGAGCCCGGCGCACGTGCTCGATAGGATCAAGCCGGTCGGCACCGTCGTCATCGCCGAGGCGGGTCCTGCAAGCGGCAACATGACCGGAGCGCAGGTGTTCGCGCAAGTCTGCAAGACGTGCCACGAAACCGGTCTCGCCGGCGCACCGAAGGCCGGGGACAAGGCCGCGTGGGCGCCGCGCATCGCCGAAGGCGAAGCGACGCTCGTCAAGCACGCGATCGACGGCTATCAGGGCAAGACGGGCACGATGCCCCCGAAGGGCGGCAACCCGGACTTGACCGATGATGAAGTGCATCGCGCAGTCGTGTACCTCGCCGACCAGGCGGGCGCCGGATGGAAGGAGCCCGCCCCTTCGCCCTCCGCATCGACGCAGACTGCGGCGGCAACATCGACAACGCCTGCTGCGCCGGCGGCGACCACTGCGGCCGCATCGGCGCCTGCCCCTGCGGCGAGCGCAGCAACGGCAACATCGAGCACCGAGGCACCGACGAAGACCGCAAGCGCATCGAGCGCGAGCGAAGGCAAGGCCGTATACGACGAGACCTGCCACGTGTGCCATGCGACAGGCCTCGCCGGATCGCCCAAGTTCGGCGACAAGGCCGCATGGGCGCCGCGCATCGCGACCGGCAAGGAGGCTCTCTACACTGCGGCGCTCCACGGCCTGAACGCGATGCCGCCGAAGGGCGGCAATGCATCGCTCAGCGACGCGCAGGTCAAGGCCGCCGTCGACTACATGGTGGCGGCGGCGAAGTAACTACCAGCTACCGCGCGACCATCGCCTTGAGCGCGGCGAGCCGCGCATTGCCCTCGACTTTCGCCCGCGCGGCTTCGTCCGCCGAAAGCGCGCGATCCGCGTAGCGCAAATCTTCCTGCGCGAGCTCGGCCAGGAACCGCGATGGGACGCAATCGACTTTCTCGCCTGCGCGCTTGCGCGTGCGGCAAAACGACAGCCACAGCGTCCGCTCCGCACGCGTCAATCCGACGTACATGAGGCGACGCTCCTCGTCGACGGAATCGGCGTCGATCGCCTCGCGATGCGGCAGCACGCCCTCCTCCAGGCCGACGATGAACACGTGCGGGAACTCGAGTCCCTTCGCCGCGTGCAGCGTGGAAAGCCGCACCGCGTCGCCCGCTTTTGCATCGCGCTCGTCGAGCATCGTCACGAGTGCGAGCATCTGCGTGAGCTCGAGCAGGTCCTTGCCCTCGGCTTCGCCCTTTCGCGCGAGCCAGCCGACGAAATCGTCGACGCTTTGCCTTCGCACGCGCGCGTCGCGTCGATCGAGCGTCGACTCCAGCCATTCGAAGTAGCGAATTGCGCGCACGAGCTCGCCGAGGAGGCGTCCTGGCGGCTCACGCTTGGCGCGATGCTGGATGGCATTGACGAGCGCGCAGAACGACTCGAGCGCACTGCGCTGGCGCGTCGGCAGCGACGAGACGAGCGCCGCGTCGAACGCGGCGGCGAAGAGGCTCGACCGCTGCTTCGCGGCGATCTCGCCAAGGCGCGCGAGCGTTGCCTGCCCGATGCCGCGCTTCGGCGCGCACAGTGCGCGCAGGAACGACGGATCGTCGTCATCGTTCGCGACCAGTCGAAGATACGCGACGATATCGCGGATCTCGGTGCGATCGAACATCGAGGTACCGCCCGCGACGTCGTAGGGAATCGACTGCGCGCGAAGCGCGGTCTCGAACGGCCGCGATTGATGGTTGCCGCGATAAAGGATCGCGTAGTCGGCAAAGCGCGTGCGCCGCTCGAACTTGTGCGCGAGCAATTTCGAAACGACGATCTCGGCTTCGCCCTCCTCGTCGGCTGCCGGCGTCACCCGCAACGGCTCGCCGTGAGCGAGCTCGGTCCAGAGTCGCTTGTCGAACAGTTTGCGATTGTTGCCAATGAGCGCATTTGCCGAGCGAAGGATGCGCACCGTCGAACGATAATTCTGCTCGAGCTTGATGACGCGAAGTTGCGGATAGTCACGGGGCAGCGCCGTGAGGTTGTCCAGAGTGCCCCCGCGAAAACCGTAGATCGCCTGATCGTCGTCGCCGACGAGCGTGAACGGCGTGTCGCTGCCGACGAGATGGCGAAAGAGCCGGTATTGCGCGGCGTTCGTGTCCTGATATTCGTCGACGAGCAGATGCGATATGCGCGCCTGCCAGCGCTTGCGCGCCGCTTCGTCGGCGTCGAACAGCGCGACCGGCAAGGCGATCAGATCGTCGAAATCGACGGCCCGATACGCGCGAAGCGCATCGCGATAGCCCGCATACGCGCGCGCGGCGACGAGCGCGTCGTCGTCATGCGCCAGCTTCAATGCGGCGGCCGGACCGACGAGCGCGTTCTTCCACTGGCCGATCTTCCACTGGATGGCGCGCGTTCGCGCGCGATCCGCCGTTGCGGCGAGCTCGGCGACGATCGGCTCGATGTCGGCGGGATCGAAGATCGAGAAACCGCGCGGCAAGCCGAGCGCCAATGCCTCTTCGCGCACGATGCGAAGCCCGAGGCTGTGAAAGGTCGAGATCGCGACGGCTGATGCGTGCGCTTGCGTCGTCAGCACGCGCGTGACGCGTTCGCGCATTTCGAGCGCGGCCTTGTTCGTGAACGTGATCGCGAAGACGCGTGCCGGATCGACGCCGTGTGCAATCAGATGCGTGATCTTCGCGGCGATGACGCGCGTCTTGCCGCTTCCGGCGCCCGCCAGCACAAGGAGCGGGCCGCTGTCGTAGCGCACCGCTTCGCGTTGGGTGACGTTCAGGGAGAACTGCAAGAAAGCGTGAACAGTCGGCGTTCGCTACAATGGCTCGATTGTACCGTTGCGACGCTTTCGCGCGCGCGTTTCGCGCGGCGGCGCGCGCTCAAGCTTCCCAATGGCGCATTACGCGATCGGCGACATCCAGGGATGTCACGCCGAATTCTGCGAGCTTCTGTCGCTGATCGGCTTTTCGCCGCGCAACGACCGGCTCTGGCTCACCGGCGATCTCGTCAATCGCGGGCCGGACTCGCTTTCGGTGCTGCGCGAGGTGCGCGCGCTCGGCGATAGCGCGCAGATCGTGCTCGGCAATCACGACCTGCATCTTCTGATCGTCGCCGCCGGACATCGGCCGTCGCATCGCGACGATACCCTCGCATCGATTCTCGCCGCGCCCGATCGCGACGAGCTGATCGCGTGGCTTTCTCGTCAGCCGCTCGCGCGCACCGAGGGCGATATGCTGCTCGTCCACGCCGGCGTGTTGCCGCAATGGACGACGCCGCGTGTGCTGGAGCTCGCGCGCGAAGTCGAGACGGTGCTTGCGAGCGATGCGCGCGAGCCGTTCCTGCGTGCGCTCTACGGCGATGAGCCGAGTGCATGGCGCGACGATCTCGAAGGCTTCGACCGACTGCGCGTCATCGTCAACGCGCTGACGAGGTTGCGCTTCTGCACCGCCGCCGGGCAGATGGACTTTCGCGAGAAGCGTGGCGCCGCGCATGCGCCGCCAGGCTACGCCGCATGGTTCCTGCACGAACAGCGGCGCAGCGCATCGTCGCTCGTCATTTGCGGGCACTGGTCGACGCTCGGCCTTCTACTCGCGCCAAACGTGCTGATGCTCGATTCCGGCTGCCTCTGGGGCGGCGCGCTCACC
>DATFCW010000406.1:0-6800 GCA_035252665.1 Casimicrobiaceae bacterium | reverse complement strand
GTAGACGCGCGAGAACAGCGCGATCAGCTCGGCCCGCTCGGCGTCACCGGCCGCATTGAGCGCTGCGAGCGGCGGATGCAGGAACTTGCTGGTGAGGCTCCGCGCGAGCGCCTCGAGCGCCTCCTCCGGCGCCGTGCCGGCGGCGAGCATCCGACGTGCGCGCTCGAGCTCATGGTTGCGCAGCGCCTCGTGATGCGACGCGAGCGTCGCGATCGTCGGCACCACGCTGCGTCCGGAGAGCCAGCGCAGGAAGTGCGCGGTCTGCTCGGCGATCATCTGCTCGGCCTGCAGGACCGCCTCGCGGCGGATCGACAAGTTGTCCTTCACGATCTCGGCGAGATCGTCGACGCTATAAAGAAACACGTCATCGAGCGCCGCGGCTTCGGCCTCGACGTCGCGCGGCACGCCGAGATCGACGATGAGGATCGGCGCGTGCTTGCGCGCCTTGACGACGCGCTCGAGCGTTCCCTTGCCGATGATCGGCAGCGTGCTGGCCGTGCAGGTGACGATCGCGTCGAATTGCGCGAGGCGCTCGTTCATCTCGGTGAGCGTGATCGCCTGCGCGCCGAAGCGATGCGCGAGCTTGTGTCCGCGTTCGAGCGTTCGATTCGCGACCGTGATCGACCGTGGCTCACGCGCGGCGAAATGCGTGGCGGCCAATTCGATCATCTCGCCGGCGCCGACGAGCAACAGGCGCTGTTCCGACAGCGAAGGAAAGATTCGCTCGGCGAGCTTCACCGCGGCCGCCGCCATCGAGATCGACGCGGTGCCGATGTCGGTGTGCGTGCGCACGTCCTTGGCGACGGCGAACGTGCGCTGGAAGAGACGATTGAGCACCAGCCCGAGCGAGCCCGCCGCTTCGGCCTGTCGCACCGCCTGCTTCATCTGTCCGAGGATCTGCGGCTCGCCGAGCACCTGCGAATCGAGGCCGCTCGCGACGCGAAATGCATGCGACACCGCGTGGTCGGCGTTCAATGTGTAGACATACGGCGCAAGCGTCGACGGCGCGAGCGCGTGCGCGCTTTCGAGCCAGCGCGCCACGGGCGTCGGCTCGCCACCATGGAAGTACACCTCCGTGCGATTGCACGTCGACAGGATCGCCGCCTCCTTGACCATCCGCGTCGACGTGAGCTCGCGCAGCGCGCCCGAGAGCTGATCCGGCGCGAACGCGACCCGCTCGCGCACGTCGAGAGGCGCCGTCGTGTGATTGAGGCCGAGCGTATAAAGCGACATCGTCGAAGCGTGCGACCGCGCGAGGCGCTCGCTAGTTGCGCGCCGCCCGTCGCCTGTGGGTTCGACGCGCATTTTATCGCAGCCGCTTCACCAGTTTAGGGTCAGAGACGAAACTCGTGCGCGGGTCTGCGGCGTCATGGCGCTGTACGAGAGTTTCGTCTCTGACCCTAAACTGGTTTCACGCCTTGATGAACGCCTGCTTGCCGCCGAGCCAGCGATCGAGATGGCGTGCCGCGGCCGCGGGATCGGTTCGCAACAGAGTATCGGCTGCGTCGCGCGCTTGCTCGATCAACGCGACGTCGCGCTCGAGATCGGCGAAACGCAGAAGCGGCATTCCGGATTGGCGCGCGCCGAGAAACTCGCCCGGTCCGCGAATCAGAAGATCCTGGCGCGCGATCTCGAAGCCATCAGTCGTCTCGTAGATCACCTTGAGGCGCTTTTTCGCGGTGTCGGAAAGCGGCTCCTCGAACAGCAGCACGCACGTGCTCTCCGTCGCGCCGCGCCCGATGCGTCCGCGCAATTGATGCAGTTGCGCAAGTCCGAAGCGCTCGGCGTGCTCGATCGCCATGATCGACGCATTCGGCACGTCGACGCCGACTTCGATGACCGTCGTGGCGACGAGCACGTGCACTTCACCGCGCACGAACGCATCCATCCTTGTCGCCTTCTCGTCGGGCTTCATGCGCCCATGCAGCAACCCGACGACGATGCCCGATGGCGCGAGTTCCTGCGTCAACTCGGCATGGAGCGCAACGGCCGTCTGCAATTCGAGCTTCTCGGATTCCTCGATCAGCGGACAGACCCAATACGCCTGCCGACCCTCGCTGCATATCTTCCCGACCCAGCGGATGATCTCGCCGCGGCGCTTCTCGCTGACAAGGCGCGTCGCGACCGGCGTGCGTCCCGGAGGCATCTCGTCGAGCGCCGACACGTCGAGGTCGGCGTAGAACGTCATCGCGAGCGTGCGCGGAATCGGCGTCGCGCTCATCATGAGTTGGTGCGCATCGGCGAGACCCTTCGCGTGCAGCGCGAGCCGCTGCGCGACGCCGAAGCGATGCTGCTCGTCGACGATCGCCAGCGCGAGCCGCGGCATCGCGACGCCTTCCTGGAAAAGCGCATGCGTGCCGACCGCAAACGACGCTGCGCCGCTTTCCAGCGCTTCGATCGCCTTGCGACGTTTTTTCGCCGGCAGCGATCCCGACAACCACGCGATCTCGACGCCGACGCCCGAAAGCCACGATTGCAACTTGCGGAAATGCTGCTCGGCGAGGATTTCAGTCGGCGCCATGAACGCCACCTGCCGGCCGCTTTCGATGGTATGCAGCGCGGCAAGCGCCGCCACGATCGTCTTGCCCGATCCGACGTCACCTTGAAGGAGGCGTTGCATCGGCGTAGCGCGGGCAAGATCGCGCGCGATCTCGCGCCAGACGCGTTGCTGCGCGCCAGTGAGCTTGAACGGCACACGCGAAAGCAACGTGCGCGTGAGCTCGCCGCTGCCGCGAAGCACGGGGGCGCGTCGGCTTGCGCGTGCCTTGCGATGCGCCTTGAGCGAAAGCTGTTGTGCAAGAAGCTCGTCGAACTTGAGGCGCGTCCATGCCGGATGCGTGCGCGCATCGAGCGCACGTTGTGCGGGCGCCGACAGCCCGGGCGGCGGCGTATGCAGGAAATTGACCGCGTCGCCGAACTTCCACAGCCGGCGCTTCTGGACCACATCGTCGGGAAGCGTATCGGCGAGTCGCGATGGATCGACGGTCAGCGCGCGCGAGGTGAGCTTGCGCAGCGTTTCCTGCGAGAGTCCCGCCGTCGTTGGATAGACCGGCGTCAGCCGATCGGGCAGCGGGGTGTCGTCGCTCACGACCTTGAATTGCGGATGCACGATCTCCGGCCCGTAATAGCCTTCACGGACCTCGCCGAACACGCGCACGCGCGCACCGCGCGCAAGCGATTTCTGATAACTCGGATAGAAGGAGAAGAAGCGCAGGACGAGCGATGCGCCGCTTTCGGGATCGCGAATCGCGCAGACGAATTGGCGCCGCGGCCGATATTGAATGTCGGCTCTCGCGACGACGCCTTCGGTCTGGATCGTCTCGCCGACGCGCGCGTCGTGCAGCGCAACGATTCGCGTGTGGTCCTCGTAGCGCAACGGCAAATGCAGGACAAGATCCTCGTCGCGCGAGACACCGATGCGCGCGAGCTTGTCGGCGATGGCATTGCCTTTCGACCGCGAGTCCGGTCGTGACGCACTCCGTTTCGCGCGCGAGACCGCCTCCGGCAGATCGCTCATTCCCGTCCGCGCGTCATCCACTCGTCGCGCGGCATTCGTCGTCAGCCACCGGGAACGACGAGAATCGCCTCCACCTCGATTCGCGCACCACGCGGCAGCGCCGCCACCTGGTAGGTCGCGCGCGCCGGATACGGCGCATGGAAATATGACGACATGATCTCGTTGACCTTCGCGAACTCGCCCAAGTCCGTGAGCAATATCGACAGCTTGACGATGTCGTCGAGCTTGGCGCCCGATGCAGCGGCGACCGCCCGCAGATTGCGAAACACCTGGTTTGCCTGCGCCTCGATGCCGCCTTCGACGATCTGCATCGTCTTCGGATCGAGCGGAATCTGCCCCGACATGTAGAGCGTGTCGCCGGCGCGGATCGCCTGCGAGTACGGACCGATCGCGGCGGGCGCGTCGGCGCTCTGAACGGCCTGCTTCGTCATGTGTCTGCTCCTGTCGCTGCCCTCACGAAAGTTTAGCAGGGCAACGACAGGCAGCGCGGAACGCTATAGCGTGCGCGGGAAGGCGATCAGATCAAGCGACAAGTCGAGCTGCCGTTGACGGCAACAGTCGCCGCTCGCCGTCGAGCGATGTCACAATGGCCTGAAACTGGAGCGTCACGACGCGCTCATCGAACTCAAGCGAGCTCGCCTCGATCGTGGCGCCATTCACGTCCACGAAAAGACGCGCCCCGTCCCGCCACAAGCGTACGAAATTGGTCGTTGCCATTGCGCTGACTCCCTGAGCCTTGCGCGCATGCGGTAGAGCGGTCGCTTGCCATGCACGATCCCGAACCAACATGGCGCAGTGCATCGCGCTCAATGCGCGCAAATTTCCTGCACCGACGGGCCGCCTGTGCAAAGGGCGATCCGCCGGCTTCAATCGTGCCTCTGCGGGACTCGCACATGTGTGCGCCTTCGCTGCTGGCTTCGCGCTTATCGGGCCATTCGCATGCGTTCCAGCATCGTCTCGATCCTGCCGAGCCGGTCGGTCAGCGCGGAAATCTCCTGCTGCTGCGCGTTGATTCGCGCATCCTTGTCGCGCAGCAACCTGCTCAGCCCCTGGATCGCAGCGAGCGCGACACCTTCCTCGTCGACGGTTGCGATGTGCCTGTCGTCGCGGCCGAGCCCGAACGCCGCGTAGAAGTCCTGCGCGACCGGGCCGAGATGAAGCTCGTCAGGCTGATTCTTGTAGCGCCACTCCATGATCGGCATCGCATCGATCTTCGCGAGCACCTGGTCGGGATCGGCCGCGACGAAGCCGGTCTTGAGCGCGCGATCCGACGCGTTCGTCCACGTCCCGCCATCGGACAAAAAGGCGCCGGTCCAGGTGGCGATCGTTGCGCCCGGAACGGTGTCGCCGATCACGGCCCAGCGCGAACCAGTGCCGTTCGGATTGGCGAGCCTCGTGTCGTAGTCGATGGACAACCCATGCGAACCCAGCATGCGGAACTGATGCGGTGTTCCGAGGCAATTGGCGCCGAGACCTTCCGCCCAGTACACGAACAGCACGCAGCCGTCCTGATCGGCGCTCGCGAGCACACCGCCGGCGATGGCGCTCGCGCCACTCGCGCTGTTGTTGAATCCGCCGAGGACTGTCGAGGAGTTGCCGCTCGCCGTGTTCTGGCGGCCCCCGACTACCGTGGCGTTGGCGCCCGATGCAGTGTTGAGGATGCCACCGCCCACGGTGGCAAATTGCCCCGCGGTGTTCTGTTCGCCACCCGAGATCGTGCCGTCGGCGTTGGTAACGAGGTTGTCGTGCCCGCCGCCGATGGTGCCGAAGCTCTGCGAGATGTGATTGACGAAGCTGGTTCCGCCGCTCAACTTGAAACCCCCACCGGCGATGGTCGCGCCGATGACGCCCGCGTCGATCACGTTGTCGGCGAAGCCGTTGATCACGTTGATTCCGCTGTTGCCGCTGCCATCGACGACCGATGCAAGACGAAGCACCGGCGCGTTGTTCACCGCGATCGACACCGGCTGGTTGTCCTTCGTGCCGAGCAGCGCCGCCGTCCCGAACGCGTTGCCGCCCTGCAGGAAATATTGGCCATCGGTCGTCGGCGCCGCGAAGTAGCCGACGACGTCGATCGCCACGTTCGCCCCGCCCCCGCGCACCTGCACGCTGATCTCGTCGTTGCCGAGATTGATGCGCGCCGCCGTCGACACCGTGTTGAAGGCGATGCTGCCCACGTACACCATCGTGGCGGTGCTGCCGAACGTCGCGCCCTGCGGCAGGATCTCGATGTCTCCCGAAGCGCTCGTCGTCGGAAGCCCGAAAACCTGCAACTGCACCGCGCTCGGATTGAGGCCCGCGGGCAGTTGCGTGAGGCACACGCCGTTGCCGCCCTGCACTTTGTAGCTGCGAATCTCGTTCGGCGCGAACGGCACCGCATTGTGCGAAGGCGTACCGTCGCCCTGATAAACCGCAGCGAACGTCCCGCGCGTTTCGACGAGCCGGCACGGCGTCACCGACGTATAAACAGCCTCGCTTCCCGCCGGCAATGACTTGAGTTCCGCCGACGCGGGCTTCCCGATGGCGTCGACGCCGAGCACCGAACGCAGTCCATCCAATGTGCCGGTCAGGGTTGCCGCGAGCAACTGATCGGCGCGAAGCGCCATCAGGCGGCTCCGCAAATCGTCGACGCCGATCGATGCGCTCGATTTGGCGAGCGGCGGACCCCACTGCTCGACGATGCGCTCGACGACGCTCGCCCGTTGCTGATCGACGGCGAGAAGCGCATCCGCCGCACCTGGCGGCTGCGCGAGCGTCGCGCTCGACACAAGCGCCATGAGCATCGTGACGATCGCAGGGCGAAATAACTCCACAGCACGCAGTGCTCGCATGATCGACTCCTCCGGTCGTTACCGCTTCGGACGACGAGCGCCGGTTCTCGTCAGCGTCAATCCCGCGAAGCCTGCGGCAAGCAGGAGCAGGGAAGCGGGTTCGGGTGTGGCGAGCGTGACCACGGGTGCCGGCAACATTTGGGCTGACGCGCCATTCAATGTGAACGACGAGGGACTGAGCGCGTTGCCGGTCAGATCCAACTCGAGCAGTGCGCCCGTCAACATGTTGTTGGAATAGCAGGCACTGAAGTCCGCCGCGCACACCAACATGGAAAAGGCGTCGGGCTGACCGCCGCCCGAGAACGCGTTCTTCGTGCTCAGTTGAAACATGAGCGACGAGCCGAAGGTGACGAGCTGCGTGAAGAGGGCGGTACCGCCGCTGTCGTCCATGGTGATGCCGCTCGCTACATCGCCGCTCACACCCGTACTGCCCATATAGTCGGCCGATGCGG
>DATFCW010000405.1:0-7834 GCA_035252665.1 Casimicrobiaceae bacterium | reverse complement strand
ACTTCACTCGGGGTACGCTCGCCGCGCGAGCAGCGATGAACGGTGGCCATGAACGTGGTCTCGCTCGGGCCGTAGGCATTGACGACTTCGGCGGGGCACTGTGCGTGAATCGCGTCGACGATGCTCCCGGCAAGCGGCTCTCCGGCGGACAGCACGAGGCGCAACGATCGACAGGCGGCAAAGCCGGGACCCGATGCGATCGCCGCGAGGAGCGTCGGCACCGTGCGCAGGATCGTGACGCCGTATCGAACGATCGCTTCGGCGATTTCGTCCGCCGAGTGATGCGCCCGAGCCGTCGGCAACGCCACGCGCGCGCCGGTTAGGACCGCCATGAGGATCTGACCGATCGCCTGATCGAAGCCGATCGCGGCCGTGTGGAGGACGCAGTCGTCGGCGCTCATCGCGAATGCGTCGCGCATGTCGGCGATGTGCGTCGCCACCGATCGCTGCTCGATCATTACGCCCTTCGGCTGTCCGGTCGAACCCGACGTGTAAATCACGTAGGCGAGATCGCGCGGCCTCGCGGGCATCGGCGATTCGGTATGCGCCGTCGCCTCGGAGGCTTTGGCAGCGAGATCGACGCAGACGATTTCGGCACCTCGTTTCGGCAAGCGATCGCGAAGCGCGAACTGCGTGAGCACGACCGGCGGCCTCGCATCGTCGAGAACCCGCTCGATGCGCGCCTTCGGGTAATCGGGGTCGAGCGGCAGGTACGCGCCTCCCGCTTCGAGAATCGCGAGCAGAGCGACGACGAGCTCCGGCGAGCGCTCGACGTACACGCCGACGGGGACGTCGGAGCGCACGCCGAGACGTCGCAGCGTTTGCGCGAGTGTGCTTGCGTGCCTGGCGAGAACTCCGTACGTCAGGCTCCCGCGATCCCAGACGACGGCCACCGCGTTCGGTGCCCGTCGCACCTGCGCGGCGAAGAGCTCGGTTATAGGAACGTCGACTGCATCGCTTACCGCAGGCCCGCTCCAGCGCGCGAGCAGCGCGCGCTCGTCGTCGCCGAGCATGGGCAACTGCGCGATCGGCCGCTTTTCGTCTGCGGCGATCGCTTCGAGCAGCGTGAGCCATCGGATCTGCATCCGGTCGATCGTCGCGGCGTCGAAGAGCGCCGATGCGTAAGCGAACAGCACCTCGAGGCGACCGTCGGCGCGTTCGCTGACGGTGACCGAGAGCGCGAACTTCGCGCTTCCAGTGTCGAGATGCGCTACGTCGCCGTCGGCTTCGCCGAGGCGCACATGCCGGGTCGGAGACGTTCGCTTGCCCCGCATGTTGAAGAACACGTCGAACCATGGCGTGCCCAATCCCTGGTGCTGCACCATCGGAGCCTCACGAGCCGCGAGGTCGAGCGGCACGTCCTGGTGCGCAAGCGCTTCGAGCACGCCAGTGCGCACGCGCCCCAGCACTTCCGAGAACGACGGCGATCCGGCAAGATTGGCGCGTAGCACCAGCGTGCGGACGAAGCAGCCGACGACATCGGCAAGCTCGGGCCGATCGCGACCCGCCGAGGGGAAGCCGACCGCAAGATCGTCGGCGCCCGTATGGCGTGAAAGCCATACGAGAAGCGCCGCGAACAGCGTCACGAAGAGTGTCGCATCGCTTCGTTTGCCAACGTTGACGAGCGCAGCGACGACGGACGGGTCGAGCACGCGCGATCTCTCAGCGCCGTCGTGTTTCGCGAGTTGGGGCGGAAGGCGATCGACCGGCAGCGCGAGGCGCTCGACACCGGCAAGCGTGCGGCGCCAGTAGTCGCGGCGCAGAGCAAATTCCTCGCGCTCGCGCATGTCGCGTTGCCAGCACGCGTAATCCGCGTACTGCAGCGGCGCGTGGGGCAGTTGCGCCTGCTCGCCGCGTAGCATGACCTCGTAGAGTGCCGCGAGATCGCGCCAGAACACGACGCGCGACCATCCGTCCGTGACGATGTGGTGCATGACGACGACGAGCCAGTGCTCGCTGGCGCCGAGCTTCAGCAGACGGGCGCGAAACGGCGGACCTGCGGCGAGATCGAACCCGGTTGCCGCGAAGTCGTTCGCGCACCGGCGCGCTTCTGCGACCGCATCGGAGTCGGCGCAAAGGTCGTCGAGCGGAAGCGAAACCATCGATTCGGGGACGATGATCTGCCGCAGCTCCCCGGCTGCTTCCGTGACAAAGCGGGTGCGCAGAGCCTCATGCCGAGCGACGACACCGTTCAGTGCTCCATGCAGCGCAGAGACGTCGAGCGTCCCGTGCAGCGGGAGCACCTCGGCCACGCTGTACGTCGGCGCATCGGGCGCGCGCTGCGCCGCGAGCCAGATCTGCTCCTGTTGAGCCGACAGCGGCGCCTCGCTGCGCCATTTCCGAGCGCGCCGAACGATCGGTGACGCGATGTCTTCCATCCGCGAAGGTCTATCCCTGCCGTAGCTTCACCGCCGATAACGGTAGGAGTTCGTCAAGCTCGATTCGCTTGCGATCCGCTTCGACGGCTTCGAGGGGTGCGGTCGCGCGCATCGTCGCGAGACTTCGCCGCGTGAGCTCCTGATAGCTTCGGGTCCCTTCGATCTTCCACGCGAGCTCGGTTTCGGACAGCTCGCGCACGACGCGCGCCGGCATGCCCGCGACGAGCACGCGCGGCGGCACGATCATTTTCGCCTTGACGAACGCCATCGCCGCGACGATCGCCGATTCACCGATCACGGCGCTGTCGTTGATCACCGCGTTCATGCCGATCAGCGCATTGCGCTCGATGATGCAGCCATGCAGGATCGCGCCGTGCCCGACGTGCCCCTCCTCGGCCACGATCGTGTCGGTGCCGGGGAAGCCGTGCGCAATGCAGCAGTCCTGAAGATTCGCGCCGGCGCGCACCTCGATGCGCCCGAAGTCGCCGCGAAGACATGCGCAGGGACCGATGTAGCAATCGGCGCCCACGATCACATCGCCGATCAGCACGGCGGACGGATGAACATACGCGGTCGGATCGACGACGGGGGTCACGCCGTTGATCGCGTAGACGGTAAGACTCATCCCATTATCTTCGCACGTCGTCGCACAGGGTTCTCGAGCCGCGGGTGCGATGCGCTACGATAACAACATGTCCGGGAGCCTCACCGACCGCGACATCCTGCTGGTCGTCGACATTCAACACGATTTCCTGCCCGGCGGCGCACTCGCCGTGCCCGAGGGCGACGCCATCATCCCGATCGTCAATCGACTCGCGCGCCGCTTCACGCACGTCGCGCTTACCCAGGACTGGCACCCGCCCGGGCATCTGTCGTTCGCGTCGAGCCATCCGGGCAACGCGCCGTTTCAAACCATCATGTTGCCCTACGGCGAGCAGGTGCTGTGGCCCGATCACTGCGTGCAAGGCACGTTCGGCGCGCAGTTTTCGCCGGCGCTCGACATACCGCACGCGCAACTCGTCGTGCGCAAGGGACACAGGCGCGATGTCGACAGCTGCTCGGCGTTCGTCGAGGGTGACCGCGCCACGCCGACAGGGCTCGCAGGTTACCTGCGGGAGCGCGGATTCACGCGCGTATTTGTTGCGGGACTCGCCACCGATTTTTGCGTCGCGTGGTCGGCGCTCGATGCGCGCAACGCGGGGTTCGATGCGGTGGTCATCGAGGACGCGTGTCGCGCGATCGACACCGCTGGCTCGCTGGCAGCGGCGTGGACGCGCATGCGCGACGCCGGCGTGCGCCGCGTGGCGTCGGATCAACTGCACAAGTAGCGATTAGACGCCGATGACTCGTAGGCGCATCGCTGTCGCACCAACGGCCAAGGCGCGATCATGCGTGGCCATCGTCAAATCCTTGCCCGATTGCTCTTTCCAGACGAGCGCAGTGCGTTTCCATGGCACGATGCGCGCGATCGGCGTCAACGACCAGGCGCTACCCCACGAACCGCCGCGCGTTCGCGAACACCCGATGCCACGGCGAGCGCTCGCCCCACTCGTCGGGATGCCAGGACATCTGCACGCTGCGAAACACGCGCTCGGGATGCGGCATCAGGATCGTGAAGCGGCCATCCGCCGTGGTGAGCCCGGTGATGCCTTGCGGCGATCCGCTCGGGTTGTACGGATAGCGCTCGGTCGGCCTTCCCGCGTGGTCGACGAAGCGTAGCGCGACGAACGGTTGCGCCGCAGCGAGTTGGTCCGGATCGCGAAACTCGGCGAAACCTTCGCCATGCGCGAGCGCAACGGGAATGCGGCTTCCTTCCATGTCGCGGAAGAAAAGCGACGGCGAGCGCTGCACCTCGACCATCACGTAGCGCGCCTCGAACTGCTCGGAAGCGTTGCGTACGAAATGGGGCCAATGCGCGGCGCCGGGAATGATCTCGCGCAGGTTGCTCATCATCTGGCAGCCGTTGCACACGCCAAACGCGAACACGTCGGCACGCTCGAAGTAGCGCGCGAAATCACCGCGCAACTTGGCATTGAAGAGGATCGATTTCGCCCAGCCTTCGCCAGCGCCCAGAACGTCGCCGTACGAAAAGCCGCCGCCCGCGACGATGCCCGCGAACGTCGACAACGTATGCCGGCCGGCGACGAGGTCGGTCATGTGCACGTCGAATGCGTCAAAGCCCGCGCGGGTCAACGCGGCCGCCATTTCGACATGTCCGTTGACGCCTTGCTCGCGCAGAATTGCGACGCGCGGGCGCGCGCCGGTCGCGATGAAGGGCGCCGCCGGGTCCTCGTCGACATCGAACGTCAGAAGCGGCACGAGCCCCGGGTCGTCCTCGGACAGGCGCGCGTACTCGTCGTCTGCAGCGGCAGGATTGTCGCGAAGCCGTTGCATCGCATGCGTCGTCGACGACCATGCGCGATGCAGATCGCTGCGAGCTTCGTCGAGCACGGTTTCGCCGGCATGGCGGATGGTGATGCGATCGCCGCGCGCCGGACTGCCGATCGGCGTTGCGCGAACGTTTGCATCGCGTGCACGCGCGAGCACTTCGTCGAGATCCTTGCGAAGGACTTGCACGACCGCGCCGAGCTCTTCGGCGAAGAGCGCCGCGAGTTCGTTAGGTTCAGCTGTCAATGCGATATCGAGCCCGCACCGCGAGCAGAACGCCATTTCGGCAAGCGTCGCGAACAAGCCGCCGTCGCTGATGTCGTGGTACGCGAGAAGCCGTCCCTCGGCGTGCAGGCGCTGCATGAGATCGAAGAACGCACGAAGAGGCTCGACCCCGACGTCCGGCGCTTCGTTCCCAAGCTGCGCGTAGACCTGTGCAAGCGCCGATGCCCCGAGACGCCGCTTCCCGTTGGCGATGTCGAGATGAACGAGCACCGTATCGCCGCAATCCCTCCGCAACAGCGGCGTCAGGCACATCCGCGCATCGCGAATCGGCGCGAACGCCGAGACGATCAGCGACACGGGCGACGTGACGCTCTTGTCGACGTTGCCCTCGCGCCACATCGTACGCATCGACAGGGAATCCTTGCCGACCGGAATCGACACGCCGAGCGGAATGCAAAAGCCGAGCGCCACCGCGCGCACCGCGTCGTAGAGCGCGACGTCCTCGCCGGGCTCGCCCGCGGCCGCCATCCAGTTCGCTGAAAGCTTGATGTCGCCAAGCGCCACGACGCCCGCGGCGGCGATGTTCGTGATCGCCTCACCGACCGAGATGCGCCCCGCCGCGTTCGGATCGATCAGCGCAAGCGGCGTGCGCTCGCCGATGGCCATCGCTTCGCCTTCGTAGCCGTCGAAGTCGCGAAGCGCCACCGCGACGTCCGCGACCGGCACCTGCCAGGGTCCGACCATCGGATCGCGCGCGCACAGCCCGCCCACCGTGCGATCGCCGATCGTCACGAGAAACGTCTTGTCGGCGACGGCGGGAAACTGCAGCACGCGGTATGCGGCCTGGCGGACGTCGATGCCCGCGAGATCGAGCGGCGGCAGCGCGCCTGAAACGCGTTCGACATCGCGCGACATCCGCGGCGGCTTGCCGAGGATCAGCTCGAGCGGAACGTCGACGGCTCGGCTTTCGAAAACGCGATCGAGCACGACGAGTTCTCCCGTTTCGTCCGTGCGGCCGACGACCGCGAACGGGCAGCGTTCGCGCTCGCAGATCGCGCGAAAGCGCTCGAGATCGGCAGGCGCGATCGCCAGCACGTAGCGCTCCTGTGCCTCGTTGCACCAGATTTCGCGCGGCGTCATGCCGGGCTCTTCGGATGGAATCGCGCGAAGCTCGATGCGTGCGCCTACCTCGCCCGCGTGAACCATCTCGGGCAACGCGTTGGCAAGGCCGCCCGCACCGACGTCGTGGATCGACAGGATCGGATTCGCGCTCCCCGCTTGCGCGCAGCGATCGATCACTTCCTGCGCGCGTCGCTGCATCTCCGCGTTACCGCGCTGGACCGAGTCGAAATCGAGATCGGCGGTGTTGGCGCCAGTCTCCATCGACGATGCGGCGCCGCCGCCCATGCCGATCAGCATGCCGGGGCCGCCGATCTGAACGAGCAGCGTTCCCGCGCCGAGCGGCTTCTTGTGAACCTGCGCCGCGCCAATGTTGCCGACGCCGCCCGCGAGCATGATCGGCTTGTGGTAGCCGCGCATGCGACCGTCGACCGGCATCTCGAACGTGCGGAAATAGCCGGCGAGGTTGGGACGTCCGAATTCGTTGTTGAACGACGCGGCGCCGATCGGCCCTTCGTCCATGATGGATAGCGCAGAGGCGATGCGGTCGGGTTTGTTGTACGCGGTCGACTCCCACGGTTGCATCAACGCCGGAATCCGCAAATGCGACGTCGTGTAGCCGACGAGTCCCGCCTTCGGCTTCGCGCCGATGCCGGTCGCGCCTTCGTCGCGAATCTCGCCGCCGGCGCCTGTCGCGGCGCCGGGAAATGGCGCGATCGCCGTGGGGTGGTTGTGCGTCTCGACCTTCATCAGCACGTGCATCGTTTCGCGATGCGCGCGGTAGCGTCCATCGGCGTCGGGATGAAAACCCGCCGCTTCGGAACCCTCGATCACCGACGAGTTGTCGGCGTACGCGACGAGCGTTCCCTGCGGATGCGCGGCGTGCGTCGAACGGATCATCGCGAACAGCGACTGCGGCTGCGGCTCGCCGTCGATGCGCCACGTTGCGTTGAAGATCTTGTGCCGGCAATGCTCGGAGTTCGCCTGCGCGAACATCGTGAGCTCGCTGTCGGTCGGATCGCGGCCAAGACGCGTGAATGCGTCGACGAGATAATCGATTTCGTCGGCCGACAGCGCGAGTCCGAGTGCTTGGTCCGCGCACTCGATCGCCGCGCGTCCCTGTACCAGCAGCGGAATCGTCGTGGGTGGTCGCGGATCGAAATGCGCGAAGAGGGCCCGCGCCTCACCGATGGCCTCGACAACGGTCTCCGTCATTCGATCGTGGAGCAGCGGCAATAGCACTGCGCGATCGTCGCTCGACAAGGGCGCGCCGCTTCGCGTCGCAATGTCGAACGCGATGCCGCGCTCGATGCGCGCGACCGCATCGAGACCGCAATTGCGCGCGATGTCGGTCGCCTTCGACGACCAGGGCGAAATCGTGCCGAACCTCGGAAGCACGACGAACGCCGGATCGCGCGCATCGTCGCGGAAGGCTTCCCGCGAACCGTACGCGAGGAGCTGCTCGAGCGCCGCGCGCTGCGCTTCTGCTAACGGACGCGAGAGCTCGACGAAGTGCCAGTAACGAGCCGCGAGCCGCCCGATGTCGTGCGGTGGCCGGACGCTTTTCAGCGTCCCGAGAAGCTTGGCGACCCGGAAGGGAGAAAGCGCAACGCCGCCGCGCAGCGCGAGAACTTCGGGCACGCGAAATTATACCGTCGCATCGCCGGCGCGACGCCGCGTCAGTGATGCAGGATCTTGGCGAGGAACTGCTGCGCGCGCTCCGA
>DATFCW010000404.1:0-3419 GCA_035252665.1 Casimicrobiaceae bacterium | reverse complement strand
CGCCATCTATACGGTCGCCGACGGCGAGGCGCGCGTGATGCGCAAAACGACGTGGTACCGGCTCGACCCGGGCGCACGCGCCGAGCGCGGCGACATCGTCGAGGCCGCCGAGCGCGAGCAGGTGATGCTCGAATTGCCGCGCGGCGGCATCATCGCGATCGTCGGGCCATCGGCTCTCTACGCCGAAACGCTCGCCGACGAGCCGAAGCCGCCCCCGGCTTCGATCACGCTGCTGCGCGGCTGGCTCAAGTTCTCGAACGCCCCGAAGGCGCCGCCGATCATGCTCGCGCTTCGAGGCGCCACGCTCAAGCTTGCCGATGGCATCGTCGTCGTGCATTGCGATCCGACGCGCACCGAATTCTTCGTGGAACGCGGTCGCGTGAGCCTCGTCATGCCGGTCGCACGCGGCAAGGACGCCGTGCGCGACGCGACCGACGGCGAGTTCTGGCATCGCATCGGCGACCGCGCGTTCGAAAGCGACGACCATCCGGCCTCGACCTTCGTCGCCGCGATGCCGCCGGCGTTTCGCGACGCGCTGCCGAGCCTCGCGAGCCATTTCGAGACGGCTCCGCCTCCGCTTGCAAGCGGTCGCGAGGTCACGTTCGCCGAAGCGGAGCCGTGGCTCAACGTATCGGCGGCATCGCGGCGGGCATTCGTGCGGCGTTTCGCGACAAGGCTCTCGGATCCCACGTTCCGTGCGCAGGCCGCAACCGCGCATCCCATTCCCGAGTGGGATCGCACGCTCCATCCCGAACGCTACCGGCCGCGTGAGGACGCCGGAGCTGCGGCATCGAACGCCGCGACGACTCCCATTCGCTGAACGAAGGCTGCGCAATGAAGCTCATGTGGAAGTTCAACCTGGTTCTGCTCGGCATCTTCGTGCTGGGTTTCGCCGTCGCCGGCTACGTGTCGTACCAGGTGCTGCAGGCGAACGCGCGCGAGGAGATCGTGCAGAACGCGCGTCTCATGATGGAAGCGGCGCTCTCGTCGCGCACGTACACGAATACGCAGGTGAAGCCGCTGCTCGACACGCAGCTCAAGTACGCGTTCCTGCCGCAGACGGTGCCGGCTTATGCGGCAACGGAAATGTTCAACGAGATGCGCAAGAAGCATCCCGACTACGGCTACAAGGAAGCGACGCTCAATCCGACGAATCCACGCGATCGCGCGAGCGACTGGGAAGCCGACGTCATCAACGTGTTCCGACAGTCGAAGGACACCGTGGAGTTGGTCGGCGAGCGCGATACGCCGACCGGGCGTGCGCTCTATCTCGCGCGGCCGATCCAGATCCAAAGTCCCGCGTGCCTCGTCTGCCACAGCACGATCGAAGTCGCCCCGAAGACGATGACCGAGCTCTACGGCACGGCGAATGGCTTCGGGTGGAAGCTCAACGACATCATCGGCGCGCAGGTGGTGTCGGTACCGATGTCGGTGCCGATCAAGCGGGCGAACGAGACGTTCCGCACGTTCATGCTGTCGCTCGCGGGGGTATTTCTCGTCACGTTCGTGCTTCTGAACGTCATGCTGCATCTGATGGTGATCAGGCGCGTGATGCGGCTTTCGGCGGTCGCTGACCAGGTGAGCCTCGGCAACATGGAGGCGGGCGATTTCCGCACGCGAAGCAGGGACGAGATCGGCGTCCTCACCGAGGCGCTCGGACGGATGAAGGTGAGCCTCGTGCAGGCGATGAAGATGCTGGAATGATAGTGGCTCGAGCAGGATATTCGGCGGGAAGCCGGGGATGACGGCGGCTGCTCCGTCCCGCATTGGGAAATACGAAATCGAGAGCGTCCTCGGCAAGGGCGCGATGGGCGTCGTCTACAAGGCGATCGACCCGCACATCGAGCGCAGCGTCGCGATCAAGACGGTGCGCAAGGACCTGCTCGATGCCGAGCTCGTCGCGCAGTTCATGGCGCGATTTCGCAACGAGGCGCGCGCGGCGGGGAGGCTCCATCACCCCAACATCATCGCGATCTACGAGTACGGCGAGGACGATAGCGTCGCGTACATCGCGATGGAATACGTCGAGGGCATGGGGCTTCGCGAATACCTGAATCGCAACGCCCGCTTCGAGCTTCATCAGATCGCCGCGATGGTGGCGCAGCTCCTGAAGGCGCTCGAGTTCGCGCACGCGCAACGCGTCGTGCATCGGGACATCAAGCCGGCGAATCTGATCCTCACGAACGCGGGCGTGCTGAAGGTCGCCGATTTCGGTATCGCGCGCATCGATGCTACGACGCTGACGATGACCGGCATGGTGATGGGCACGCCGTCGTACATGGCGCCCGAGCAATGTCGCGGCCTGGCAAGCGATCATCGCGCCGACCTCTTCAGCACCGGCGTCGTCCTCTACGAGCTTCTGACGGGCACGCGACCGTTCGCGGGCTCGATGGAATCGGTCGCCTACAAGATCTGTCACGAGCAACCGCCGCCGGCGTCCGCGCTGTGCCCGTTCGCGATCCCGCCGTCGATCGATGCGCTGCTCGACAAGGCGCTCGCGAAGGAGCCTTCAGACCGCTTCGCGGACGCGCGCGCGTTCGCGCTCGCGCTGCGGCTCGCATGCGGCGAGCCCATCGGCGGTCCCAGCGGAGAAACGACCGTGATCAATCTCTCGGAGGTGCCGCTCAAGCCACCCGCCGTGCAGCCCGCCTGGGACGACGCCTCGCTTGCGACGGTCGAGCGCCAGCTCGTTCGCTTCGTCGGACCGATGGCGCGCATTCTCGTGCGGCAGGCGGCATTGTCGGCGCACGACGCCAGCGAGCTCTATGCGCTGCTCGCCTTGCACATCGACGATCCGAAGGAGCGCGGTCGCTTCGTTGCGCTCGGGCGGACGTCGGAGGTGAGCGGCTCGCACGCGAAGCGCACAGGCACCGAGGGACGCGCGACGACGGGATCGCGTGGCGCGCCGACGTCGTCGCGAACCCATACCCGCGCGTCGCGTCCGCTGGAGCCGGCGTTCGTCGAGCACACGACGTCGCGTCTCGCGATCTATCTGGGTCCAATCGCGAAGGTCGTCACGAAAAAGGCCGCGCAGCAGGCGCGGGACACCGACGAGTTCGTGCAACTCGTCGCCGAGCACATCGGCACGCAGGAGCGCGAGCAGTTCCTGCGCGAGGTGGAACACGAGAAGTAGAGGAAAATCCAATTTCCCGCTTCGCGTAGCATCGACTTTCGGAGATTCCATGCGCCATTTGCGTAACGCCTTCGTGGCGGCGCTCGCCGTCCTTCTCGTCCTCGTTTCGGGAATCGCGCGCGCCGACGACTATCCGTCGCATGCCGTCAAGATCATCGTGCCGTTCGCGGCGGGCGGGCCCGCCGACATCTACGCGCGCTACCTCGCGCAACGATTGCAACAGTCGATGGGTCAGTCGTTCATCGTCGAGGATCGTCCGGGCGGCGGGTCGGTCGTCGGCACCGAG
>DATFCW010000403.1:0-11511 GCA_035252665.1 Casimicrobiaceae bacterium | reverse complement strand
CCGAGTCGAACCTGATGACCGCGGTGCGGATTGCCGACCGCCTGTATGCGATCGATCGCGGCGAAATCATTTTCGAGGGCAATCCGAAGACGATCCTCGAAGACGACGCGGTGATGAAAACGCTGCGGGGTTGACGCCGCGCACCGGCGATCCGTCGTGAGGAAGGTCGGCTTCTGGCTCGTGATCGCCGTCGCACTCGGCATCGCGAGCGTGGCGCACAGCGGCCACGAATTTCCGATCTACCCGTCGTACTACCCGCACCTGATCTCGATCGCGACGATGCCACCCGAGCGCGCTGCGACCGAGCTCATCGCGGGCCGCATCCAGGCGTACGTCGGCGCGCAGCCCGCGTTCGCCGGCGCAATTCCCGAGGCAATCAAGCCCATCGAATCGCTCGGCTCGCTCGTCGTCGTGCGCGTGAATCCGGATTCGCCGCGCGCGAAAGATCGGTCGGCTTCGTGCGCGCTCATTGGCGGCGTCATGCGCGACATCGAACGACACCGGTCCGGCTTTACGTTCCACCCGTATCCGATTACGCCGTTCGACGGCGACTATCTCTATCATGCCGACCTCGCGGAAGCGGCGCGGACGCGAGTCGCGCATCTGACGGCTCCGACCGTCGAGATACGACCCCGGATGCGCGACTCCGCTTGGCGTGCGAGCGGCGACGCCTGGGACGTCGCCATCGACGAGGTCGACGCCGACGCGCTCGTCGCGTCATCTTTGAAGGTCGCGGAAGGTGCGATGGCACCGCCGTGGCGCCGATCCGGCTGGTATCGCACGCTGCTCCTGATCGAACCGGCGATCGACGATGTCGATCGTGCGGCGAGCATTCGCGGCGATGTCGCGCGGCTCACGTCAGGCGGCGCGACCGAGGTCGAACGCATCAATGCCGAGCGTGAGCTGGTGTCTTTGCTCGCGCAAAGCTGCCGTGCCGTCGTCGCCGGCTACACGGTCAGGCGCGAGTACGTTAACACCGACTATTCGGCCGGCATCGAGAACATCGGATTCGATTCGATCACGGGACTCGACTCGCCGATCTTCATCCGCACCGCGAAGCTTAAGGACTTTCCGTGGAACGGCATTTTGTCTCTCGGCGTCGCGTCGAAACCGACGGCCGCGTGGAATCCGATCGCGGGCTTCACCGATCCGTTCGGGCGCCTGATGTGGTCAGCGATCGGCGATGCGGCGATCATGCCGTCGCCGAACGGACCTGGATTCCTTCTCAATCGCACGTCGGACGTGAAGTGATGGCGCGACATTCCCGGCGTCATGCTTTGGCAACCATCGCCGCACTAGCGATCGCGATCGCAACATCGCGCGCGCATGCCACGGCACTCGCGTTCGACATACGCGTGCAGAACGGCCGCGTGCCGGGCGACATGCGCCTCGTTCGCGTCAAGGAAGGTGACGTCGTCACGTTGCGCGTAACGAGCGACCGGCCGCTCGATCTGCACCTGCACGGCTACGACATCGAATGGCACGTGCAACCAGGCGTCACCGGCACGCAAACATTCGACGCGCGCCTCACGGGACGCTTTCCCGTCCACGCGCACGGCGCGACCGCGACGGGGGCGCACGACGATGCGCCGCTACTCTATGTCGAAGTCTATCCGCGCTGAACGGGTTTCGCGGATAGCCGCAGTCGCTTGCGGACTTGCGCCGGCGATGGCCAATGCGCACGGCTTCGGCCAGCGCTATGACCTGCCGCTGCCGCTTTCGCTCTACGTCGGCGGCGCGGCGCTGGCGGTGGCGCTGTCGTTCGTCGTCGTCGGCGCGTTCGTCACGCATGCGCCAGCCCATGATCATGCGCGCGTCCAACTGCCAGGACCGCTCGGACGCCTGATCGCATCGCCGAACGTCGCGCACGCCGCTGCGGCGATCGCGCTTGCGCTCTTCGTCGTCACTGTCGTCGCCGGATTCATCGGCAACGCCGATCCGTATCGCAACATCGCGCCGACGATCGTCTGGATCATCGGCTGGGTGGGGCTCGCGTTCGTATCCGCGTTCGTCGGCAATGTGTGGTCCGTGATCAATCCCTGGCGAACATCGTTCGATTTGGGGCACCGCGCATATCGACGGGTAACCCGGCGCGAGCCCCGCGCGCTTTTCCGTTATCCCCCCGCGCTCGGCGCCTGGCCCGCGTTCGCGCTGCTACTTGCATTCGCGTGGCTCGAGCTCGTTTATCCGAGCCCCGCCGTGCCCCGCCATATCGGATGGATGCTGGTCGTCTACTCGTCGATTGCATGGGCGGGCATGCTCGCCTTCGGTCGCGACGCATGGCTCGCGCATGGCGAGCTCTTTTCCGTCGTCTTCGGTCTCTTTGCACGTTTCGCGCCGACGCGCGTCCGACGCGCCGATCGGCAACGACGACGCGAAGCGACCCTTGTGCTACGTCCGTTCGCAACCGGACTTCTCGATTCGCGACCCGTCTCGACGTCGACGGTCGCGTTCGTGCTGCTCGTGCTGTCGACCGTGCTCTACGACGGCGTGCTCGGGACGCCGGAGTGGACGATTTTCGAATCGTCTTTTCGCACCGCGCTTCCGGCGTCGAGCGATGGCGTAGCGATCGTGATCAGAACCGTCGGGCTCGTCGCATTCTGGGCGATCTTCTTCAGCGCGTATCTCGCCGTCTGCGCACTCGTGAGCAGAGCCGCTCATCGTCGTCGCTCGACCTCGGAATGCGTGCAGAGCTTCGCGCTGACGCTCGTCCCCATCGCGATCGGTTACTCGGTTGCGCATTACCTCGCGTACCTGATCATTCAGGGCCAGTACATCGTGCCGCTTCTCTCCGATCCGTTCGGCTTCGGTTGGAACCTCTTCGGCACCGCGGGCTATCGTGTCGACGTCGGCGTCTTCGGGGCACGCTTCGAGTGGTACGCGGCGGTTGCCGCGATCGTCGTCGGTCATCTCGTCGCCGTCTATCTCGCGCACGTGCGATCGATCGCGCTCTTTGGCGCAAGAGGCGATGCGCTTCGCTCGCAGATACCGCTTACCGCGCTGATGGTCGTGTACACGCTCGTGAGCCTCACGATCCTCGCCGAGCCGATCACCGAGACGCGGCCAGGCGCGCAACCGACGCTCGCGTCGAACGGCGTCGCAATCCCGAGCGACGCGGTATTGCCCGAACCGGGAACCGGCCGTCTCATCGCCGTTGGTGATGGCAAGCGCGCGCGCGAAAAGCTCACGTATCGGATGCTGGGCTCCGCGTTCCAGGACGGCACGGCGACGAGCGCGGCGGACGTGCTGTACGCGTACATGTTCGCGTATCGATGGGGAGCGCGATCGGCACAGGACGACGCGCATTACGATCCCGCAATCGATGCGGCGACCGCGCCGATGCGCAAGCGCCTGCTCGGGATCAGGTACGTCGGCACCGACACGAAATCGAAGTCGTTTCGCGTCGGCGAGATCGACGTCGTGCGCGCGCTCTTCATCTTCGACGTCTACACGTCCAATACGCCGGTCGATCCCGAGCAGGACGCCGCGCTCGCGCCGCCATGGAGCACGCTGCCGTGGGAAGTGGTCGTGCTGATGGAGGAAGCGGTCAGCCGCGGCTACGCGGCATTCTCCAAGGACGAAGCGAGGCGGCGCGGCGTCGAGTGGCTCGACATCGTTCGCTCGAAGACGCTGACCTCGAGGCTCGTGCCGCTCGTCGAAACGTTCGCGCGCGACGGCTTTCGTCCCGACGCGCTACGCGATCTCGTCAGCGCGGACGATGCACGCAGGCGCTGGAATGCGCTGCTCGCGTTCTATCGCGCGCGCGGTCACTTTCTGGTCACCAACGGACCGTACGTGCTGAAGGCCTGGACGCAGGACAGCGTCACCCTCGACGTCTTTCGTGACCTCTCGTATCCGCTCGGCGTCGGCTCGTACGATGTATATGCGATTCCGCGGCGCGGCTTCGTCACGAAAGTCGATATTAATGGCGCCAAGGTCCGGCTCAGCGCCGACATCGAGACGATCATGAAGTACCAGCGAAGCTACGATATCGTGCGCGCGCCGCTTTCGTCGCTGCTGCCGCGCGACCTCCAGCGCGACGCGCCGCAATGCCGCTATATGCTGCTGGACGGCGCCGGGCGCGTCGTGCTCGCGGGTGCGGCAGCGCCGACCGAGGACGGCACGTTCATGCTCGATTTCGCGGGCAAGCTCGCGCCGGCGGACTACACGGCGCTCGCGCAGATCAGCGTCAACGGCAACACGACGAACGCCGAGATCCGGCGCATTCCGCTGCACGTTGCGGCGGGAACGTAATCCCTTACGCGCGAAGCGAGCGCCGCTCGCGCAGCGCCTGCGCGAGCGTGCCTGCGTCCACGTATTCGAGCTCGCCGCCGACCGGTACGCCGCGTGCGAGCCTCGTCACGCGTAGGTCGCGCGCCGCGAGCAACTCGCCCACGTAGTGCGCGGTCGCTTCGCCCTCGTTGGTGAAGTTGGTCGCGAGGATCACTTCCCGTACGACGCCGTCGGTGGCCCGCTCGAGCAGTCGCTCGAGACGGATCTCCTTCGGACCGATGCCGTCGAGCGGCGAGAGCCTGCCCATCAGCACGAAGTAAAGTCCCGAATAAGCTTGCGTCTGCTCGATCATCAGCAGATCGGCCGGCGTCTCGACGACGCATAGCTCGCTCGCGTCGCGCTTCGTCGACTGGCACAGCGCGCAAAGCATGTCTTCGGTGAACGTGTTGCAGCGCTCGCAGTGGCGGATCGCGCGCGTCGCATCGACGAGCGCGCGCGCAAGGCGGTTGGCGCCGTCACGATCGTGTTGCAGGAGATGCAGCGCCATCCGCTGCGCCGCCTTTGGGCCGACGCCGGGCAGGCAGCGAAGCGCCTGCGCGAGCTCGTCGAGACTGCCGAGCGGCTCGCGGGCAACGCTTCGAACGTCAAGCAGTCGCGCAGCCATCGATATCAGTCGCGCCGGGCCGCCCCAAGCGAACTGACCCGCCCCTCTGGGGGCAGCGAGCACAGCGAGCGTGGGGGCCGTTCATCCTAGAACGGCAGCTTGAATCCCGGCGGCAGCGGCATGCCGGCCGTGAGGCCGCCGAGCTTCTCCTGCGTCGTCGCTTCGGCGCGGCGCACTGCGTCGTTGAATGCGGCAGCGACCAGGTCTTCCAGCATGTCACGGTCCTCGCCGACGAGCGACGGGTCGATCGACACGCGCTTCACGTCGTGGCGACACGTCATCACGACTTTCACGAGGCCGGCGCCCGATTGGCCCTCGACCTCGGTGCGCGCGAGCTCCTCCTGTGCGCGCTGCATGTTCTCCTGCATCTGCTGCGCCTGCTTCATGAGCCCGGCCAACTGATTCTTGTTCATCATGGCGATTCCTGCCTCGTGGGTTGCGCGCCCGGCGCATCGATCGACGCGATCGTCTCCGGCCGCACGGTCGCGTCGAAACGTGCGACCAGATCGCGCACGAACGGTTCGTTGCGAAACGCCGCCTCGCCTTCCGCGCGCGCCTTCTCACGCTCGCGCCGCGCGATCGCGGCCGGCGAACCGTCGCTCGCTTCGCCGATCTCGAATGCGAGCAGCAGCTTGCGGCCGGTGGCGGCATCGAGCGCCGCCTTGAGCTTGTCGGCATAGGCCTTGTCGGCGAGGTGCTTGTGCGTCGCTGGAATGGCAAGCGACAGCGCGTTGCCGCGAATCGATTTCAGCTCCGATTGCGCCGCGATTTGCGCGGCCATGCCCGTCAACGCAAGCTTAGACACGAATGCCGGCCAATCGCCCACCGCTTCGGGAAGCGCGAGCTTCGCCGGCTGCGTCGCTGTCGTCGCGGATGACGCGTCAACGGAGCGCAACGGCTCGCTCGGTAACGCAGGCGTCGGCTTGGGCGCGCGTATCGCCTCGACATTGCGATCGACGCTTTTCGTCGCCGATGCGGATGCCGCGCGCGCAGGTGGCGGTCCCTTGCGCTCGCCATCGCCGGTCGCGCCTTGCGCCGTCGTCGCCGGCTCGAACGCGAGCAGGCGCAACAAGGTCATCGAGAATCCGGTCGCCTCGTCGGGCGCGAGCGCCAGGTCGGCACGCCCCTGCACGGCAATCTGATATGCAAGCTGAACATTCTCGGGCGTCATGCGCGAGGCGTAATCGGCAATCCTGTCGGCATCGTCTCCGCCCGGTGCGCTCGGAACGGCCTGCACGGTGGCGACGCGATGAAAAAGCGATGCAAGCTCGTCGAGAACCGGCGCGAACGCATGACCGGCCGATGCAAGCGCATCGGCTTGCGCGAGCAGCGCCGGGCCGTCGTTGGCGATCAGCGCATCGACGATCCGGTGGAGGTGATCCCGGTCGACGACACCGAGCATCGCGCGTACGCCCGCCTCGCGAACTTCACCTGCGCCGTAAGCGATCGCCTGATCGAGCAGCGACAGCGCGTCACGCAGCGAGCCACGCGCCGCAGCGGCCAGCAACGGCAATGCCGATGCGTCGTGCGCCGTCGATTCGGCGTCGAGGATTTGCGCGAGCCGTTCTGCGATAAGCGCACGCGGTAGCGGCGTCAGATTGAACTGAAGACAACGCGACAGCACCGTGACGGGGATCTTTTGCGGATCGGTCGTCGCGAGGACGAATTTCACGTGCTCGGGCGGTTCCTCGAGCGTCTTCAGCATCGAGTTGAACGCGCCCTTCGACAGCATGTGCACCTCGTCGATCAGATACACCTTGTAGCGACCGACGGTGGGCGCATAACGCGCGTTGTCGAGGATCTCGCGCATGTTCTCGACGCCGGTGTTCGATGCCGCGTCGAGCTCGAGCAGATCGACGAAGCGGCCGGCGTCGATGTCGCGGCACGCCGCACACTCGCCGCACGGCGTGGCCGATACGCCGCGCTCGCAATTGAGGCTCTTCGCGAGGATGCGCGCGAGCGTGGTTTTGCCGACACCGCGCGTACCCGTGAGGAGATACGCGTGGTGCAAGCGCCCGCGCGAAAGCGCGTTCGTGAGCGCGATGACCACGTGCTCCTGACCGACCAGCTCGCCGAACGCGCGCGGCCGCCACTTGCGGGCCAGGACCTGATAACTCACTCGATTTGAAGTTCCTGGTGAAACGAAGCTCGGCTATTTGGCGCCAGATCGGCCTGAGACGAGGCGCGAGTCCGCGACAACGCGCAACGTACATGGAAGTACGTGAGCGTTGGAGCGGGCGCAGCAACAAAGTATCAGGTCGATCTGGTCGCCAAAGAGCATAGGTGGCGAGCCGTTCCCCCGGCACTTGCGGGCAGTCGCTGTGGCTGCTTCCTTCCGGACCTGACCAGGTTCACGACCTTGCAATGCGGGGCGACCCGCCGTTGATCGGAATGCGTCGAACGGACGATTATACCGGCACGATGCGTGCGCAACGCGTTTTGCATTGCGCCGCAAAACGATGCCGAATCGCAACGGTCGGCTCGCGGTGCTCGCTTCACCGGCCGAGCGGTCGAATTCGCCGGTGCGAACGGCGCTGAGCGGCCGGACGGAAGCGTGACGACCGCGAGCGCGCGGTTATAATCGCCTTCGTCGCATGGAAGACGCTTTCGCGTCCGCGACCACGGAGTTCTCGCAGCCCACGGCAAGGCTGCGCCACGCACGGCGGCCTCAAGATCGCCGCAAACCTTCGAAGCACCGCTCGGCAACGGGCGAAGGAGCGTCATGCGCGATCGAGCATTCGCACGTCCGCTGGCAATGCTGTGCTGCAAGTGTGCATTCGGCCTCGCGGCCATTGCATTGCTCGTCTTCAGCGGTTGCGAGGAGCAGTCCGTCTCGCGTCCGGTTGCCAAGCCCGGCCTCACCGTCGCCGTTCGACCCGGTCCCGCCACGTGGTTTCGCGCGCCGAACGGACAGGCGAGCGGCTTCGATCACGATCTTCTCGCGCGCTTCGCACGTGAGCGCGGCGTCCCGCTGAATGTCGTGTTCGTCGACGGTGCGGGCACGCTGCTGTCGAAGATTGCGCACGGCGAAGCACAACTCGGCGCGGGCGGCCTGTTCGCTTCAGCGTCCGGAAGCAGCAACGAAGTGCCAGGATCCAATCCCGCCGTCGCATGGAGCAGCGGTTATCACGCGGTCGAGCCCGTGCTGATCTACAACATCGACGGATTCCATCCGCGCCGCTTCGCCGATCTTGACAACGCGATCGTCGCGTATCCCGCGCATACCGGCATGGACAAGCAACTCGTTGCCGTGCAGAAGGCGCATCCGGAGATCCGCTGGCAGGCAGTCGACGTCGGATCGGCCCATGCGCTGATCGCGCAGGTCGCGGCCGGCACGATTGGCTACGCGGTCGTCGCATCGAGCGATGCCGCGATGGCGCGCAATATCTATCTCGATTTCGATGTCGCGTTTCCGATGGGACCGCCGCACGACCTCGCTTGGGCCGTCGCGCCCGCGTATCCCGAGCTACGCGATGCGCTCGACGCGTTCCTCGCGAGAGTGTCGAAGGACGGGACGCTGGCGCGGCTCGCCGAGCAGTATTTCGGCGATCGCGACGTGCAGCGCATCGACGCCGGCGTATTCCAGGATCGCGTGCGCAAGGCGTTGCCCGAGTGGCGCGACACGTTCCGGGAGGCGCAGGCGAAAAGCGGCATCGAGTGGCGCCTCATCGCGGCCATTGCCTATCAGGAATCGCAGTGGGATGCTGGCGCGACCAGCGAAACGGGCGTGCGTGGCTTGATGCAGATGACCGAGGACACGGCGCGCGCGATGGGCGTTGCCGATCGCCTCGATCCGAAGGCAGCGGCCATCGGCGCGGCAAAGTATCTCGCCGAGCTCGAGCGCAAGCTGCCCGACCGAATTGCCGAGCCGGATCGCACGTGGCTTGCGCTCGCAGCTTTCAACATCGGCATCGGGCACCTCGAGGACGCGCGCGTGCTCGCACAGCGAATGAAGCTCGATCCCGACTCGTGGAGCGACGTGCGCAAGGTGCTGCCGCTGCTCGCCGATCCGGCGTACTACATGACGCTCAAGAACGGCTACGCGCGAGGCGGCATGCCGGTCGCGTTCGTGGGCCGGGTGCGCGGCTATTACGACATCCTGCTTGCCACCGAAGCCGAAGGGCTGCCGCGTCTTCGCGCGAATCTGGCCCAGCGGTAAAAGCGCTCGTTCGAGAAGCCGCAGCGTTCGCTGCGTCGCCCCCGATCACTTACCATAGCGCATGGCACGTCGCCTGTCGTGCATCGTCCTCGCTTGCATCCTTGCCGCGTTGTCGACGGTTGCCCATGCGCGCGACAGCGTGTTCATCGACGAGCTGACGTCGCCCGAGCTTGCAGCCGATGTTCGCGCCGGCAAGACGACGGTGTTGGTTCCGATCGGCGGGACCGAGCAGAGCGGGCCGCACATCGTCCTCGGCAAGCACAATGTGCGCGTGAAGCTGCTCGCGCAGAAGATCGCCAAGTCGCTAGGCAACGCGCTCGTCGCGCCGGTCGTCGCGTACGTTCCCGAGGGCGGCATCGATCCCCCGTCGGCGCACATGCGCTTTGCCGGAACGATTTCGGTGCCGACGGCCGCGTTCGAAGGCGTGCTCGAAGGCGCTGCGCGAAGCCTTCATGCGCACGGCTTTCGCGATATCGTGTTCCTCGGCGATCACGGCGGGTATCAGCACAGCGAGCAGGCGGTGGCCGCGCGGCTCAATCGGGAATGGGCCAAATCGGCGGCGCGTGCTCACGCGCTGACCGCGTATTACACGGCAGCCGAGACCGACTTCGCCAACACGCTCGCGGCACGCGGCTTCCCCAAGGCCGCGATCGGCACGCATGCGGGACTCGCCGATACGTCGCTGTCGCTCGCCGTCGATCCCGCGCTCGTGCGGCAGGACAAGCTCGCGAGCGGCGTCGATCTCGACGCCGCGCACGGCGTGTACGGCGATCCGCGCGGCGCAACCGCGGCGCTCGGGCAACTCGGCATCGACACGATCGTCCGCCGTTCGGTCGAAGCAATCCGCGCGGCGACGCGCCGCTGAGGCTCATTCGCTTGTATCATCGCGCACGCTCGCGTCGCCGAGCTCGTTTCGTCTTTCCGAAAGCCCTTTGTGAAATCCAGTCCCCGCATTGCCCGCGCACTCGCGCTGATCGTCTTCGCCCTGCCCGTCTCCTTGCTCGCACAAACGCCGGCTTCACCGGCGGCGATCGCGACGATTCCCGGCATGCCGCCGATTGTGGATCCGACGAATCTTTACAGCGAAACGTCGCCTTCGCATCTGAGCCCCGCGGTGCGAAACGCGCTTTCTCGCGTTTACGTGCCGAACGTGCGCTCGGACGATGTCTACGTCATCGATCCCGAGTCGTTCAAGGTCGTCTCGCGCTTTCGCGTCGGCCTGAACCCTCAGCACGTCGTGCCGTCGTGGGACCTGTCGACGCTCTGGGTCGCGAACAACGCGGAGAACACGACCAAGGGCAGCCTCACGCCGATCGACCCGACGACAGGCAAGCCCGGCACGCCGATTCCGGTCGACGATCCCTACAACATGTATTTCACGCCCGACGGAAAGTTCGCGATCGTCGTTGCCGAGGCGCACAAGCGGCTGGACTTCCGCGATCCGAAGACGATGGCGCTGGAGTGGTCGCTCGACGTGCCGGGCTGCGGCGGAATCAATCACGCCGACTTCTCGATCGACGGGCGCTACGCGATCTTCACGTGCGAATTCGCGAAGGGTCTCGCGAAGATCGATTACGTCGATCGCAAGGTCGAGGCCTACCTGACGCTATCGAAGGGCGGCATGCCGCAGGACATCAGGATCAGCCCCGACGGCAAATTGTTTTACGTCGCCGACATGATGGCCGATGGCGTGTTCGTCGTCGATGGCGAAAGCTTCAAGGAGATCGGCTTCATCGCGACCGGCAAGGGCACGCACGGTCTTTATCCCAGCCGCGACGGTCGCAAGCTCTACGTGACCAATCGCGGCTCGAACCACATCCATGGCGCTCGGCATGGGCCGGGCAGCGTGTCGGTCATCGACTTCGCGACGCAAAAAGTCGAGGCCACGTGGCCGATTCCCGGTGGCGGAAGTCCCGACATGGGCAACGTCAGCGTCGACGGCACGAAGCTCTGGGTCGCCGGCCGCTTCGACGACGTGGTCTATGAATTCGATACGACGACGGGCGCGGTGAGACAGATTCGCGTCGGCAAGGAGCCGCACGGGCTCGCGGTGTGGCCGCAGCCGGGAAGGTATTCGCTGGGGCATACGGGGAATATGCGGTGAGCATCAAATGAAAGGCGTCGCCAGTGGACTCAGCGTGCCGTTCTCTACCGGGCTGGAATTCAGCGGGCTGTTGTTGCCGGCGCTCAAGACGGCTTCCGTGCCCGTTCCGCCTGCGAACGAGAACATGAAGAAACAGCCGACGCACTGGTTGGCATCAACAAACATCAGCGTTTGTCCGGTCCCGGAAGCGGCGACCCGATAGCCGGCAACGCTTCCGAGCACGCTGTTGCGTACGAGCGTGACCTCGGTGATGTCGCCGGGCACCGCATTGCCGATGACGCCGTAGGAACCGTTGTACGCAAATCCACTATCGCGCGCCGATACAGTCGATTTGCTGTCGGCATAGACACC
>DATFCW010000402.1:0-17070 GCA_035252665.1 Casimicrobiaceae bacterium | reverse complement strand
GGCTCGAGGCGCTTCCCGACGATGCGGAAGCGAAATCGCTGCTCGAGCGGGCGAAGATGGGACTTGCGAACGGGCCCGTCGTCAACCGCAATGCGCCCTGTCCCTGCGGCAGCGGCAAGCGCTACAAGCAATGCCACGGCGCGATTGCGAGCACCGCGACTCGGGGCATCATCGCGAATCGCGTCGATACGCCGAACGCCGACGCAGCGGCGAGCGCGCTCGCACAGCAGGGGCTCGCAAGGCATCAGCGTGGCGATCTCGACGGCGCCGAGCGCGCGTATCGTGAGGCGCTTGCGCGCGAGCGCGAGCATCCGCTCGCGCTGCACTATCTTGGCGTCGTTCACCATCAGCGCGGCCGGCATGCGGAAGCGCTACCGATACTCGAGCGCGCGGTCTCGCTCGTTCCCCGCGAACCGGAATTTCACAACAATCTCGGGTTGACGCTCGCCGCGCTCGACCGAAACGATGAGGCGATTGCCGCGTACCTGCGCGCGATCGAGCTCAAATCGGACCACGCGACCGCGTCGAACAACCTCGGACTCGCCTATCAGTCGGTCAATCGCCTGCCGGAGGCGATCGCGGCGTTTCGTCGCGCGATCGCGCTTTCGCCCGCGTTCGCGCATGCACACTGGAACCTGGCGCTCGCATTGCTCACGAGCGGCGACTACGTCGAAGGCTTTCGCGAATACGAATGGCGACTGTCCTTGCCCGAGCTTGGCGGGCGCACCCCGCCACTTCCACTTCCGCGTTGGCAGGGCGAAGACCTGCGGGGACGAACGCTGCTGCTTTCCGCCGAGCAGGGGATCGGCGATGCATTGCAGTTCGTACGGTTCGCGTCGAACGTCGCCCGACTCGGCGCGCGCGTGATCGTTCAGGCGCCTTCCGACCTTCGCGCGCTTCTTGCCACGGCGGAAGGCGTATCGACGACGATCGACGTCAACGAAGTCGCATGCGCGTGCGATGTCGAGCTGCCCCTTCTCTCGCTGCCCCACCGCCTTGGCCTCGGCGCGCGCGACGTCGCCGTGCCCGGCCGCTATCTGGGAAGCGATGGGTCGCGTCGATTCGAGATCGAATCGACGCTCGCACGGCATGGCGATGCGGTGCGCAGGATCGGCATCGCATGGAAGGGCGCGGCGCACCACGCCAACGATCGTCGCCGATCGATGCACCTCGCAGCACTCGCACCGCTTTTCGCACTGCCCGGCGTCGCATGGTATTCGCTACAAAAGGGCGACGCCGCGATGCAGCTAGCGAACGTCGCGGCTGCGCGGGACGTCGTCCCGCTTCCAACCGATTGCGACTTCGGCCATACGGCCGCGCTTGTCGACGCGCTCGATGCCGTCGTCACCATCGACACGAGCATCGCGCATCTCGCCGCCGCGCTCGGCAAGCCAACGCACGTGCTGCTGCCGTTCGCCGCCGACTGGCGCTGGGGCATCGAAGGCGATCGCAGCGCGTGGTACCCGACGGCGAAGCTTTACCGTCAGCCGCGGATCGGCGATTGGGAAAGCGTTGTCGCGTCGGTTCGCGACACGCTCGCTCGTTAAGCTTCGGCTTCGAGCAACGCCGCGAACGCATCGAGCGGCGCCCGCGTATCGAAGAGCGCCCCTGCTCCATCACGGATCGTCGCCGCGAGCGAGTGCCGCCACGGCACCTCGTCGATCGCGCGACTTGCGATCCGCACGTAGTCGTCGGCATCGGTTGCGATGAGCTCCGACGCACCCGCCAGACGCAGCATCGCGGCGCTTTGTCGCCCGCGCATGTAACGGCCGGGAAGTGTTACGGCCGGCAGACCGCACGCGAGCGCGTCGAGGCTCGTGTTGCCGCCGGACCAGTGCAGCGTGTCGAGCATCAGGTCGCACGCGAGGTTGATGCGCAGGTAATCCTCGTGCGGCGCGGGCGGCAGCACGATCATTCGCTCGCTCGCCGATACCCCGTGCGCATCGAACGCGCGCGTGATCCGCGTCATGAAGCGATCGGTCACGCGCGGATGGCGGCCGTCGAACAGCACGAGCGTCGCCCGCGGATTCGCCGCGAGCACGCGCGCGAACAGCGCGTCGTTGTCGGGATGAACCTTGAACAGCGACTGCGGGCACAGCAGCAGCGTCCGATCCCCCGGCAGATTGAATCGTGCGCGATCGGCTCGCTCCGGAATCGCCAGACGTCGATACGACGTGCCGATGCCTGGCAGACGCAGCAGCCGCTCCACATAATGCGAATCGGCGTCAGACGGTTCCATCGCGTCGCAACTGACGAACGCATCGATCGTCGCGTGCCCCGTCGTCACCGGGTGGCCCCAGCCCGCGAGCTGCCGTGGCGCAAGCCGCAACGCCGCGAGTCCGAACGACGTATGGTCCATGCCGAGCTCGGGATAGACGAGCACGTCGAGCGCATCGTCGCGAATCACCGGCGCGATCACCGACGGTCGCGCGCGGCTGCCACCGAATTCGACGAAGCGGTCGGCGCGCGAGCGAACCTCGCGTGCGATGTTGTCCTGCCCCGGATAGAGGTGGTAGACGAACACTTCGAAGCGACGTCGATCGAGCTCGGTCACCCAGCTTCGGAAATAGCGTCCCGCCGTGCCGACGTGGAAGAACGACGACGCGAAGCCGATACGAAGCCGCGCGCGCGAAGGACGCGCCGGCGGCGGCTCGAGCCATTGCGGCGCGCGAAGCTCGATCGCGCGTCTCGCGAACTGTGCATAGGACGCCTGCAGCGCGCGATCGTTGCCACCCTGGTAGGCGAGGAAGAAATTCGTCCAGCGCAATCCGTCGAGCACGTCGGTTGGTGCGAGGCCCGCGACGAGATCGTCGACTTCGGCGTTCAACCGTGCGAGTCCTTCCGCATAACGCTCGCGCGATTGCGCGAGCTCGGCGGCGTCGGCGTGAATCATGGGCAACGACAACCGCGACGCGATCGCACCGCGCAGATCGTTGCGGTCGAGCGCATGCGAGCGCGCGTAGGCGTCGCAGGCGCGCGAAAGCTCGTCGCGCTCCGCGAACACGCGCCCGAGGTTGTACCATTCGCCGGCGCTCTGCGATGGCGCCATGGCGATCGCCCGCTCGTAGAGCGGCACCGCGTCGTCGAGCTCGCCGCGCTCGCGCAACAAGCCCGCCAGCGCGACGACGAGCGCGCGAAGCGGCGGCTTGCCCCGCTTGCGTGCGAGCGCCTCCTTCAGAAGCGCCTCGGCGCGCAATACGTCGCCCGCATCGCGCCACGATACGGCGACGTTCGCGATCGCCAGCTCGTAATCGGGCTTGAGCGCAACGGCGCGCTCGAACGCCGCGCGCGCCTCGTCCATCCGCTCCAGCGCGCGGAGGGCGTTGCCGAGGTTGTTGTAGCCGCGCGCATTCCTTGGATCGAGCGTCACAACCTGCGAGAACGCGTCGATCGCGCGTTGTGTGTCACCGCGCTCGCCGTACAGGATGCCGAGAAGCTGATGCGCGGCGACAAAACGCGGCGCGAGGCGCACCGCTTCCTCGAGGCTCTCGATGGCGGCTCGAGGATCGCCGTCCTGCTCGACGAGCTCCGCATTCGCGTAATGCGCGAGCGCGCTTCGGGCATCAAGCGCGAGCGCCGCCGCTACGTGATGCTTCGCATGCGCGATATCGCCCGCGCGTTTCGCGCAGCCGGACAGTACGAGATGCGCCGCCGCGGCATCCCGCGAATCCGCTTCGCGCACGATCTTCTCGGCGATCACGCGTGCGCCGGCCAGGTCGCCCGCGGCGAGTCGCGCGCGCGCGTGCGCAAGCGGCGTCTGCGTCGGGCTGATTGTGCCGGAGGTCATGGCGATGAAGCGTCGCGGAGCGCTTCCGGCGCGCGCACCTCGAGCGCCCGCACGTACGCGGCTTCGAGATTTCGCGTGTGCGCGACCATGTCGGTGAGCGCCGAAGCGCACAACCGATCGGCAATGCGTTCGCGCACCGCGCGCATGAAATCGCGATCGGTCGCAAGGCGCACGGCAATGTTGACGTAATCGCCCCCCGTCTGCGCAATTGTTTCGGTGACGCCGAGATTGGCGAGGATCGAGAACGACGTGCGCTCGGCGTGGCGCCGTCCGACGAGCGTCACGACGGGCACACCCATGTCGAGCGCTTCGAGCGTGCCGTTGACGCCGCCGTAAGGCATCGGGTCGAGCACGAAATCGATCAGGCGATAACGCGCCTGGTTCTGCGCGTCATCGCGTCCTTGCGGCACGAACGCGAGCCGCGACGTTTCGATGCCTGCGCGCGCAGCGAGTCGCTCGAACGCGATGCGCAAGCCAGGATGCACCGGCGAGAATGCGATCACCGCATGAGGCAGGCGCGCGAGGACCTCGTGCCACAGCGCGAGGCAGCGCTGCGAGAGCTTGAGCGGCGTGACGAATGCGCCGATCGCAATCGCGTCGGGCGCGATGCCGACGCGTTCGCGCGTGAACGCTTGCGCTGCCGCAGGCGGCACGTGTCGAAACGGATAGACGCATCCGTCCATCGGCAGCAGCGCCTCGATCGCGAGCGCCGGGTCGGGCTCGACGTCGGCGTACCGGTCGGTCAGCTTGAAGTCGATCGCCGACATCGCGAGCGTGCCGGCGCTCGCGACGTGCGTGATCTGCACGCGCGCGGGCTTTCGCGCGAGGATTCCGGGACGCGCGCCCTTGGTGTGGGTCGACAGATCAACCAGCACGTCGAGATCGTCATTGGCGATTCGCGACGCGGCATCGGCATCGGTCAGCGCGCCGAGCGAGTCGAAGCTCGACACCGCCGAGACAAACCGTGGCGTCCAGTCGTCACGCGCATCGGTTGTCGCGTACGCAAGAATCTCGAAGCGCTCGCGATCGTGTCGCTCGAGTACCTCGAGCATCATCTTGCCCATCACGTGATTGCGAAAATCGCCCGACAGGTAGCCGATGCGCAATTTGCCGGAGCGGCGCGTCGTTCGTCGCGGCAGCGGTTCGCCGTAGAGCTTTTGCGCGAGATCATCGTGCGTGCGCGCGTAGCGTGCGAGAAGCTCCGGCTCGATGTCGAAGAAGTGCAGCAGGTAGAGAAGCTGCTGCAACGCGTCCAGCATCTCGTCGGCGCGATTGGCGGTGTAGCGGCCATCGCGCAACCCGCCAAGGTATTGTTCTAGCCGTGCGAAGTCGCCGCGATAAGCACACACTTCGAGGGCGTGAACCGCGAGCGCCAGGCGATCGGGACAATGCTGCTCGAAGCGATCGAAGTTCGCGAACCACGCGTCGATCCTGCCCGCAGCGAGCAGCGCTTCGGCGCGCGCCTTGTACGCGGCGACGTGGTCCGGCGCGCGCGCGAGCACGTTCGAGTACGCATGAATCGCGGCATCGCGGTTGCCTTGGCTCTCGAAGATGACGCCGAGATTGAATTCGGCGGCGTGCATCTCGGGACGAAACGCGAGCGCGCGCTGATACGCGCGCGCGGCCTCGGCCGCGTTGCCCATCGTCTGCAACGCGACGCCGTGGTTGTAATGTGCGTCCGCATCGGCGCCATCCTGCGCGAGCGCCTTCTCGAATGCCGTGGCGGCAGCGGTCGCATCGCCGCGCGCAAGCTCCGCCTGCCCGAGCGCGCGCCACAGCGTGGCGGATGACGGATCGCGATCGAGACCCGCGCGCGCGATCGCTGCCGCCTGTGCGCTCTCGCCGGCGTCGATCAACGAGGTCGCCAGCGCAACCCGCGCATCGACGTAGTCGGGCACTGCATCGACTGCCGCCTGGAATCGAGCGCGCGCCGGCGCGCCATCGTTGGCACTTCGCGCGAGAACACCGGTTAGGTACAGCGCGGGCGCGTAAAGCGGCTGCGCTCCGAGGATCCTCGAATAACCTTGCTGCGCCACGTCAACATCGCCGCTGCGATGCGCATCGACGGCTTGCGTCCATGCGGCCGCGAGATCGGAAGGCGCGAGCGGCGACGCAGGCAGCAATCCGATCGACACGAAGCATTCGCGCAACGCATCGATCCACGCTTCGCTCGACGCGCGATCGAAGACGCGATCGGCAAGCGCGCGCGCGAATGCGATGTCCGGGCGCTCGAGCATGAAGACGGTTCGCGCCGGCCGCATCGCGAGAAGCGCGCCGCTCGCGACGCGAACGCCGGCCGCGTCGATCAGCACGTCGAGATCCAACGACGCGATGGCGCGCGCGCGACCGCCGAAATCAGCCGCCAGCAGATCGCCGTCCGCGGCACCGCGCATCGTCAATTCCACACCGACGAGCGTCGTCGTCTGCACGCTTTGCGCAAGCCCCGCCGCCTCGAGCGCCGACACCACTGCAGCCACCTCGTCATCGCCGTCCGGTGCAGTGAGAATCCCGAGTCGCAGCTGGCGGCCCGCCGCCCGAAGCGGCCAGCGCATCGGCACCGTCGACCGATAAAGCGATTGGCACGCGCTCGCATATCGATCGGCTGCGCGACGCGCATGGTCGCGATCTCCGGCGTTGCCGAACGCGAGCGCGATTCGGCGAAGCCAATCCTCATCGCCACGCGTGACCGTCGCGCGAAGACAGCCGTCGAGAAGCACGGCGGACAACGCGGCGTCCCGCTCGCCGTGGCACGACTCCAACATGCGCAGGACAACGGCGCCGAGCAGCGGCAACGGCCACGGCCGGCGCACACGCGCCGCCTGCATCAGCGAGTCGTTGCGCGCTTCCCCGAGCGCCGCGTCGAGGAGCGCAAGAAGTCCCTGCACGCGGCGCGAATTCGGCTGCACGGCCAGCACGCGCCGCGCCGCATCGCGACTCGCCTCGAACTCGCCGTTGGCGGCGAGCGCATCGGCGAGCGCGTGCGAGCTCGGAACGTGTCTGGGCGCACGATCGCTCGCGACACGCCACGCGGCGATCGCTTCCGCGCGATTGCCCATGTGCCACGCGATCTCGCCGACGTGAAATTGCGCGTCAACGCCTTGGGGCGCCTCGCGCAAAGCGCGTCGATAGCAAAGCAGCGCGTCGATCGGGCGTCCGGCCGTCTGGTGCGCGCGGCCGCGCCCGAGCCATCGTGCGTAGGCGTCGAACGTCACCCGTGCAATCGTGCCTTCAATGCGTGGATCAGCGGCTGCGGCACGACGCGGTAGAGAAGACGGCCCATCGGCGTTTTGCGCATCGCGAGCGCGCCGATCGCAACCCGTTGCCACAGAGTGACAGGTGCAACGACCCCCGCTACGGGCTCGCTCGGCGCCGGCGGCGGTTGCCACGGGCGATAACCGAGCGCATCGCGAACGCGGGCGTTCGAGAAGGCAGCGAACGAAGCTCGCGCGTCTATCGTATCGACCGCATGCGCGTAATGGGCCGACGTCGCGTCCCACATTGCGCGCGCCGTTTGTTCGGTTGCGTCGCGTGCGCGCCACGACGCAGCACGGCGCTCGTCGTCGAACCCGGGCGACAAAAGCGCGAGCAGTCGATCGAGCATGCGCGAGTCGTCACGCCACTCGTCGTCGCTCATCACCCAGCCGGCGCGCGAGTTCTCGACGCGCTCCGCAAGCGCGCCGATCGGCGGCACGAGCGCAGGCATGCCGGCACGCCATGCTTCCGACAGCGTGTAGCTGAAGCTTTCGGGTCCCTCGGAGGGAAAGAGCACCATTTTCGCGCGGTAATGCGCGAAGAGCGCCGGAAGGTCGCTTCGCTCGTAGCGCCCATGCACGGTCAACAGCCCATCGTCGCTTTGCCAGGGATCGTGGCGCACGTCGAGATAGCCAATGACGACGAACCGAATCGGCGCGCGTTGCGCACGCGCGTGCTCGACGAGGCGCTCGATGCGGCGGGCGCCCTTGTCGCTGCCGATCGCACCGACGATCGCAACGGTTGGAACATCGTCGGCAGGAAACAGGACCGCCATCGCCGGCGTAGCACGATTCGAATGCGCCGAAGGCAATGGCCGATCCGGCGTCGCGTGCGCGATCACGTCGATGCGACCCGACGTCTCGTCGAAGTAGTGTGCGAGCATGTCGGCCGCCCAGTGAGAGGGCGCGATCAGGAATGACGCGCCGGCGAGAAGGCGCGCGTGCGCATTGCGCCAGGCGGCGATGTCGATCTCGCGCGACGCCGGCAACGCGGCGAGGCAGCGTGTGCACGCATCGATCTCCGTCACGCCGCCGCAGTAGCGATCGTCGGCGCCAGTCAGCGTGACCGTCGGGCACGCGAGCCACAGGTCATGGACCGAAATTCCGTACGGGACGCCAAGCTTTGGCAATGCTTCGAGCGCGCCGTCGCGCGATCCGGACAGGTGATGAACATGTACGACCGATATGCGCAGCGTCGACACGATGCCGCCGACGAATGCCGGCCATGATTCGCCTTCTTCGCGCGTGAACGCGAACGTTCGCGATCCGCCATCGAGCTGAGCCTCGACATGCCAGCGATCGCCAACGGCGGTCACGATGAAATGTTGCCATTCACTCGATGATGCATCGACGAGCGTGCGGACGTGCGCTTCGGTGCCGCCGCCGCGATCGTGAAGGACGTGCAGCACGCGCCGCGACGATCGTTCGTCGGCGAGACGAGCGTGGATCGCCTCGTGCAGTGGCCGTAGCGGATCGGCTGCGGCGTATTCGCGGATCAGCGCCGGGTAATGGCGATGAAGCCGCGACAGACGCTCGGCATCGCCTTCATCGACGCGCGTTTCCCGGGCACCGCCAGCGGTTTGCGCGACGAACACGTCGTCGGCGAGCACGTTGCGAAAGCCCGCGCGCCATGCACGCAGGCAGAAGTCGCTTTGCGCGTGGCGGATATCTTCGAGGGCGGGATCGAGACCGCCGATCGCGTCGATCGCCGTGCGCCGCATGAGGATGCAAGCGTCAGAAGCCGTCGGCAGATCGGGATACGTCGGCACGGCCGATTTCGCGACCGCCCTTTCGATGCGCGAGAGTTCGTCGTCATCGAGTGCCTCGTCCTGCGAAATCGCGCCATTCGAGAGCGGGCTTACGCTCGCGATCCGCGTGTCCGAGGCCGCACAGCGAAGGAGGCCGTCGAGCCAGCCGGGCGTGACGAGCGCGTCGCACGCGAGCAGCACGACATCGCCACTCGATCGCTCGAGCACGCGGTTGATCGCTGCGACACGACCGAGCCGACGCGGCGAACGTACGAGCTCGACGCGCGGATCGCCACGCACAAGCGCATCAAGAGTCGAATCGCGCGACCCATCGTCGATCAGCGCCAGCGAGAACGGGCCAGCGGTCGAGGCCAGCAAGCGCTCGACCACGCGGCACACGTCGCGCTGCGCACGATCGAGAGAAACGACGATGTCGATGCGGGACAACGCGGCGTCGGTCACGCGGCGCGAATCCGGTTCCACACGCGGCGCATGCGAAGGAACGGCAGCACGAACCACCACCGCACGCTTTCGCGATAGACGACGACGTGCTGCTGCGCATGGATCTGGCCGACCAGCCGCTCGCGCTCGGCCGCGTGTTCCGTCCTTGCCTGCTCGAGCGTATCGTGCAGTTCCCTGCGCAACACGGCTTCGTCACGCTGCAGGTCGGCGATCACGGCATCGCGATGGTCGACCATGGTCCGAAGCTCACCGGCGTACCGCACCGACTCGCGCAATTGCGCATCGCGTGTGCGAAGAAGGTCATCGAGGCGCATGACCTCGCGCGTCTCGCGATCGATACGCGCCCATTCGGCGTCGTCGGCGTCGGCGTAGAGCGACAGCGCGGGAACATGCACCGGCAGCGCGTCCTCGGAGCGCGCGGCAATGACGACAAAATAGAGCGCAGGCGGCGGCTTCGCGGCGTCGATCTGGTACGCCGACCCGGCGAGCCCCTCGAAGCCCTCGCCTTGCGCTTCGCTCCAGATTGCCGAGCCGAGGTAGCGACGCTGCGCGAACCAGCGGCGCGACGCAAACCGCGCGTCGAGCCTTTGCGCAAGCTCGTCGCGATCGAGCTCGCAGAGGTGAAATGGATTCGCGTAGGCGCGCGCATCGCTGTATTCGGGACGATTGGGCGATGACAGGATCACGATGCCGCCTGGCGCGAGCACGCGGTCGAACTCGGACAGCATCAGGCGCTGGTCGTCGGCCCGCAGGTGCTCGATCGTCTCGAACGAGACGACGGCGTCGATGCTCGCGTCCGGAAGCGGCAGTCGGGTGACGGACGCGGTGGCGAACGAAAGGTTCCCGTGCGCGCGGTACTTGTCGCTCGCCTCACCGATCACCGACGCCTCGATGTCGACGCCGACGACGCTTTGCGCGGCTGCGGCGAGAAGCGCCGCGCCGTAGCCTTCGCCGCAAGCCGCGTCGAGCACGCGCTTGCCGGCGACGAAGCGCCGCGCGAACGCATAGCGGTGACAATGCTCGTACGCGATTTCCCCGACGACGCCGGGGAGGTACCGCTCGCCGGTGAACTGCTCGGGCCCGCTCATGCGCGAGTTTGGGGTCAGAGACGAAACTGGAGCGTTTGGGGTCAGAGACGAAACTCCCAGGAATTGTACCGACTGGGACGCCAGGTCGAGTTTCGTCTCTGACCCCAAACTCAGCTACGCGCGGCCAGGAAACGCGGCCACTGTGCCCAGAAATGCCACGATGCCGGGTCGTTCCGCACGGCCTCATCGAGCAGCGCCGCGAGCGCGGAAAGCGCGTCCGGCGGCCGTGAAGGCAATCGCACGAAGCGCAGGCGCCGCGCACCACTTGCTCGGTCGAGCGAAGCGATGAATCCAATCATCGGCACGTTCTCGGCTGCGGCGATGCGCAGAATGCCATCGGGGAACACCACCTTGCGGTCGAGCAGCGATGCCGACCGCGTCGCCGTGCCCGGCTCAGGAACATCGATCAGCGCGAGTACGGATACGCCGGCGCGAAGCTGCTCTCGGATCCTGTCGCTCGCGCCGCCGACATAGATCACCGGCGCTCCGCCGGCGTTCGCGATCTGCTTCTGCCGCGCATGAAGGAGCGCGCTACGCAGCGGTGAAGGCGCATCGCCGATCGGCGCCGATACGAACGATACGCGATGTCCGGCGCTGCGCAGATGACGAAGCGACCAGAAGCCGGTGCCGTAATGAAACCCGACGAACACGCAGGCGCCGCCTGGAAGCGCATCGCCTTCGACGTGAAGATGACGCGCCATCCAGCGATCGCTCCTGAACGCCGACAGCATCGGGTCAGCGTAATCGACCGCGCGAGTGAGGCCATGCGTCAGCCGCCACGTCGAATCGTCGCCAAAGCCGAGCGACGCCGCGACCTTGTGCGCGCGCTCGCATTCGTCGGAGAAGAGGCCGCCACGCGAGACGAGCATGCGAAGCGCCGGCCACGCCACGCGCCACGGCAATGCGGCGACGAGCGCGGGCAGCACGATCGATTCGATCGCATGCGCGAAACGGCGCGACGGAGCGCCGCGCGGCACGCCTCGCGCATTCCGGTCAGTGCGGTCCACGAAGGGCGAAGACGACAATGCGATCATCGCGATAGATCGGCTCGCCGAGGCTCGCCCGTATCGTCGGAAGGCATGCTTCGACGTCGGGCCAGTCGACCGTCGCATCGGCCGGCGTCTTCCATGGCACGACGTGCATCACGAGGTAATCGCCGCCAGACGCATGTCCTGCGAGCACGTCGCTCAAATGCACGAAATTGCGAAAGTGCAATTCGGTCACGCTTGCCGGGTAATCGCCGAAGTCGCGAACGCCGCAGGTCGGTGTCACGAGGCCGATCTTCACGAACTGGCGATGCACCTGCTGATACCAGGGATGCGGATCGAAGTTCGATTCGAGCCGCCAGGGCGCTTCGATCAGCGTGATCGATCCGGGCGGCCGTTTTGCGAGCTCGCGGTAGAAGGCCGGAATCGGTTCCTTCGGGATTTCGAGCACGTAGGGATTGTGCGCCGGATCGTAGTCGAACTGGAATCGCTGATGTCCGATGAACTGATTGGGCCAGTACAGGTACCCGGGAATCGGTCCTGCGAAGAACAGGCCCGCGGCTGCACACGCTGCGAGCGCCGGTGAGAGCGCGCCGATGCGATCGACCAGCGCGATCGCGCCTTCGGCCAATAGCAGCAGCAGGAACGGCAGCGCCGGAAGCAGGTAACGGGCGAGCACCAGCGGATGCTGAATCCATTGTGGGCGCGCAACGATGATCGCGACCGCAGCGCCGGTGCATACGAAGGCAACATACCGGAAGTCGTCCGCGTCCCGCGAAGCGAAGCGGCGCGCACCGACGACGCAAAGCAGCACGCAAACCGCAAGAAGCCACGGCGACGAAATGCCGAATAGCATCAGCAGCGTTCGATATGCGCTGTCCCCGGTCACCGAATCGGCGGCGGTCTTCGCCGCGAGCTCGGCGTGACTCGACAAGAACGGCGGCACCAGCACGAACGCGAGCGGAACCGCGGTCGCCAGCGCGAGGACGACGAGCCTTGCGATCGTGCGTTCGCGGCGCGGAGCATGTACGAGGGCGCGCCATCCCGCGTATGCGAACGGCAGCAGCGTGAACGGCAGCGTGACGAGATGCAGCCATCCGGCGAGGAACGTCGCGACCGCGTACGTCGTTCCCCATGCGCGCACATGCGGCGTATCGCGCCACCAGTTGCGAAACGCGACGATGGCGACGAACACGAGCAGGCACGTCAACGCGTACGGGCGCGCGGTGCGGCTCAAGTAGACGAGAAGCGGCGAGATCGCGAGCGACGCGATCCATGCGGCGAGCACAGGCGCCGACGCATGACGGCGAAGCGGAAGCGGCGCGACGACGAGCAACGCGATGCCCGCGACAAGCATCGGTAGATGCATCTGCCATTCGGTGAGTCCGCCGTGCGTCGCGAGAAATCGGTAATAGAGCGTGAGCGGAATGCTGTAATCGGCGACGCCGAAGCTCGTGACGATGCCTTTGACGTCGGAATGAAGCAGCTTGTGGATCGCGTGCCACTCGTCGTCGATCAGGATCTGCGTCGAAAGCTGCGTGGCGCGGAGATACGCGCCCGCGACGATCGCGCACACGCCGACGGCGATCGACAGCGAAAGCTGCAACGAGCGGGTGCGATCCGCCTCGCCGAGCTTGTGCGGCAATGCCGAGGCGAGCGCTTGCCCGCCCTCAGCGATCGATCCCATCGTGCCAGCAATGGCGCAGGTGCACGAGGCCCAGCTCGCGCGTGCTGCCGCGAACGATCAGTGAACGCTCGACGTGGTCGAACACGCGCAGGCCTTCGGGATCGGCGGCATGCGCGCGAATCCAGTATTTGCCAGGCAGAAGCGGCAGCGCCGGGAACGAAATCGCGAACTCGAAGCGATCATCGGCGACCTTGCGGATCGCGACCCGATCCATGTCGGAAGCGATGCCGAACACCGGCGTCCCGTCGGCGCGCACGATGCCGATCACGACGACCGGCGGCCTTCCATCGGGCGAGTGCACGTCGCCGTCGATGCAGACATCGTCGCCCTGCGCGATGTCGTCGCTGCTTACGCGCAGCGTGCGAATCGCGTAGAAGCCGCTCGCTTTCGCCTCGTCGATCGGAATGCCCGACTTCGCCTTTGCGGCCTTCTCCTCATGATAAGCGAGGTACGCCCGCGTCACGTCCTCGGCCGCACCGTACTGCGCCACGCGCCCGGCGCGAAGCCAAACCGCGTGCCGGCAAAGCTTCTGCACGTGATACATGCTGTGCGAGCAGAGGAGCAGCGTGCCGCCGCTGCCCAGGAAACGCTCCATCCACGCGATGCAGCGCTTCTGAAACGACTCGTCCCCGACAGCGAGCACCTCGTCGGTGATCAGCACCTCCGGCGAGAGCGCGGTCGCGACCGCAAAGCCGAGGCGCACGACCATGCCCGACGAGTATTGCTTGATCGGATCGCGGATGTGATCGCCGATGTCGGCGAACGCGATGATCTCGTCGCGCTTCGCTGCGATCTCGCGTGGCGCGAGCCCGAGCAAGGCGGCGGCGAGCTCGATGTTGGCCAGGCCGCTGTACTCGGGATGAAACCCGGCGCCGAGCTCGAGCAGCGCGCCGACGCGCCCGTTCACCGCCACTTCGCCGCGCGTCGGCTCGATGACGCCGGCGATGATCTTGAGCAGCGTCGACTTGCCGGCGCCGTTCTCCCCGATCACGCCGAGCGATTCGCCGCGCGACAGCGTGAACGACACGTCGTCGAGCGCGCGAAACGCGTGCGTCGCGCCATGGCCGCGCAACAGGTCGTAGACTAGGCGCAGGCGGCCGCCACGCGACTCGACCTTCGCGTAGTCCTTGCCGACCTGCGCAAGGCGCATCAGAGGTTGCAGTTCGCCAGTCATCATTCCGACGCGCGAGTGCAGCTCATACGAAATCCTCGAAATGCGGCGAAAGTCGTCGGAACACCCATCGACCGCCGGCGAACAGCAGCAGCGCGACGAAAATCGCAACCGCATCCGATGCGTGAACCGCGATGCGACCGTCGAGCAAGGCTTCGCGCAACCGCCCGACGACCCAGCCGAACGGATTCGCCGCGACAAAGCCGCGCAGGTTCTCGGGCACGAGCGACAACGGATAGAGGATCGGCGTCAGGTACATGAGGATCATGAGGACAGGCATCAGCACATGCTCGACGTCGCGCACGAACACCTGCAGCGCCGCGAGCGCGAACGTGATGCCGACGACGCCGATCACGAGGACGATCCATACGGGGACCGCGATGACGAGTCCGATCAGATGGATCGGCTCGCCGAAACCCGCGAGCACGACGAGCACGACGACGTAACCGACGAATTGCAGCGCGAACGTCGCGAACACCGACGAAAGCACGATGAGCTCGTGCGGAAACGCCGCCTTGCGGATCATCGCGGCGTAGCTCGCGAGGGATAGCGTTCCGCGCATCAACGCCTCCTGCGCGGCGAGCCAGGGCCACAGCGCGATCGCGACGAAAGCGAGAAAGCTCTGCCCGGCGAACGAGGTCGCGCGAAAGATGCTCGTGAAGACGAAATGGTAAACGCCGAGCAGCAGCAGCGGCGACACGAACGCCCAGGCGAGGCCGCTGACGCTGCCGAGATAGCGCGTCGCGAGTTCGCGCCGGAAGAAGTTGACCAGGAGCGCGCGGTTTCGCGCCCGCGCCGAAACGTTGGCGGGCGCGGCTGTCGCGAGCGTGGGAACGGCGGACCGGGTGTGCTCGTTCACGCGCTCGGGCGTGACGTGGATGAAGGTTCCCCCACGCTTGCGGCCGATAAGGCGACCTTCGTCTTCAGCACTTGTATCGGGCTACCGAACCGGGCCGCTGCGCTGCCCCCAGAGGGGGCGCAGTTCGCGCCTTGGGGCGGCCCTGCGGCGCTCACGGACTATTTCGCCGCCGATGGCGGCAGCTTCTTCTTCGGCTCGAAAAGCTTCGGGTCGAGCTCGGTGACGAGCGCGTCGACGACGGGCTGGTTCACCTGGATCGTGTCGTCGGTGGCGATCGCCTTCAACCGCAATTCGCGCTGGTCGTGCACGTAGTCGTTGCGCAACCGCTCCATGATCTTGTCGCGCACTTCGTCGAAGCTCATCTGCCGCGCCGGACGCCGCTCGTCGAGCCGCACGATGTGATATGCGGTGCTCGCCTTGATCGGCTGCGAGATTTCGCCCACGCGCGTGAGCGCGAACACGCCATTGGCGTATGCCTTCTCGAGCCGATCGCGGGTGACGAACGGCAATGCCCCGCCCTTGTCGCGCGTCGTCGGATCGTCGGAGTATTCGCGCGCGACCTTCGCGAAATCCTCGCCCGCGACGATCTTCGTCCGCGCTTCCTTGGCGCGCGCGAGCGCGGCGGCGTCACCGCGATCCTTCGTCACGATCGCGATATCCGAGAAGCGCACCTCCTCCGGCGCCATGTACTTCGCCCGGTCGAGTTCGTAGTCCTCGCGCGCCTTCTGCTCGAACGCCGCCTTCTGCGTATCGAACGCATGCTCGGCGTCGGTGCGAATACGCATGAGCTCGCCGGCGGCGAGCGATCGCTCTTCCTCGGTGCCGACGCCCTTCGGCGATGCCTCGATCGGCTGCGTTCCGTGCGCCTTCGCCTGCGCGGCAAGCGTCTTGACGATCACCAGGTTGTCGAGCGTTGCCTGGACGCGCTTCGGGCTCGCCGTGAACTCGGCGCGCAATCGCTTCGGCACGCGCGCGATGGCCGCGTCGTAATCGGCACGCGTGATCTCCATCCAGCGGCTCTTGACGAGCACGTCGGGCGGTAGATCCGCTGCGAAGGCGCCGCTCGCGACGACGACCGCGGCTGCGACAAAACCTGAAAGAAGACGACGGCGCATCGCGAAGCTTCCGAAAAGCGCGAATTATGCATTGCGACGCGAATTGCGCCGGGTTCGAGCTTGACGCGCGAAGCACATCGGCGGATCGATGCGCCCGCGATCACTTTGCGCGGTTCGCAGTGCCCGAAACGACGATGGCCCCACGCGGGGGCCATCGATCGCGCGACGATGAAATGTCGCGTCGCGCTGTGCTGTAGCCCAGTTACAGACCCAACGGCTTCGTGAGCTGGATGATCATGTTGCACGTCGCCGTGGTGCACGACGGCCGGCCGAGCGAGTCCTGATTGATGATGTTCAGGTAATACGTCGTGTTCGGCTGCAACACGATCGCTCCGGTCGAAATGCCGTTGATCTGGTAGGTTAAGCTTGGACCCTGCGTGTTCCCCTTCCACCGGGCGGCCTTGCCAAAGCCCGTGCCTGTGAGATCGCACGGCAGCGTCGACAGCGACGCGGTCCGCCACGCCTTGCCATCGCCGTATTCGATCGACGAAAGGTTGGCCAAGCCACTAACCACACCAGTCGCGGGCGTCGTGAAGGTTGCGACGACGATCGCGCTGTTGTTGAACCCCTTCGTAATCACGCTCGCCGCCAACGTCCATGGCAGAGTGTAGGCAAGCGTCGTTGCGTAGCCCGGGCACGAGATCGCGCCACCGGGTGGCGGAGGCGGCGGCGTCGAACCTGTGCCGCTCTCCGTGACGACGACCGAGTCGCTTCCGCTGCTGCCTTGCACCGTGTAGGTGAAGGAAAGGCTGCCGCTGCCCGTATTGGCGCCAAGCGTATCGGTCCAGGTCGTGCCGCTGCTCGCGATCTGGCTACTGCTCTTCGTCACCGAGGTGACGGTGCCGCAATTGCTCGCGGTCAGCGTAACGGTTCCGCCCGATGACGGAACGGTTGTCGGCGACGCCGTCAGCGAGCA
>DATFCW010000401.1:0-3506 GCA_035252665.1 Casimicrobiaceae bacterium | reverse complement strand
CGCCTTAGCGACAAGCGCCCGAGGACAACGGAAATGGGAAGGTCGGCAGCGATCGTGCTTTATGTCGTGTTCATGGCAGTCGTCGTAGTCGGCGTGGATCTGCTGTTCTTCAGGAACCGGTTCTGGGAACCGCTGATGGTGAACGCGGGAATCGTCCTGGTGTTCGGCGCGTTCTACTTGCGGTTTATGAAGCATCCATGAGCTTGCGGTCCATGGCTCATGGGCTGCGAAGGAATCTCGAGCCGCGGGCCCTCGAGTCCAGTTCGACGCTCGAAGTACTCAGTGCCAAGCCCGACGTACGAAAGTGTCGACCCGTTGCAGACCGTAACATCACCACGTAGCAGCCACTCATACCCATGAAAGCCGCCGTTCAGATCACGGCAAGGCGGCGAAAACACGTGACGCCTCGCCAATCTTCTCAGCACGAGCCATCGTCACAGGCCGGGTGCCGCAGTGGGCGGCGCATGCCGTGACGGCCGTTGCGGCAGTCTAGTGGTCAGTGATTGCTCGGCCTTCAGGCGTCGACCCAGCTAATCGGCCCCAAGAAATCCATCTTGCCGACATCGACGCCGTTGTGGCGCAAGATCGAATATGCGGTCGCGAGGTGGAAGTAAGTGTTCGGCACCGTCATCTGGATCAGGTAGTCAAACCCAACTAGCACTTTGCCTTTGGGCGCAAAGGACAGACTTACTCTGCGCGTGCCAGCATCGGCGTATTTCTCTTCCTCGACACTGCCGACGAACGCCACAGTCTTGCGAATCCGGGCGCGAAGTTCCTCAATCGTTTGCTCGGTGTCGGGGTGCTTCGGTGGCACCTGCCCCGAAAGCCAAGCCGCGGCCGCCTTGATGTAGTCGCATGCGCTTTGAATTTGGTAGATGAATGGCTTTTGGTCGGGCGCAAGGCGACCATTCAATAGGACATCGACATTGAACTTCTTGGCAGCGGCGTGTTGCTCGGCCTTGTCGAGCCACGTTTCGACAGCTTCAAGGCTGCTCACGCATTGTAGGATTACCTGAAGGTAAACAGCGTCCTCGCGCATCGTCGGGTCTCCGTGGGCAAGCTAAGCGCCCGCGGTCTTCGCGGCGCGCGCAATCGTGCTTCTGTTGCATCGCCACGGAGACTAGTGTCAAGAGGAATCCAAACTTTCCCAGATATGGGAATCGAAAATTCCCCACCCTGGTTACGCCTCGGCCTCTTCCGTTCGAACGAGGCCGGCCTTCAACTTCTCCTTCAGCCGATACGAATTGCCGCGGATATTGAGCGTCACGGCGTGATGCAGTAACCGGTCGAGGATTGCGGTCGCAATCACGCGATCGCCGAACACGTCGCCCCACGCGGCGAAGCTCTGGTTGCTCGTCAGGATCATCGGCCCGCGTTCGTAACGGCGGCTGATGAGCTGGAAGAACAGGTTGGCACCGAGCCGGTCGATCGGTAGGTAACCGATCTCGTCGATGATCAACAGCCGCGGCGTCGTATAAAACTTCAGCTTCTCGTCGAGCCGGCCTTCGCCGTGGGCACGGGTGAGCGCCGTGATCAGGTTTGCGGCCGTGCTGAACAACACCCGGTAGCCGCTCTCGATCGCCCGCAAGCCAAGTGCAACCGCGAGGTGCGTCTTGCCGACGCCGGGTGGCCCGAGTACGAGCACGTTGTCGCCGTGCTCGATGAAATGGCACGACGCGAGCATCTGAACCTGCTTCTTGTCGATCGATGGTTGGTAGCCGAAGTCGAACGTTTCCAGCGGCTTCACGAACGGAAAGCGCGCCATCGCCGTGCGCATGGCCACGTTCTTGCTGGTCTTGGCGGCGACCTCCTCGGAGAGCACCTGCTCGAGGAAATCGCTGTAGGCGAGCTCCTTGGCGGCCGCGTCCTGCAGTAGCGCTTCTAGCCGCTCGCGGCTTTTGAACAGCCGCAGCTTGATCAGGAACTCGGCGAGTCGTTCCAATTGCGCGGCGTTCATGCGGCTACCTCGAGCATCTGCTCGTAGACGCCGAGATCCCGCACCTCGACCTCGTGCAGCGTCGGCGTCGTGGTCGCCGCCGTCGGCGTGATGTCGGCAAAGCGGGTGCGCGCGTTGCGGCCGATGGCGCCGGGGCCATGCGCCGGATCGACGCACAGCTGATGACGGCCGCTGAGAATCGGATGCCGGGCAACGACGCCACCGGCGTGCGAGATCTGCCAGGTGTCGCCGACCCGAACCACCGCGACGCTCTTGCCGATCAAACGCCACGGCACCGAGTAGCGGTTGGTATCGATGGCGACGAGCCAGTCCTCGGCCACGACGCGCTCGCGCCGCAGTGCCTGGAAGAAGCTCGGCTGATCGAGCGTGGCGATGAGTGCGCTCGCTTCGCGGGCAAAGCGATCGATCGGACGCTCGTGTGTGGTGCCATGGACGCGCACGTCGGCAATGTCGGCGAGCCACTGCACGAGCTGGTCGTTGAAGTCGGCGAGATCGCGAAACACGCGACCCGGAATGAAGTTACGCTTCACATACTTCACCCCGGACTCGACCTTGCCCTTCGTTTGTGCGCGATAGGGCCGGCATAGCCTCGGCTCGAAGCCCCAGTGGCGCGCGAACGCTTCGAACGTGCTGTTCCAGCGCGCTTTCCCCTCGCTCGGATCGGCGGTGACTGTCCGCATGCGGTCGTACAGCAGCTCGCTGGGCCGCCCGCCAAAATGCGCGAAGGCGTGTTCGTGGGCCGCCAGCAGCGCGGGCAGCTGCTCGTTCGCGTACCCCTCCGCCCAGGCGCGACGCGAGTAGCCGAGCGTCAGCACGAACACATGCACCACCGCCGGCCCCGAGGCGAAGCGTACCCGGACCTGGCCCCAGTCGACCTGTCCCTGTTCCCCGGGCTGCGTTTCGTAGCGGCACTGCGTCAATGCTGCGGCGGCCGCTTCCGTGCGCAACGGCCGCACCGCATTGCGCACGGTGTCGTACCCGCCGGCGTAATCTCGGCTCGCCCGCAATTCCTGATAGAGGATGCGCGCCGAGTAATTCACTTCCGGCGCGCGCTGCGCGAGCCACGCCTCGTGTACTGCGAGCAGCGTCTCCGACACCGGCTTGCGCCGATACGGCGACCACTCCGCTTTGCGCATGCAACTGCGCACCGTTTTGCGATCCAGTCCCGTACACCGGGCAATCTGCGAAACCGACTGCCCTTCGCTACGCATGCGCTGAATCGCCTCCCATCGCTCTCTACTGATCACCGGCATCTCCGTGCCCAATTCGGACACGGCGACGTTACCCGGCACGCCGACCGCCTTCTGTTCCACCTGCACTTGATTCTCTTCCATCTACGATCTCCTATCGATGATGGGTGGGGAAAATTCAATTCCCGCAAGTGGGGATTATTGGGTTCCTACTGACATGATGGTGGGATTGCTCGAGCTGGCGATTCGCGGTGCCTGTGAAGCGGCCCTGGCGCAGCGCTTGGCGCAGTTGCTCGACGCCGGCGTGCTGCCCGAGCTCGCGTTGCTGGAAGCGGAGTTCGCGCCACGGATGCCGCTCG
>DATFCW010000400.1:0-6203 GCA_035252665.1 Casimicrobiaceae bacterium | reverse complement strand
CCTTCGGTGCCGACCTCGCGCGCCACGCGCGTGACCTCGGACGCGAATGATCCGAGCTGATCGACCATCGTGTTGATCGTGTTCTTGAGCTCGAGGATCTCGCCCTTCACGTCGACCGTGATCTTCTTCGACAAATCACCGCTCGCGACAGCTTTGGTCACGTCGGCGATGTTGCGCACCTGCCCGGTCAGGTTGCCGGCCATGAAGTTCACGCTGTCGGTCAAATCCTTCCACGTACCCGACACGCCCTCGACGCGCGCCTGTCCGCCGAGCTTGCCTTCGGTGCCGACCTCGCGCGCGACGCGCGTCACTTCGGAGGCGAACGAGCGCAACTGATCCACCATCGTGTTGATCGTGTTCTTGAGCTCGAGGAACTCACCCTTGACGTCGACGGCGAACTTCTTCGACAAGTCGCCCGTGGCGACGGCGGTCGTCACGTCGGCGATGTTTCTCACCTGGGCCGTGAGGTTGCCGGCCATCGAGTTGACGCTGTCGGTCAAGTCCTTCCAAGTGCCGGCGACGCCTTTCACCTTCGCCTGTCCGCCGAGCTTGCCTTCGGTGCCCACTTCGCGTGCGACACGCGTGACTTCGGCGGCAAATGAGCCGAGCTGATCGACCATCGTGTTGACGGTCTTCGCGGTGCGCAGGAATTCACCCTGCAAGGGCTCGCCATCGACTTCGAGCGCCATCGTCTGCGACAGGTCGCCCTTCGCGACGGCGCCGATCACGCGCGCCGTCTCGCTCGTCGGATGCACGAGGTCGTCGATCAACTGATTCACCGAATCGATCGACGTCGCCCAGAACCCGCTCACCTCACCGACGTTGCCTCGTCTCGCGAGCTTGCCCTGCTTGCCGACGACCTTCGACAGACGCTCGAGCTCCTGCGCCATCCGCTGATTGTGCTCGACGACGTCGTTGAAGACATCGGCGACGCGACCAAGCGCACCGTGCCATTCCGCGGGAAGGCGAATCGACGCATCGCCGCGTTTGAGTGCGGTGAGCGCATCGAGGATGACCGTAATGGGTTCGGCCGACTTGAGCGGACGCTCGACGACATGCATGGCGGTGCTCCTTCGGGATTGCGCGAATCGCGGCTTGGAATTGCAGCGTTGCGTAACCAGTCTGGGGTCAGAGACGAAACTCACGCCGGCGTTGCGGCGAATTTCATCGCGTTTGCGAGTTTCGTCTCCGACCCCAAAACGGGTGAAAGCGTTACCCCCGGCGCTGAGCGCTCAATTGTCCCATCGCGTAGAGGCAAATGACAGTCCCCGCGCCGGTCGCGCTTTGTAATTTGTACAACATGGCGCGGCATCGCGATCAGCGGTATATTTTTCCATCGTTGGCGGCAGCCACGGAGTTTTCCGAATGTCCAATCTCGCGAAACGTTCCAATCCGATCACCAAAGGCGCGCGTGTCCTCGTCGTCGACGACGACAGCGACGGCGCGGAAGCGGCGGGCAAGCTTCTCGAAACGTTCGGCTGCGACGTGTCGCTCGTCGGCTCGGCCGGCGAAGCACTCGAGCGGATCGAGGAAGGCGCGGGCGTGGATCTCGTGTTCTCGGATGTCGTCATGCCGGACATCGACGGCCTCGAATTCGCGGAACGGCTGCACGAGCTTCGTCCCGGATTGCCGGTCATCTTCTGCACCGGCTATACGAGCGCGGTGGAGGCATTGACCGAGTGCGGCGCGATGGCGCTGATGAAGCCATATTCGGCCGATGTGCTCGAGCGCGTCGTCGCCGAGCGCTTGCAACTCGCACGCGACGCCGGTGGCGAGCGGAACGGTCCGCCGAACTAACGCGCATCGGTCGGCGCAACGACCTCCGTCGGTTCGCCTTCGAGCATTCGCAACTGCCAGATTTCGCGGTCGCCCGCCTGCAGCAGCGGCTTCATCGCGAGCTGCCCGATCCTGCCGATGCTTCGCGCCAGGTAACGCAGCTCGACCAGTTTCGCGCGCGTCGGTTCGTCGATCCGCGCATCGAAACCGCTTTCGCGCAGCATCAGGAGCCCTTTGGCGCGAAGCGCGAGCTCGGCGTGAAGGCGCAGGTAGCAAAGAAGATCGGCCACGACCGGTCCCTCGAAGCGCGATTTGAGCGTCGAGAGGTAACGGCCCGCCGGCGAATCGGCGAAGTGTCCCGACGTGATCGACTCGAGCATCTTCGCGTCCTCGTCGAAGCCGGCGCCAAGCCAGGTTGCAGTCACCTGCTCGCTCTTCTGGTACACGAAGAAAAGAAGCGGCGGAAGCACGACGATCACCGCCAGCGTCGCGAGCATCGGCGAGACGAAAGCATGGTTGTAAGCCGAATGCAACACGACCGCCGCGATGAATCCCGGCACGAACAGCGCCGCTGAGGCACGCGCCGCCCGCTCGCGCAGCGACAAGCCGATCAACGCGAAGATCGCCGTGCATCCGCCGTGCATTATGGCCGTGCCGAAGCCGCGCACGATCCACGTGCCGACGCTCGCATCCGGCACGAGATGCTGATAGTAGAGGTTCTCGACGATCGCAAAACCGCTTCCGACCGCGAAGCCCAGGATCGCCGCATCGACGAGAAATCCGACCCGATGCGAGCGAATCAGCACGACGACGATCGACGCCTTCGCGAGCTCCTCGATGACCGGCGCGATGTAGCGGCTGTAGCGCGCGAAGTCGATGCCCGTTGCACGCAGCAGCTCGCCGTTGACGAAGTAGCAGACGATCGCCGCCACGAACCCGGACGCGATGACGGCGATCACGAGCCGCATCTTCACGAGCTTGTAGCTGTCGAGATACAAAAGCGCCGCGAGGAAGCTCAGCACCGGCAGGATGCCGATGAGAACGTGCGCGAGAACAGCGACGGCGCTCACTGCCGAACGATCAGAGGATCTTGAGCGAGATCATGAACTCGTCGCCGCTTCGATGCATGCCGCGGAAACCGACCGCATAGCCGACCGACAGCGTCATGTCATACCAGTGGAGCACGCTGAAACGCAGGTCGGCTTGCGCACCGATCGACTGGTAGTCGCTTCGGCGCGTGCGATCGGTTGGGTCGGTCCACAGGGCCGCGGCGAATACCGCCGGCCGTAGCCAATTGAGATAGAAGGCCGGCGTTCCGAGCGACTCGAAGACGACCGGCGGAAGATCCCATTCGACGAGCTCTCGCCCGAAATTCTTTCCGCTGATCTCGTCGATGCCGAAACCCGGCATCGAATCGTAATCGCGATAGCGCTTGATGGTGCCATTATCGACGTAGTTGTTGCCGAATGCGCCGAAATAAAAGTTCGCGACCGGATCATCACGACGGCCGCTCGAGGCCCCAGCCGATGTGCGGAGCCAGATCGACGAGTGCGGAATCGGAAGCTGAAATCCGTAATCGAAGTTGCCGTAGATTTGCGTGGCGGTCTCGATCGGCACGCGGCTCGCCTTGAACACGGCATTCCACAGAATGCCCTTCTCGTCATCGACAGCGCCGAGCGAGCTGCGTACGTCGGTGTAGTGCAGGCCGAGCTTGCCGACCAGCAGGCGTGTGAATGGCGTTCCGACGTTCTGCGCGTTGGGCAAAGTATCGATGTGGTCGTAGTACTCGGCGTCGTACGATAACGTGAGCCTGCGCGGCTCGTCGTACATCAGGAGCTGGTCGTAGCCGAGCTTTCCCGCGAATCCCTTTCGGCTGACTTTCGTCGGTCCGAACAGGTCATAGAAATCGGATTTGTTCCATGCAAGCTCGCCGCGCCAGTTGAGATAGCGTCCGACAATGTCCACATGCGAGCGCTCGTCGGTGGAGAGCTTTCCCGTCGGCGTATACGCTGCCGTGATGCCGAAGCTCGCAAACGCGAGCGGGTCCTCGAGATTCAGGCGATAACCGAACCCGATGTCGTTCTTGTATCCCTGCAGCACCGGGTACGCGTTTGGCACGGTGAGACGCGCGAGCGGCTTGTAAGGACCGGTGGGCTTCGTGATTTTCTCGTCATCGACCGTGCTCGGCGGAGGCACCGCCCACGTCTTGATTTCCGGATACTTCTCGACGACCTGCGCGCCGAGGAACCGGATCGCACTGACGTCCTTCAGCACACGCGGCTCGATGATCGCCGGCACGAAACCGTCCGCCGTGTAATTCAGCACGACCATTCGACCGTCGGGCAGCGGAAGGGGACGGAAAAAGCCGCTTTCCGCGTTCGACATCGCCTCGACGTCGCCGGTCGCCACCTCGTAGCGGAAGATGTTCGACACTCCGGTGTAATAGCTGCTGCCGTAGAGGTAGCGGCCATCCTTTGAGAACACGAAGCTTTCCGGAACGGATTGGCCGAATCGAAATTGCGAAATGGGCGTTACGTCCTTGTTCAGCACCTTCGCCATTTGCCATACGCGGACGAACTGGTCGCCATTGACTTCCTCGACCGACCCGGACAGCAGCTTGCCATCCGGTGAGATATCGAGATCGTAGGGAATCTCGCCATACGGAAACGTGTGGACTTCGTACCAGCGGTCGTAGGGACGCGGTATGTACACGAGCGTCGCAAGGCCGTTGGCATGCCGCACGCCCATCAACGAGCCGTCGATGGGGTTGAACGCGATTTCGCCGATGCGCCCATTCTCGATCAGCATTCGCTTCTCGCCGGTATGCACGTCCACCGCCATCAAGTCGCGATACGACAGGTATCCGCGATTGTCGTCGGTGTAGAAGGCCGTGCCCGTCTTAGGGTCGAATGCGAAGGACGTGACGCGATAGAGCATCGCGCGCTTGATCTCGGCCAGTTGTCGCACTTCGCCGGTCTTCGTGTTCAACGCGCCGACGAACTCGACGGTGCCGGGATAGCGAAATCCTCCGTAGAGAATGCCCGTCTTGTCGTCGTAGAACGTGCGCGACACCGAGCCGAGCGAGCTCTTGACGAGATCGTGGTGCGGCGTGATCGGATATTTGCGGACTTCCGCCAAGTTGGCCTGCTGGAAGTCCTGCTCGAAACGTATCCAGTCCTGCCATGCCTTCTCGAGCGGCAACCCGAAGACGTGCTCGAACTGATCGGAGTAGTAGCGCTTGCTCCCCTCGTCACGCTTCAGCCACTCGATGACCTTCTCGGGCGAGTAGACGTAGGCGAGCCACGTGACGAATCGCGTGCCGTAGAGATAGGCATTCACGATCACCTGGAAGTCGACTTGCTGACCGCGCGACGCCAGTCCCAAAGGGTCGTAAAAGTGCGCGCCGTCGCGCACCATCGCACGGAAGACCATCTCGTCGTAGCCACCCTGCGCGCGGCCGATCCCGCCATCCATCCACGTCTCGAAGAACACCGCCGTGCCCTCCGAGTACCAGCGCGGCGCAGTGAAGCGCGGGACCGTGAGGTAGCTGTAAAGCAGCGTTTCGGGGTTGTCGGGACGCGGCCCCACCTTGCCAAGAAAGAAGCGACGCCAGCGACGATCCTCGTCGTTTGCGATGTCGCTTTGCACGACGTGAATCAGCTCGTGGTTCATCAGCGTGAACATGCGCTCGACCGCGGGAAAGGTCTCGAACGCATGCGACAGCGGCGCGACGTCGAAGACCATGGTTCCGCGCGGGACGGCATAGGTCGCGGCATTGCCGTAGTCGGCAAAATCCTGCAACAGAACCGTCGTGGGTTCCGACGGCTTCCAATCGAACATCCGGATTTGCCAATCGCGCGAGTTGGTGAACGTGCGCACCGCGTGCGGCACGAGGTAGCGCAGCGAATCGTAGTAAAAGAGGTGCAATGCCGGCGTAGCGACCGAGTCGATGCCGAGCGGACTCGTGTCGTCAGCCTTGGCCGAGGAATTCACCCCGAACAGAACGAACAGCAGCAAAAGACAGATTCGGCCGCGCACGCGACTCCTCCCTCCCCTCCGGGGGCTGCCGAAGCATAAGCGGTGAGCGACAAAAAGCAAGCCGCCGGCACGAGGCCGGCGGCATTGTTTGTCGTGTACTGCGAAGGCGGCTATTGCGCTGTGGCGCCGTTCACGCTGCCGAGGTTGCCCGCGCCGAGGTTACCCGCGCCGAGGTTGCCGCTGCCGAGATTCCCCGAGCCGAGGTTGCCCGCGCCAAGATTGCCGCTGCCGAGATTCCCGCTGCCAAGGTTCCCGCTGCCAAGGTTGCCGCTGCCCTTGTTCGTCCCCGCACCCAGGTTGCCGCTGCCGAGGTTGCCGGAACCGAGGTTGCCCGCACCGAGGTTGCCGCTGCCGAGGTTCCCCGAACCGAGGTTGCCGCTGCCCAGGTT
>DATFCW010000399.1:0-4732 GCA_035252665.1 Casimicrobiaceae bacterium | reverse complement strand
GCGAAGCATGTGGTCGTGCTCGACCTCGTGAATCAGCGCGTCGCGCCATCCGCGATCGAGCCGCGCTCGACGCTCGCGAGCTTCGATCCGAAAGCTGGCCGCCTCACGCTTCGCGCAAGCTGCCAGACGCCGACGGGCCTTCGCGACGAGCTTTGCGATGTGCTCGGTATGGCGAACGACCGCATGCGCGTGGTGGTTGGCGATGTCGGTGGCGGCTTCGGCATGAAGACAAGCCTCTATCCCGAGGATGTCGTCGTCGCCTTCGCAACGCGCTCGCTCAAGCGTCCCGTACGCTTCACCGCGGAGCGGATCGAAGAGTTTCTCGGTGCCGGCCATGGACGAGACGTGCAGACGCGCGCCGAGCTCGCGCTCGACGCAAACGGGCGCGTTCTTGCGCTTCGCGTCGCATCGCTCGCGAACGTCGGCGCCTATGCGACGCCCGCGGGTGTCGTGATCCAGCTTTTGATCGGACCCTGGGTGTCGACGAGCATCTACGACATCGCGACGATCGACATCGGCATCAAGGCCGTGCTCACGCATACGTTGCCCGTCGGTCCGTACCGGGGCGCGGGCAGGCCGGAAGCGATCTACATCATCGAGCGCCTGATGGACGAGGCCGCGCGCGAAACGGGCATCGAGCGCACCGAGCTTCGCCGGCGCAACATGATCCGTCCCCAGCAGATGCCGTACACCAATCCGATGGACAAGACGTACGACAGCGGGCAGTTCGCGAAGGTGATGGATCGCGCGCTCGCGCTCTCAGATTGGCATGGGTTCGACGCGCGCGCCGGCGAATCGAAGCGTCGGGGAAGATTGCGCGGGCAGGGCATCGCGACATTTCTCGAATGGACCGGTGCGGACGTGTTCGAGGAAACCGTCGACGTCACCGTCACGGCGGCCGGACGCATCGAAATCTTTTGCGCTGCGCAGGCGATGGGACAGAGCCTGGCCACGACGTTCACGCAGCTTGCCGTCGACGTGTTCGGCGTGCCGCACGAGCGCATCGACGTGCGCTTCGGAGACACCGACCGGGCGACAGGCTTCGGCAGCGCGGGTTCGCGCTCGCTCTTCGTCGTCGGCTCGGCGGTGCGCGTCGCGTCCGAGCGCACGGTGAACGAAGTGCGAAAGCTGGCGGCCAGCGCGCTCGAAGCGGCGCTCGCCGACATCGAGTATCGCGATGGCGTCTTCGCGATTGCAGGCACCGATCGGAGGATTGGCCTGTTCGATCTCGCGAAGCGCGAGGCGGGCGAGCGGATCGTCGTCTCGTCGACGAGCAGCGTCGGCGCCGCGAGCTGGCCGAACGGATGCCACGTCTGCGAGCTCGAGATCGATCCGGAAACCGGCGCGATCGAGCTCGATTCGTACTGGTCGGTCAGCGACGTGGGCCGCGTCGTCAATCCGATGGTCGTCGTCGGTCAGCTCGAAGGCGGCGCGTTGCAGGGCGTCGGACAGGCGCTCTGCGAGCATTTCGTCTACGACGCCGAATCGGGGCAGGCGCTCACCGCGAGCTTCATGGATTATGCGATGCCACGTGCGCGGATGATCGGAAGCTTCGAGACGACGATGGACGAATCGTCGCCGTGTCGGACGAACCCGATGGGCGTGAAGGGCGTGGGCGAGCTCGGCACGATTGGCGCGACGCCGACGATCGTCAATGCAGTCGCGGATGCGCTCGCGCGTAACGGTTTCGCGAAGCAGGCTCGCACGCTGCAGATGCCGCTCACGCCCGAGCGCGTGTGGCGAGCGATGAGGCGATAGCGCTCTTCTACGCGCTGCGCGTTCGGTGTCCCGACACCTCGATTCCCGCGCCGGACGGCAATCGCAAATGCAGCAGTGGCGCCACGACCGAGATCAACGCGATGCCGAGAAATGCCGGCCAGAAATCGGTGGCGACGATCGAGGCGTGACCCTGCGCGTCGCTCGATAGCTGCAACAAATAAGCGCCCGTGGCAATGCCTGCGCTTTGCGACAGGCGTTGCGCCATGCTCGAAAAGCTCGCGGCACGGCTCATGTTGGACGGCGCGATGTCGGCGAACGCAATCGCGTTGAGCGCAGTGAACTGAAGCGAGCGCAGGCATCCCGAGAGGAGAAGCACGGCGACAATCACCACATGCGGCGTCGTCGACGAAAAGAGACCGTACGCGGCAACGCTCGCCGATGCGGCGATGCCATTGATCGACAGCACGGTGCGAAAGCCGAAACGCCGCAGGATGAAGACCGTGAGCGTCTTCATGAACATCGCGCCGATCGCGGTCGCGCACGTCAGAAGACCGGATTGCAGCGGATTGAGGCCAAAGCCCAACTGAAAGAGGAGCGGCAGCAGGAATGGCGTCGCGCCGAGGCCTGCGCGAAAGATGCTGCCGGCTACGATGCCATGCCAGAACGTCGTGAGCCGCAGCAGCCGCAGGTCGAGCACCGGGTGCAGCGTGCGCCGTGCGTGAACGACGTAAAGCGCGACCGCGATGGCGCCGGCGCCCATGCATCCGAGCGCGATCGGCACCGGCAGCAGATGGCCGCCAAGCGCCGAGAAGCCGAGCATCAGCACCGACAGTCCGACAGCGGTCAGCGCGAAGCCGCGCATGTCGAACGCCGGCACTTCCGTTTCCCGAATGTTCGGGATATGCCGAAGCACCAGATAAATTCCAAGGATTCCGATCGGAATGTTGACGATGAAGATGAAGCGCCAGTGAACATAGAGCGTGATCGCGCCACCGATCGCGGGCCCGCTGACCGGCCCGAGCAACGCGGGAATCGTCAGGTAGTTGAGTGCTGCGACATAGTCGCGCTTCGGAATCGCACGCATGAGCACGAGCCTGCCCACCGGCACCATCATCGCGCCACCGATTCCCTGCACGAAGCGCGAGATCACAAACGCCGCTAGGCCTGGCGACGCCGCGCAGAGCAGCGAGCCGCCCATGAAGACGACGATGGCCCATGCGAAGACGCTGCGCGAGCCGAAGCGGTCGGCGACCCAGCCGCTGATCGGAATGAAAACGGCGAGGCTCACGAGATATGACGTGAGCGCGAGCTTGAGCGCGAGCGGGTTTTCGCCGATGTCTTTCGCGATCGCGGGCAGCGACGTCGAGATGACCGTCGAGTCCATGTTCTCCATGAACAGGGCACAGGCGACGATCAGCGGGATGAGGACGGTGCGTTGCAAGGGGGGACAAGAGGCAAGGCGGCCGCCCGATTGTCGCAGACGAAAAAAAGCGACCGCGCATGGCATTCTGGCGCGCGGTTTGCGCGAGCAACGTCGATGGACTGTCGATCGCGCGTTTGCGGCACCGATGCGGTCGACGACGCGGCCTTTCCCACCGAGGCGTGTCGATCGGTGGCGGTCTTTCGAGCATTGCAGCTCGGCGATCTGCTGTGCGCGGTGCCGGCGCTGCGCGCGCTTCGCCGAAGCCTTCCACGCGCACGGATCACGCTGATCGGTTTGCCGTGGGCGCGACGCTTCGTCGCGCGCTTTTCGCACTACCTCGACGACTTCGTCGCGTTTCCGGGCGCGCCGGGCCTGCCCGAGCAGGCGCCCGACGTTGCCCGCTTACCGGCCTTTTTTGCCGACGTCGCCGCGCGGCACTTCGATCTCGCGCTGCAGATGCACGGCGACGGCGTGCACACGAATTCAGTTGTCGCGAAACTCGGCGCGCGCCGCATTGCGGGGCTTTCATCGCCTCGGGGCCAAGCCGCCTTGGAGGGGAACGTTCGCGGCGTATCCGACGCATCTGCACGAGATCAGGCGAAACATGAGGCTCGTCGAGCTGGTCGGCGCGGAGTCGGCAGGAGACGCGCTCGAATTTCCGATCACGCGTGACGATGGCGTCGAGCTCGCCTCGCTGCCAGGTGCCTCGGGGCTTTGGCGGCGGAGTTACATCTGCCTGCATCCCGGCGCACGCGATGCCGCAAAACGCTGGCCGGCCGAGCGCTTCGCGCGCATCGGCGATGCGCTTTTCGAGCGCGGCTACGAAATCGTGCTGACGGGCTCGAATGCGGAGCGGCCGATCACCGACGCGGTGGCGCGCGCGATGCGAAGACCCAGCCACAACTTCGCATCGTCGGTCTCGATCGGAGCGCTCGCCGCGCTCTTTGCCAACGCGCGAATGCTGGTCACGAACGACACCGGCGTATCGCACGTCGCGGTGGGCGTCGGTGTGCCGAGCGTCGTGATTTTCTTCGCGACCGATCCGACGCGCTGGGCGCCGCTCGAGGCGCGCCTGCACCACACGGTCTACGATCCCCGTGGCGTCGAAGTTGACGCGGTGTTGCGCGGAGCCACGAAACTGCTCGACGACACCGAGCGGCGTTCGGCAGCTAGCAGCTCGAGCGCGGGTGCGAGCACGTCTTCGACGGCGACATCGGCGACGAACGAGTCTTCGTGCTCGCAACGCTCGTCGAGATTCGATTTGCCGCAGACTGGGCATTCGACACGCTCCGACATGGCGTAGCGATGGCGCATTCGCGTGGGTGGCCCGGAGATCGACAGGTTGGTGAGCCAGTAGACGCCAACGGTCGCTGCGCCCACCGCTTCGGCGAGATAGAGTGGTCCCGTGTCGTTGCCGACCACGACCGCGGCGCGCGACATGAGTCCCGCGAGTCCGCCGAGAGAAAGCTTGCCGCAAAGATCGATCGCGTCGCGTCGCATGCGGCTTAGCACCGCACGTACGAGGTCCGCTTCGTCGGCCGTGCCGTTGATGGCGACCGTGACGCACTCGTCGGACAGGGCATCGGCGAC
>DATFCW010000398.1:0-3226 GCA_035252665.1 Casimicrobiaceae bacterium | reverse complement strand
AATCTGAATCTTCCCTCCGCCTCCGAGCGTTCCGCCGGGCCCGAGCGTTGCGCCCGCGGGCGGAAGAACGATCGAAGACGATGCCTGGCGCCGCATCTCCTGCAGCTCGCGCATCGCGCGCTCGACGCCTGCCTTGGTCGCCTCGGCGTATTTCGAAACCGCATCGGCGAGGCTGTTCGCGTCGATATCGAAGCTGATCGGCAGCGGCCCGACGTTTGTCATCAATTGCGCTTCGCCCTGGTACACGGTGCGACGAAGCGTGTCGGGCGTGCCATCGGGTTTCACCGGCAGCAGCACGCGCAACGTTCCGATCCTGCGATCCGTATAGATTTCCTCGCGGTACAGCGACGCCGGATCCATCGCGGCATCCGCCGTTCGAACGGCTGGTTCGCTTGCCATGTTCCGTATTCCTTTCCCTGCACGTTTCGATACCCAAGCGTAATGGAAATATCCCTGATCGGGCAACCTTCGTGAACGGGCGGCAAATTGTGCATGGCAGCGCCGGTAAAGCTTGCGAGAGGGTCTTGGCGAGGCGTATTCAAGTAACTGAATCGCCGATCACTTTCTGCATGGTACGCGCCTTGCGCCAAGGCATGCCAATGCAGCCAAAAGCCACGATGCGCGCCCGACACGCCGCCCTCGCGCGGCACGCGCCGCCTGCGCTCGACATCGCGGGTGTGGTCATCAGCAACGCGGAGCGGCCGATCGCCGCCGCGCCGGGCCATACCAAGCTCGACGTTGTTCGCTATCACGAAGCGATGGGCCCGCTCATCGTGCGCGAGATCGCGCCGCGACCGATCGCCGTCGTGAAGTGTCTCGAAGGAAGTTTCGACGACTGCTTTTTTCAGAAGCATCCGCTGCGCGAACACGACGACGACGAAGCTTCGCCGCCGTTCATGCGCTTCTCCGACATTGCCGATATCGTCCGCGCGGTGCAGAACGGCACGTACGAATTCCACACATGGGGCGCGAGCTTCCCGCGCCTCGAGCGACCGGATCGGATCACCATCGATCTCGATCCGGATCCCGATCTTCCATGGTCTTCGCTGCGCGAGGCCGCCGAGCACGTGCGGGCGCTTCTCGAAGACCTCGATTTGCGCTGGTTCCTGAAGACGACGGGCGGCAAGGGACTGCATTTCGTGCTCCCGATCACGCGCCGCCATACGTGGCTCGAGACGCGCGAATTCGCGCATGCGATCGCCGAGCTGCTGGTCGAGCGCGCGCCGAACCTGTTCGTCGCGAACGCCGCGAAGGAGGCGCGCACCGGGCGTGTGTTCGTCGACTATCTTCGCAACGGCGAGGGCGCAACGACTGTCGCTGCCTATTCGCTGCGCGCCCGCGCCGGCTTGCCCGCGTCCATGCCGATCGCATGGAGCGATCTCGACCACGACGTTCGCGGCGAGCGCTTCAACATCGACAACGTCGCGATGATCGTGCGAACGCGCGCGAGCGATCCCTGGGCCGATTACGAGCGCTCGCGCCAGACGCTGTCGGCATCCATGCGTCGCGCCGTCGGCGTGTAAGCAGGGTCAGAGACCGTCTCAGTAGTGACTCGCGTGGTCGACGCCCGGCGCGCGGCGCACGCGCGCCGCTGGCGCGATCGCGATCGCAAATCGCAGCTCGATGCTCTTTCCGGGAGCAAGCGTCACCTCGCGTCGCGTGTCGGCTTCGGCGCCGATCAGCTGCGGGTGCCAGACGCGAACGAAGAATGCCTGCGGCGGCAGCCCGCCGATGGTCGCCGTTCCGCTCGCATCCGTCTTCGCGAAAAACGGCGATTCCGACACGTAGATGTAGCCGATCATCCAGTCGTGAATGTTGCAGCCGAGCACGACGACGCCCGGCTTGTCGAAGAGGATCGGCTGCGCGGGCACGCCGGCGTAGAGCGGGAGCTCGAAGTGTTTCGCGGGCGAGAACGAGTAGACGTGATGGCGCACGTTGTCGTGATTGGGGAAGGCGACCGTCGATCCCACGAACACCGGCTTCACTTTCGGCACGAACTCCTTGTCGATCTGATCGAGCGACTCGGCGTGCGGCTTGGCGTTCGCGATCACCGAGGGGTCGACCGGCGCCGCGACGACGACCGCGTCGGCAAGCGCGTGCCCTTGGCTGTCGGTGATGATCGCGTGAATCGATGCGGGCGCCTGCGCGAACGCAATTGAGGCAGCGAGCGCTGCGAGCGAAGCCACGCATGCAATGCCGCGTCTTAGCCCGGCTCGCGGTTTCATCAGTAGCGCCATACGAACGAAGCGGACACGGTGTTCGAGCGGTAATCGAGGCCGGCCGGCGCGCTGGTCCACGCGAACGTATAGCCGACGTTGAGCGCGGAGCGCTCGTCGATCGCGTAGCTCATCGCGAGCGATGCGCTTCGCGTCGTGCCGCGCACGCGATAGCCGTAGCGGTCGGGCCCGAACGCCGGATCCGCCGCGATTGCGCTCGACGCGAGAAAGATCGGCAGGCTTTCGGGCGTCGTCGCCACCACGTCGCCGCGGCGCACGCGAAGCTCGCAGTCGACGAGCACGCTTGGAGCGGCGGCATAACCGGCGCGGGCGAAAACAGTGTCGCCTTCGTTGTCGTAAATCGCGCCGGAGATGCCCGGCACCACGGGCTGCGCATTTTCCGCGAAGCGCCGATCGTGCACGTAACCGCCGCTCACGTCGAGACGCTCGTTGACGCGAAGCCCGGTCTCGAACGAGATCGACAGCAGATCGCTGTCGCGGATGTCGTCGCGCACATCATCGTGGCGCGCGCCGATGCGCAACAGGATCCATGGCGCCGTGAGCCCAAGCCCGAGCTTTCGCCGATATTGCGCCGACGCGTCGATCGATACGGCATCGAGCAGCGAATAGCGCGCATAGGCGCTGGCGTGCGCGCCGGCCTGCACCGACACGCTGTCGTCGTTCTCGAGCACCAGGAACTGGCCAAGATGCCCGGCCGCGGTGGCAAAGGTGTCGCCAAGCCGGTCGGCCGAGGCCGAGGCGAGCGTCAGGTTGTCGTCATGCGCGACGCGCACATCGGCGCCGTAAAACGGCTCGGCGAGCGCGCAAAGCGGCAGCGCCGCGGCCGCCCATGCGGCGGCGACGCGGCGTTTGCACCGCCAAGGGACCCTGGGACGCCTCATGCGGCCCGGAATGCACGGGCTGTGCCAAACGACCGGCCGCGCGGTCCGCGCGCCGGTCAGGGGCCGCAGTCGAACTCGATGATCTCGCGCGGATCGGCCGTGTGCGCG
>DATFCW010000397.1:0-12540 GCA_035252665.1 Casimicrobiaceae bacterium | reverse complement strand
CGCCTCTTCAGCGCGAGCGCCGAGCAGATGTTGAACGCAGCGCGACAGGCGCGCGAGACGGTCGTCGAGGTGCAGCGTCAGCTCGGCCGTCTCGCCGAGCAGCAGACCATCGGCATCACCGAGCAGGTTCGCGCGCAAATGGAGCAAATAGGTCGGCACACGGAGGAAGGATTGCGCGAGATCGAGCAGATCGCGGCCGCCGAAGCCGATCAGGCGCAAGGGATTGCGCAGCAAGCGTTTGAAGACGAGGGCCAGGACGAGGATCGCGAGCACCGCGATCGGCGCATGCAGGAGTTGCGCGACATGTCCGAATCCGCGTCGGAAAGCGCGAACGAGAGTTCGCATTCCGCGGAGCGCACGATGCAATCGGCGAGCAACGGCGCGCAACAGGCGGAAAACGAGTCGGAAGAGCAGCAAGCGAACGCGCAGCGGAGCGGCAGCGGGTCGAGGTCGCATCGCGAGACGCGACGTCAGGAAGAGCGCGGCCGCGCACGGCGATAACCTCGTCGCAGTCGATCGAGCGGGCGCGCGAAGGACGCGCGTCCGCGCTCGCTTTAGCGGCGGCCGACGCTACGCCGCGCGCTTCTGCGGTTCCTCGGACGGCATCGCGAACGACGTGTCAGTGGCAAGCGGCAGCCGCACGGTAAAACGCGAGCCGCGCCCGACCTCGCTTTGCACGTCGATGCGGCCACCGTGCTTTCGCACGATCGAGTGCGACACCGACAGGCCGAGCCCCGTACCCTGGCCCACCGGCTTCGTCGTGAAGAACGGATCGAAGATCCGATTCATGTTCTCGGCGGCGATGCCGCAGCCGGTGTCCGCGATCGACACCCACGCCTCGTGCTCGTCGGCCCCCGTAGCGATCGTGATCGTCCCATTGCCGTCGATCGACTGCCCTGCATTGACGAGCAGGTTCAGGAACACCTGGTTGAGCCGTGACGGCACGCATTCGACTTCCGGCATCGTGCCGTAGTCGCGCACGATGTCGGCCTTGTACTTGAGCTCGTTACGAACGATGTTGAGCGTGCTGTCGAGCGCCGCGTGCAGATCGACCCGCTGGCGCAGCTCCTGCCCCGCGCCTCGCGAGAAGTCGCGAAGATCCTGGACGATGCGCTTGACGCGAAGCAGTCCCTCGCGCGACTCGCTGACGATCTGCGCGCTGTCCTGGTTGAGAAACGCGATATCGGTCTCGTGCCGAAGCTTGCGTGCGAGCGAAAGCTCGGCAGCTTCGGGCTGCATCGCTTCGTCTGCCGCCACGTAAGCATCGAGCAGCTCGAAAAGCCTCGACAGGTGTGATGAAAGCGAGCCGAGGTTCGACAAGGCGAACGCGAGCGGATTGTTGATTTCGTGCGCGACGCCAGCCGCCATCTGTCCGATCGAGGCGAGCTTTTCCGACTGGATCACCTGATTTTGCGCATCCTCGAGCATCGCGTTGATTCGCTGCATGGTCGCGTTCAGCGTGGAAAGCTCCAGGATGCGATTCTCGCGCTCGACGTGCAGCCGATGGTTGGCCATGACGAGCGCGAGCAGTCCGGTCACAGCCTGTCCGTGGTCGAGATCGCCGCGCGTGTAGCGCGGCCTGCTTTCCGCGCGGTTGACAGCGAGCGCGCCGATGGTGCGCCCCGCGACGCTAAGAGGCCAGCACATCGCCGAATGGGTCGTGCGCTGCCGCTCCTTCGATCCGCGAAGCGGCAGACCCGTTTCGGCCGCGTTGCCGTTGACGAGCACCGGGTGGCCGGTTTCGACGACGTGGCCGAACACGCCGGTCCCGCGCGGCAGCATGCTGCCGATCAATCCCGGCGGGAGATCGGTTCCCGCCGCAAGCTCGAGCTGGTCGGTGGTCCCGTCGACGATCAGCGCGATCGAGCCGCTTTCGGCGTCGAACCCGCGCACGATGTGCTCGAGGATCTCCTGCAACACCCGCTGCGGATCGACGCCATTGGCCGCCTTGTGCCCGAACTCGTAGAGTGCCGAGATCCAGGCGAGGTCGGTGATCCTGCCGCCGTCGCTTGCGCCTGAATCGATCGTCGTCTCCTTGCCATCGCTAGGGTTCAAGGCGTGCTTCCTAATCTTCGAGCAGCACGCCGCCATCCTCGGTCCAGCGCACCTTCGTGAGCCCCGGCGATTCACGCTCGAGACGCTCGAGCTCGAGCTTCTGGCGAACGATGACGTCGCGTTGCGCGCGCACTTCATCGGCAAGCAGCCGATTCTCGAGCAACAGTCTGCGGTGCGCGAGCACCTCGAGGATCGCTGCCTTGAGATCGGGATCCGACCAGGGCTTGCTCACGAAACGAAAGATGCCCGCGTGGTTCACGGCGCGGACGATCCCGTCGATATCCGAGCACGCGCTCATGATGATGCGAGCCGAATCCGGCTGGCTTTCCCTGACGCGCGCGAGGAACGATGCGCCGTCCATCTCCGGCATCCGATAGTCGGATATCACGACATCGACGCTTGCGCGTTCGAGCCATACGAGCGCCTGCAGCGGCGACGTGAAGGTCGTGATCGTCGGCTCCGGGATCGCGGGAAGAATCGACGCGTTCTGGCAAAGCCGCCGCATTGCGGATAACACGTTCGGTTCGTCGTCGACGATCAGTAGCGAAGCCATGTAGGTAACCCGAGTCATTTGTCCGGTCCGCATGCGTTGCAAGGCGCGTGCCTGATCCTCGGCCGATGCGCTTCGTTCAGTACAGCTTCTATGCGACGAGTCGACCGGGTCGGCGGATTCCTACGCCACGCGCCGAGGTGAACAGAGCCGATCTTGGTCGAACGTCCGATATACAGGACGTGCGCTGACCGCTGAAATTGCGACGCGCCCGTCGCTTGGCATGTGGGCGCCTTCCGATGTCCACCATGCCGCGCGCTGTCCGAAAGCTCTCGCCGCTTCTGTATGCCGTTGCCTTGGCATGTGGTGCGCTATGGGCATCGACTGCGCATGCCGAGCTCGGCAGGGAGACCGTTTGCACGATCACGGTCAACTCGTCCGATGAAAAGCACGCGTTCGAGCGCTACCTACCAAAGGCGCGTTTCGATTACGTCGAGCTGGTCGAGCGCGGCCGGCCCGATTGGCTCGAAGCGGCGCTCCGCAAGCATGTGCGCTGCGACATCCTCGTCATCTCGGGCCATTACGACGGCGGCGATTACGCAGGCGGCAACGAGTTCTTCTCCGAGCACGTCGATGCGCGCGAATACCTGCCGGTCGACGAGATGGAACGCGTGGCATGCAGTAACCCGGACGACGGGCCGTTCGCGCATCTGAAGGCGGTCTTCCTGTTCGGCTGCAACACGCTCAATTCGGTCGCGCTTCGCAGCTCGCCCGAGGAGATCGCCCGAACGCTGGTCGCATCCGGTCACTCGTCGGACGAAGCATCACGCCTTGCGCGCGCGATGAGTCCGCGCTTTGCCGACAGCAGTCGCGATCGGATGCGCCACATCTTTCGCAATGTCCCGGCGATTTACGGATTCTCGTCGGTGGCGCCGCTCGGTCCGCTCGCCGCCACCTATCTCGATCGCTATTTCCGCGCCGGCGGTGCGCGCGAGGTTGCATCGGGCGTGCCGTCGACGAAGCTGCTCTCGTACTTTCCCGGGCGTTCGCTCACGGTCACGCGAGGATCGACCGACGCCGATCCCGACGTCGGCTTTCGTCATGACACCTGCCAGTTCCTCGACGACAGGATTTCGCCGGTCGCGCGCGCGCAATTCGTTCACGCGCTCCTTCACCGCGACATGGCCGAAGTGCGGCTGTTTCTGGATCGCCTGGAGCGCTATGCGAGGGGGCTGAAGGAGCACGGCACGACAAGCCCCGAGCTTTCAGCTGCGCTTGCCGCCATCGCCGAGGACGCGGACGCGCGCGATCGCTATCTGCGCTTCATGCGCGCGCTCGACGACCCGTCGCTCGCCGTTCGCATGATCGATCTCGCGTACGAGTTGCACTGGTTTTCGGACGACCAGCGCCGCGCGGAGCTCGGCAACCTGATCGCGCAGCGCTACGATCGATCGATACTGACCGCCGCCGACGTCGATTTCGCCTGCAAGCTCGATGTGGCTCACGCGCTCGATGGCACGCGCGCGACGCTTGCGCCGCCGAAAGACGTCGGCCAGGCGGCGATTCGCGGTTGTCTCGGCGACGATGCGCAACGCGCCACGTTGCTCGGCGCACTCACGAGCGCGGACACGGCCGACGTGCAAATCGCGCAGGTGTATCTCGGCTACCATCCGATCGCCGGCGTAACGGAGCTGCGCGAAATCGCGAGCGCGATCGGCACGATGCGCGATGCGCATGCGCAGGTTCGTGCGCTCGATACGCTCGCCGATCACCGTGTCTCGGATCCGGAGACGCTTGCCCATATCACGCGTCTTTTCGAGGAGGCGCGATCGATCGAGGTGCAACGCGCTATAGCCGGCGTGCTGTTGCGCTCCGACTACCCGCCCCTCGCGATGCCGACGCTCGCCCGCACGCTGCGCGAGCATCGCCTCGAATCGCACGAAGGCCGCGACCTGATCGACGTCCTGATCGACCGACTCGACGTGTCGGCGTGATATCGGCCGTCGGTCCGTCGAAAACCACCGCGTAGCGTCGCTTCGCGGCTCATATCCGCACGGCGCTTTCCGGCGAACGCCGTCGCATGCAATACTTCGACGCTTTGTTGGGCGCCGATCTCCACGAGCATGCGATTCGCACGAACGTTTCTTCTCGCCACTGCCATAGCCGCGCTGGTTTGCGTTCAAGACGCCAACGGCGCGCGCAAGACCGTATGCACGATCACCGTCAATTCCGCGGACGAGCGTGACACCTTTCGCCGCTATCTGCCGAAGGACGACTACGACTTCGTCGAGCTCGTCGAACGCGGGCGGCCCGACTGGCTCGCGTCCGCTTGCCGCAAGGGCGTCCAGTGCGACGTGCTGCTGATTTCCGGTCATTTCGACGGCGGTGACGAGTTCTATTCGGATCGGGTCGATGCGCGCGAATCGCTGCCGACCGACGAGCTTGCGCGCGTTTCGTGCAGCGACGCGTGTCCGGGGCTTTTTTCGAAGCTGAAGGAGGTCTATCTCTTCGGCTGCAATACGCTCAACGCCGACCACGCTTCCGATCCGGCGGCGCTCGTACGGGACCTCGTACGCGCGGGTCGTCTGCCCACGGATGCCGAGCAACTCGCGCAGCGCCTCGACGCCGAGCGCATCGATACGAACCGTGATCGGATGCGGATGATCTTCAAGGACGTGCCGGTGATCTACGGCTTTTCGTCGAAGGCGCCGCTGGGCGCATCGGCAGCGCCGGTTCTCGAGCACTACTTCCGGTCGGGTGGCGCCGCCGAAGTGGCGAGCGGACAACCAAGCGCAAGCCTTCTTGCCCTTTTCGCGCCGGTCTCCATGACGATTGCGCGCGGTGAAACGAGTGGCGATCCGCAGGACGCGTATCGGCGCGACGTGTGCACATTCGCCGATGATCGCGTTTCCGCTGCCGCGCGCGCCGAGTTCGTCCACGCGCTGCTTCGCCGCGATGCCGCCGAAGCGCGCATGTTTCTCGATCCCCTCGAGAAGTACGTGTCGACGATCGACGCCGCCGATCATCCGCCGGACGTGTCCAAGCCGCTCGCGCAAATCGCGCACGACGCCGACGCGAAGGCGCGCTGGCTCACGCTCGCCCGGGCCACCGAAGATGCGACCCTGCGGACACGAATGATCGCGCTCGCGGCGCGCGTCGGGTGGCTCACGCCTTTGCAAAAGATCGACGAGCTCGGCGCGATGATCGCCGAGCGCATTGCGCGAAGCGATCTCGATGTCGCCGATGTCGAGCTCGTTTGCACGTTGAACGCCGATGGTTCGCTGGACGCGACGCTCGCTCGCGTTGCAACGGCCGCGGGCAATCTGCGCGATCCTGCGCGCTCCGCGATGCTCGCCTGCCTGGGCAACGCGACCGCGCGCGCAAGCGTGATCGGCGATCTCACGAGCCCGCGCGAGCGCGACGTGCGCATCGCGCAGGTGTATCTGCGACATCATCCGATCGCCGATGTTGTCGACATTCGTGGCGTTGCGGTGCGCATCGCGAGCATGCGCGACGTCGAAGGGCAGGTGCGCGCGCTCGACGCGCTCGCGTTCCAGCGCGTTTCGGATCGCGAAAGCCTCGAGTCGCTCGCGCAGCTCTTCACGATCGCCCGGACGATCGACGTGCAGCGCGCGATCGCCGGCGTTCTGATCCGCTCCGATTACGAATCGATCGCGAAGCCGGAGCTCGTGCGGGCGTTGCGCGACAAACGAAAGAAGTCGCCCGACGGTCGCGACCTGATCGACGTGCTCATTCGCAGGATGCAGGCCTCGCTCGATCGCGCGGCGTGAGTTGCCGCGCGGCTGACGCGGCGCCTCAGAACGTCGCTTCGACGGCGCGAAGAAGCTCGGGCGTGATGTCGGGCATCACGCCGAACCACGCGTGAAAGGCGGGTCGCGCCTGGTTGAGCAGCATGCCGAGACCGTTCACCGTGGCATTGCCGCGCATGCGCGCCGCGCGAAGCAACGGTGTTTCCTGCGGCACGTAGATCACGTCGGCGACGATCGCCTTCGGCGCAAGGCGCGAAAGATTCAGATCGAGCGGCGGCTGTCCGGCCATGCCTTGATTGGTCGCGTTGACGAGCAGCGCGACGTCGTCGATGACGCGCTCGCGCTCGTCGAAGCGTACGGGGGCAACGGGGGGACCGAATGCGTCGGCGAGCGTCTTCGCGCGCTCGTAAGTGCGATTGACGACGCGAATCTCGCGTGCGCCCTGCACCGCAAGGCTCGCGATCACCGCGCGCGCGGCGCCGCCCGCGCCGATGATGGCGATCGGTCCGGAATCCGGACGCCAATCGGGCTGCGCGTCGCGCACGCTTTGCACGAAACCGTTGCCGTCGTTGTTGAAGCCGCGAAGCGAGCCATCCTCGCGCACGACAATCGTGTTGATTGCGCCGATCCGTTTGGCGAGCGGATCGATCTCGTCGATCAGCGGCATCACTGCCTGCTTATGCGGCGTCGTCACGTTGCAGCCGCGCATGCCGAGCACCGAAAGACCGCGAAGCGCCGCGGCGAGATCGGGCGGTTGCACGCCGAAGAGGACATAGCGGCCGAGGAGGCCGTAACGCGCGATCCAGTGGTTGTGAATCACCGGCGAGCGCGAGTGCGCGACCGGCCAACCCAGAAGCCCCGCGATGCCGAACGCCGGCGTCGTCATCGCAGTGACTCGTCGCTGCTCGCGATCGTCAGTTGGCGCCGGCCGCCGGCAACGTCGCGGTCACGACTTGCTTGCCGTTGACGACGGTCGTCATGAAGCTCTCGCGGTCGAGGTCGCCCTTCTGATCGAACGTTACGTCGAGCAGAACGCCCGGATATTCCCGCGCTGAAAGATGCAGCCCGTGCATCGTCTTCGCGAACGCTTTCTGATCGAACTTGCCGATCTTCTCGCTTACGGCTTTCACGATGTACATCGCGCTGTAGCCCTTCATTCCGTTGTGATCGGACTTCGTGTGGTATTCCTTTTGGAACGCCTCGTCGAACTTCCTGATCGTTGGCTGCGGCGCGTCGGCGGTCAACCCGACGTGCGCGGTGGCGCCATTGGCCGCATCGCCCGCGAGCTCGATTACCTTCTGGCTCGTGAGCACCGTCTCGCCAACGATCGGCTTGTCGTATCCCTGCTTGCGCAACTCGCGTAGCGCGCGCGCCGCCTCCTCCTCGTTCGTGTAGACGAAGAGCGCGTCTGCATTCGCCTGCTTGGCCTTGAGCACGGCGCCGGAGAAATCGAGTTGCCCTGGATCGGTCGAGATTTCCGCGGCGACTTTGATGGCCTGCGCATCCAGCGCCTTCTTCATCACGTCGAGGCCGCCCTTGCCGAAGTCGTTGTTGACCCAGATGATCGCCACGCTCTTCGCCTTGACGTTGTCCTTGAGATAGCGCGCGACCTTCGGCATCGCCGTCGTTTGCGTGAACGACGTGCGGAAGATGTAGGGATCACCCTTCTGCGTGATGGCCGCGGCCTCGCCGCCGGTGAAGTTCGGCACTTCGGCGCGCTGCGTCTCCGCCATGCTGACGAGGATCGAGCCCGAGAAGACCGGTCCCATCACGACGTACGCGCCCTGGTCGATCGCCTTCTGCGCGAGCGCCTTCGCGACCTGCGGCTGCGATTGCGTGTCGAGCGATGTGTACTCGATCTTGCGTCCGAGGATGCCGCCGCTGGCGTTGATCTCCTTCACCGCGAGCTTGACGCCGTCGTCGAACATCGTTCCCGACGTGGTGCCCGTGCCGGAAAGCTCGACGAGCCCGAAGATCGGGATGGGTCCCTGCTGCGCAAAGCCGAGCGGCGCGGCGAGCGCGAAAGCGAGCGCGAGAAGCCAGCGCATCGTCTTCATCGGAAATCCTCCTTGCGATTGTGCCGGGCGAAGAGCGCGAAATCTACCACGCGTCGTCGAAAGGAAGGCCGACGTAATTCTCTGCCATCGCCGTCGATGCTGCTTTGGACGAGACAAGGTAATCGAGCTCGGCGCGTTGCAGCTTGCGGCCGATCGCACCGGTTTCGGGAAAGCGATGCATCAGCGACGTGAACCACCACGAGAATCGCTCGGCCTTCCAGATCCTGCCAAGGCACGCGTCCGAATAATGATCGATGCCCGCCGTACTGCGCGTCGTCAGTGCCTCGATCAGCGCGCGGGAAAGAATGCGCACGTCCGACACCGCGAGATTCAAGCCCTTCGCGCCCGTCGGGGGCACGATATGCGCGGCGTCGCCTGCTAGAAAAAGCCGGCCGAAGCGCATCGGCTCGGCGACGAAGCTTCGCAGCGGCGCGATGATCTTCTCCCGTGACGGGCCGATCACGAGCGCTTCCGCCGCTTCGCGATCGAGGCGCATCCGCAACTCGTCGAAGAACGCGGCGTCGCTCCACTGCTCGACGCGGTCGTCGACCGAGCACTGGACGTAGTAGCGCGAGCGCGTCATCGAGCGCATCGAGCAGAGCGCGAAGCCACGCTCGTGGTTCGAGTAGATGAGCTCGCGCGATACGGGCGGCGTGTCGGTGAGGACGCCGAGCCACCCGAACGGATACACGCGCTCGTATGTCGTGACGCTGCCTTCAGGCACGCTCGCGCGGCAGACGCCGTGGTAGCCGTCGCAACCGGCGATGAAATCGCACGCAAGCGTATGCGTCACGCCGTTCTCGCGGCATGTGACGCTTGGCGAGTTGCCGTCGAAGTCGTGCGGCTGCACTTCCTGCGCTTCGTAAATCGACGTGCCGCCGAACGCGCGGCGCGCATCCATCAGGTCGTGCGTCACCTCGGTCTGACCGTAGATCATCACCTGCTTGCCGGTGAGGCCACGAAAGTCGATCCGATGGCGTGCGCCGCCGAACGATAGCTCGACGCCATCGTGGGGCAGGCCTTCGTGTCGCATGCGCCCGCCGACGCCCGCGGCGTCGAGGAGTTCGACGGTGGTCTGCTCCAGCACGCCGGCGCGCACGCGTCCGAGCACGTATTCCGCGCTGCGACGCTCGAGGATGACGTTGTCGATCCCCGCGTTGTGCAGGAGTTGCCCGAGCAGCAGGCCCGACGGGCCGGCGCCGATGATCGCCACCTGCGTGCGTGTCGGGATCATCGGGGAAATCGTTTCAGCGCGACGCGGCGCCGGTTCGGCGATCGCCGACGATCACGAGCGAGCGTCGCGCACGGTTCACGGTCGACATGATGACGTGATGGCTGCGACCCGACAAGTCGCGTTGAGCACTGAACGGCCGACATGCCGCGCCCCTGTCGCGCGTGCGACACTTGAGGCGTCTGCATTGCGTTCCGACGAGGCGTTTATGCATCGCTCGCTTCTCTTCGTGCCCGGCAATCGTCCCGATCGCTATGCGAAGGCTTGTGCGACCAAGGCCGGTGCGGTCATCGTGGACCTCGAGGACGCCGTCGCGCCGGCCGACAAGGCGAGCGCCCGCCAATCGCTCGTGGCGGCGTTGCACGGCGGAATGCGCGTGATGGTGAGAGTCAATGCGCGGGACAGCGAATGGTTTCGCGACGATCTTCGCGCTTGTGCGCATGAATCCGTCCTCGCGATCGTGCTCCCCAAGGTCGAGCGCGCCGACGAGATTGCGGAAATCGGGGCGGTTTGCGGCGAACGACCGGTGCTTCCGCTCGTCGAGACGGCGCGCGGACTATGGAGTGCACTCGACGTGGCGCGCGCGCACAACGTCAAGGCGCTGCTGTTCGGCGCTCTGGATTTTCAGGCCGATCTGGGCGCAAGCGATGACGATCTTCTCTACGCCCGCTCGCAGCTCGCGCTCGTCTCGCGCGTCGCCGGCATCGCGCCACCGATCGATGGCATTACTCAGGCGGTCAACGACAGTGAGCTGCTGCGGCGCGATTGTGTTCGCGCGCGCCAATTGGGCTTCGGCGGCAAGCTTTGCATCCATCCCAAGCAGGTCGATGTCGTCAACGCATGCTTCTCGCCATCGGCCGAGGAGGTCGCGTGGGCGCGGCGTGTCGTCGAAGCGTTCGCACGAAGCGCCGGCAATGCAGCACTGCTCGACGATCGGATGATCGATCGGCCCGTGCTGACGAGAGCGGAGGCGATTCTGGCGCAATCAGACGAGTCTTGAGACGAAAGATCACGCTCGCCAGAGCGCGATCGTTGCTACGTGATCATCCGGGACTTCCGCCCGATGGAGCGTCCATGCCGCGGCCGCGTACTTGGCGGGACCGGCGCGCAGATGCGGTCCCTGGCGAAGATCGACATCGATCGACGCGAATGGCGCCGACAGCGCATCGCCGGTGGCCTTGCTCATCGCTTCCTTGCACGTCCAAAGCGTCAGAACATGCTGGCGCCTGGCATCGTCGTCGAGTCTCTCGATCGCTTCGCGCTCGTTCGTCGTCAGGAATTTACGCGCGATTCCGTCGACATTGATCTGTCGATCGCGCCGTTCGACGTCGACGCCGATGCGCGCGTCCATTGATACACCGACAAGCCCTAGATCGCCGGTATGCGAGACGTTGAAGTCGATGCCGACCGCATCCTTGACGTGCGGACGTCCGCGCGTGCCGCGAACGATGCGGACGTCCGCGGCCGCGACGCCGAGCATCATGCCGAGGACACGGCGGAGCGCGACGCGGCCGACGATGTAACGGTCACGCAGCAATGCCATGCCGAAGCGTGCCGCGCGACGACGCTCGTCGTCCGAGAGTATCGCTTCGTACGATTCGAGATCGGAACCGGCTGCGTGCAGGCTGCACCACCACAGCCGCACGGATGCGACGGGCGATGGCAGCTCGCATGGGTTCCGGCTGTCGTTCATGGTGCGTCGAGACTTCGTCCTCGCAATCGGCGTGGATTGCCGGCCGCTTCGTTCTCGTCTAAGCTCGCCGGCGCATCGCGTTCCTGATTCGCGCCCGCTTTCACGCGGGCGCATTCATGTGGGACGCGCGACGATCGCATGCAACGGATCCTTCAGTTTCTCACGCACCTGCCGTTGCCGCTGCTCTACGCGCTCGGCCGATTCGCGTATTTCGTCGCGTTCCACGTGCTGCGATGGCATCGCGAGCTCGCGGCGCGAAACCTCGCCAACGCGTTTCCAGAGAAATCTGCCGAGGAGCGCGCGGCGCTGCTCAAGCAATCGTTCGTCAATTTGGGCCAGACGCTGGCCGAGACCTTCTGGGGCTATGGCGCGAGCGCGGACGCGTTGACGAAGCGCGTCGCGATCGAGAACGTCGACCTGATCGAGCGGTTCGTGCGCGAAGGGCGTCCGGTGGTGCTGCTGACGGCGCATGTGTGCAACTGGGAGTGGCTGCTGCCGGCCGCCGGTGCGCGATTCGGCATCCCGATCGATGCCGTCTACAAGCCATTGCGCGTGGCGAGCCTCGATGCGTTCATCCGCGAGACGCGCAGCCGCTTCGGCGGCAAGCCGATCCCGATCCAGTCGTTCCTGTTCGAGCTCATGCGACGTTCGGGCCAGCCACGCGCGTACGCGATGGTCGCGGATCAGACGCCGCCACGGAACATGGACAAGCATTGGACGCGCTTCCTGAATCAGGATACGGCGTTTTTCACCGGCGCGGATCGGATCGCGAAGTTTCTCGATGCGCCGGTCGTCTACGTCGCGATGCGAAGGACGAGCAAGGGACATTACAGCGTGCGGCTGCACGTTCTCGTCGAGCCGCCCTACGAGGTGAGCGACGAGCTCGACGTGGTCGAGCGCTATGCGCGGCGGCTGGAGGCCGAGATTCGCAGCAATCCGGCGGACTGGCTGTGGGTGCACAACAAGTGGAAGTATCCTCGACCCGCCGCCACATCGGACGCGGGCAAATCGCGCGCTCGCCGGCGGACGCGGAGCGAGACGACTGCGCGACGAGAGATTTGAGTCCTGGCGCTAGCGCAAAATGCCCTTGAAAATCCGGTGAGCGGCGCCATTTAGCGATATGTGCGGCCGACACAGGGCCGCGCGCAAAAGAAGAGTCGCTTCGCGGCTTGCGCATGGCATCCGAAGCGCCTATAATTTCTGTCCCGCTTCGCGGGGCCTCCCCAAGCAGATTGCACGTCAAG
>DATFCW010000396.1:0-8316 GCA_035252665.1 Casimicrobiaceae bacterium | reverse complement strand
GTGAACCAAGTGCCAAAGATGACGCCGCTCTGCTCGGTGAGGTTGATTCCCCAGCCCGATTCCGACCCGGCGGGCGATGCCCACCACAAGTCCTGATAGTTCGTCGCCAGCGCGAGGTTCGGCTGGGTACCGAACGTGCATGTTGGGAGGGCTCCGAATGCTTCGCGAACCAGCGTCTTGGCCTGCGCGACGCCATTCACCATGTAGGTGAACTGTGCGGTATTGGCGTCGGTGAAGGTGAGCGTCGCGTTGCCGACGACGGTGTGCGTCACCGCACTGGGATCAAAAGGTATTGCCGAGAATGCGGGACCGTGGGTCTGCACGAGCGCACCGGAATAGACATTGGGGCCCGTCTTGGCGGCAGTCATCGACAACCACCATGCCTTGCCGGTCGCGTCGTAGGTGAACCAGGTGGCGAAGATGATGTCGCCCTGATGCGCGAAATTGATTCCCCACCCCGACTCGGATCCCGCCGGCGAAGCCCACCATAACCCTTGGTAGTTTTGCTCAACCACACCCCCGATGAACTGACCGAATGCGATCGGCTGAGACCCGACCGGAATGCGCTCGACAACCGCGTTGGTCGAGGTGTCGATGACGACAAGTTGATCGTTCGCGTTATCCGCGACGTAGACATGGGCACCATCGCCCGCGACGGCGATGCCGATTAGACGCCCTCCCACCTGGATCGTCGACACCAATGAATTGGTGGCTGTATCGATCACCGCGACCTTGCCCGCGCCGTCGGAAGCATATGCGCGCGTTCCGGCCGGATTCAGCGCAATTCCATTCAAGGCGGTTCCCGCGGGGATGGTGGCAATAGGCTTGCTTTGCGCGGTGTCCGCGACAGTGACGTTTCCGTCGACGCTCGCGACATAAATTCGACTGCCGTCCGCGCTGGCAGCGATGGCGGTTGGACCCTTAGCCGGGCCCAGCAGGATCCTGCGAGTGAACAGGTTGGTGTCGGTGTCGAGAACCGAAACGTAATTTGATCCTTGCTGGGCGACGTACACGCGGGTACCCAAAGCGTTTGCCGTGATGCCGTAGGGGTGAATGCCATCGCTCAACGTGGCTACATTCTCGTAGGTGGACGTATCAAAAATGTAGACGCTGTCCGACGTCGGGTTGCCAACAAATAGACGTGTGCCAGCGGGATTCAGAGCGACTCCTACCGAACCAAGGCCGACCCCGATTGCCTTGACCACAAGGTTTCGCTGAGTATCGATGACCAACACGCCGGGGTTGGTCGCGACATAGACTCGCGTCCCGTCACTGTTGACGGCTACGCCGGTTCCTTCACCCAGAACGGCCACGTTCGCGACGACCGCATTGGTTGCAAGATCAACGACCGAGACCACGCGCGCATTGAAGTTCGTTACGTAAGCGAAAGGGGATGCTTCGGCGCTCGGCACGCCCGAGAAGGTGCCCAGGAGCGCCCCGTATGCGAGGAAGCCTGCTATTGCCATCCGACTCACATTCGCTGTCATGTCCCATCCCCCCGAAACCAAGACAGGGCGCCGGTAGCGTACCGAATCTGACCGTTTTCAATAGCGAATGGTGGGGCAGACGTACCAACGCTACCAGACCGCCGATCCGTCAGATACGACGATTTAGCCAATACCATCGATCGTGGAATGTCACGGACCCGCGGCATGCTGGCAAATGATTGCAGGCTTGCCTTGGCTCGAATATCCTGCAAATGCACCATGGGTCGAGCTGGATTGCGCGGTTAGCGCGACCCTTGACAGGCGAAAATGCCCGCAATCGGAGGCAGGCGTGATCGGCGCGAGAAACGCGGTCCTTCTGCGAATCTCTCTCGGACTCCTCCGCGGTTTCGCTCGCCTCGGCAAAGTGGAGTGCAACGAGCGCGGCCGCAGTCGCTGGCGCCCGTGGATCGCTCCGCTCTGTTGGAACGGGTGTACCGATCCTACGGCGGTGATGCCGGCAAATGAGCGCTCACATTCCGACCCCAAATCATGGAAGCCGCGGGCGATCTCCTGCTGATGCTGTATTGCGCGGCACGGGAACTGCCAATCGAGCAATTCCAGGAATACGCGTTGCAGCTCGTAAAGCCGCTGTTGCAATTCGGCTCCGCCGTCTGGGGCGCAGGCACGCTATTGGAAGCCGGCGTGGCAGTCCATCTCGCGCATCTCCATGAAACTCCGATGGAGCACCTCGTCGAGTGGGAAACGCTGAATCCGCAGGACCGAGTCATTCCTGCCGTACTCGCTGCTCCGGGAGCACCTCAGTTGTTCCATGCGCCGACGCTATTCGCAGGTCGCGAAAATTCGCCGATGTTGGACTTCGCAAACCGCGCAGGATGGCTTAACGCCATGGTCACCGCTTTCGTCGTCCCCGGCAGTAAATGCGCTCAGTGGATATCGCTGTACCGGCATGATCGAGAGCGATGCTATTCGGACCAGGAACAGCGCCTCGCACGATTCCTCATGCCGCATTTGGCCGAGGCATTGGTGATCAATCGCGCGTTGAATTTGAAGACGGTCTATGGCGATAAGGATGCTCAACGCGAATCGCTCGCGATGTGCGATCGGAAGGGCCTCCTGCATTACGTCGAACCGGAATTTATCGTGGCGCTTGGCGCCGAATGGCCCGGCTTTGAAGGTGGCACGCTGCCTGAGCCGCTGATCAACAGATGTATCCGGAACCGGGAATCTTCCTATGTCGGCAATGCCATTCGTATCCAGGTGCGCGACGGCGGCGAGGTTCTGTTCTTGCGCGCGCGGAAAAAGTCGCGAGTCGACGAGCTAAGTGCTCGCGAGCGCGACGTGGCTCGGCAATTTGCCCTGGGAAAGAGTTACAAGGAGATTGCGCGATTGGTAGGTATCGCTCCCGCGACGGTTCGCCATCATCTGAGCGGGATCTACGCAAAGCTCGACATCCATAACAAGGCGCAACTTGTCGCTGCCATGCGGGGAGGTTCATAGTCGTCCACGCTGCTGCGGACGCACTTTCCGTTTCGCTTCGCGGTGCTTCCCGTGGCCGAAGACGGTCTCCAGCACCTACGCATGACCGCGAACGGGCGGCGTAGCGATTTCATTGGCCATTGCTTCTGCAGGTTTGCTTTTGAGGTCCCACTCGGACCTCACTTTACTGTGTTGCCTCCTCGCCCGCATGAAACACGTCGCGATAGCTCACGTAGTCGCAAATGTGCAGCGTCGCGACGAAGAACGCGACGTACGGAAGCACGATCAGCGCCGCGAGCGTCGCGTTGATCGGTGGCGGCAACACGAGTGCTAGCATCGCGCTGATCGATGTCGGAATCACGACGCCGAACACGACGATGCCGATCGCGTAGCGGAGTGTCGCGCGCCAATTGCCGATGGCCGCGCGAATGCTCGCGCGAAGCGCGGTAAACGGACCGGCATCCTGAAAGACGACAAGCGCCGGCGCCCACCATAGCGCCAGCAGTGTCGGCAACGCGCACAGCGCGCCGAACACGATCGCCGCCATGACACGCGGCGATTGAAGCGTCGTTACGAACGCGCGCGTCGCGGCATCCGGGTCGTCGTCCGCCGACGGCGCCGCGCCGTACAGCGCATCGAGAAGCTGCCCACCGTCGACGAGCGCGGTCGCGGTCAACGCGATCGATATGCCGACCACGAACACGAACCCGAGCGGCAGCAGCGCGCCCAAGTTGGCGCGAAAGCCGCGCAACAGCATCGATATCGCGGGCTTGCCGCCGCGTTCCTGCGTCCACGCCGCCGCGAGGAAACTCACCGACAGCACCGGCTTGATCAGCGGCGCGACGACGGCGCCTACCCAGGGCAGCGCCTGGACGAGCAGCAGCGTCGCATAGTACGCGAGCAGCAGCATGATCCACGCTCGGCGGTGGCGCGCGAACATAGCGTAGCTCTCGCGAAGCCATAGGATCCCGCGCCGGCCTTCGTACCGCGTGTAACCGATGTCGCGAGCTGTCGTCGCCATCGCGCGAAACGCGTTCGAGCGTCAGATATCGAGCGGACGCGACGGCGCAGCCGCGCGCGCACGGAGAATCCGCTCGAACGGTGTCGGATCGTGCGCGTGCGTGAGCTCGCCGGGCCTCGGCAGGTAAAGATCGTAAAGCCGCGACACCCAGAAGCGCAGCGCCGCCGCCCGAAGCAGCGCCGGCCACTGACCGCGCTCGTCGTCGGTGAGCGGGCGCACCTCGTGGTATGCACTCACCATCGCGCGCATTCGCGCGTCGTCGAGCGCGCCGTCGTCGTTGCCGGCAACGCACCAGTCGTTGACGGCGATCGCAAGGTCGTAAGCGAAGAAGTCGGTCGCCGCGAAACCGAAGTCGATGATGCCGGCGACTTCGCTGCCGGCGAAAAGCACGTTGTCACAGAAGAGATCGCCGTGGATCGCGCCTTTCGGCAGCTTCACCTTGCCGAAACCGGTCTGGAATTTCACTTCGGCGCCAAGCAAAGCATTCTGCTCGGGCGTGACGAACGGTCGCACCGCACGTGCAGCCTGACGCCACCATGCGGGGCCTCGCCGGTTCGTAAGGCGAGCGCGATAGTCCTGCGATGCGCGATGAAGCCCGGCCAGTGCGGCGCCGACCGCGGCGCAATCAGCTTTCGATGGCTGCTCGATCGCCGCGCCGTCGATCCTCGATACGAGACCCGCGGGGCGACCATTCAAATGCGAGAACAGCGCACCCGTTCGATCGGGCGCCGGCGCCGGCACGCGAACGCCGCAACGCGCGAGATGCGCCATGAGGTTGAGGTAGAACGGCAACTCGTCCGACGGCAAGCGCTCGTAGAGCGTGAGCACGTAGCGCCCGCCCTCGGTGGTCACGAAGTAATTCGTGTTCTCGATCCCCGCCGCGATCGGTGTGAGATCGACGAGCGCGCCGAGCGCGTAGCGCGCGAGCCACGCATCGAGTTCGTCGGCAGTGACCGTGGTGTAGACGGACATTCCAAACGCGTGTGCCGCACAGCGTGCGGCACAGGCACGTGCAGCTTCAGGAAGTTTGGATCAAAAGGCGGGTTTACGAAACGCTTCGTATGATCGCGCCGATCGCTACCACGAGAAGAACACCCACATCGGCACCTTCACCGTCGGATCGATGCAGTCGCGACGGATGTATGCAGTGTCTTTCGGGTCGGGCAACAGATAGTACGACCGGCCATAACGCGGCGTCACGCGAATGTACTTCAGCTGTCCCTGCACGCGCACTTCCTCGCTGTAGCCGCCGTCGGCATTTTGGATGACCGTGACCTGCGGCTCGACGTCCGAATCGCCGAGCACGTCGGGCGGCGGCGGCGGTTGCGGCAATCGCTCGGTCTTGGCGGGCGCCTGAGCGAAGCTCCATCCGGCGACCATGGAGAGAAGCAGCATCAGTGCAGGGCGACGTGCATCCATGGCGAGAAGTGGAGAAGTGGATGAAAGGGTGAGCTTATGAATACTGCGATGCGACGTGGTCATTCTAGCAAAAAGACGCGTTGCCCGGCGCGTTGCGGGCACCGCGAAAACCTGTCAGCGCGCAGCGGATTGCCTTGTCCGCAACACGCCCACATATGGCATTCATAGATTAAGCAGCTTCTCGCGCTCATCGCGTGACGGCTGGAAGCCGCGATTCTCGTAGAAATCGAAGATCGCTTCCACGACCGCGTCGGGCTCGTCGATCACGCGCATCAGACCGAGATCGTTCTCGCCGATCATCCCTTCGCCGGCGACCTTGTCGTCGAGCCAATCGAGGAAGCCTTGCCAGAACGCTCCACCGACGAGAATGATCGGAATGCGGCGGCTCTTTCCGGTTTGCACGAGCGTCAGGCATTCCGTCAGCTCGTCGAGCGTGCCGAAGCCGCCGGGCAGCACGACGTACGCCGACGCGAAGCGGACGAACATCATCTTGCGCGCGAAGAAATAGCGGAAGTCGAGGCTGATGTCCTGGAACTGATTGCTCGGCTGCTCGTGAGGCAGCGCGATGTTGAGTCCGATGGCCGGCGCGCGTCCCGCGTGCGCGCCGTGATTCGCGGCTTCCATCAATCCGGGACCGCCGCCCGAGATTACCGAGAAGCCGGCATCGGAGAGCTTTCGCGCGATCGTCTTCGCCGTGTCGTAATACGGATGACCGCTTCGAATGCGCGCGCTTCCGAACATGCTGACGGCAGGTCGCACGCCGTTCAGACGATCGGACGCGATCTGGAACTCTGCCATAATTCCGAGCACCCGCCACGCTTCCTGTCCGTTCGTCGAATAAAGCGCCTGCGGGTCAATCAGCTCGGGAATCTTGTGGGTTTCTAACCGCATGGCTACGCTCGTCCTCGTGGATGGCTCGTCGTATCTGTACCGCGCCTTTCACGCGCTGCCCGACCTTCGCACGTCGAAGGGCGAGCCGACCGGCGCATTGCGCGGCGTGCTGTCGATGTTGCGCCGTTTGGTCATCGACGACAAGCCCGACTACTTCGCGGTCGTGTTCGACGCGCCGGGCAAGACGTTTCGCGATGCGCTGTATGCGGAATACAAGGCGAACCGCACGGCAATGCCCGACGATCTTTCGCGGCAGATCGAGCCGCTCTACGAGCTCGTGCGCGCGCATGGCTGGCCGCTTCTGATGGTCGAAGGCGTCGAGGCCGACGACGTGATCGGCACGCTCGTGCGCGAGGCGAAAGCCGCGGGCATAGAGACGACCATTTCGACATCCGACAAGGATCTCGCGCAACTCGTCGACGAGGGCGTCACCATCGTCAACACTATGACCAACGAGCGTCTCGATCGCGAAGGCGTGATCGCGAAGTTCGGCGTGCGTCCGGACCAGGTGCTCGATCTTCTGACGCTCACAGGTGATTCAATCGACAACGTGCCCGGCGTCGCGAAGGTCGGGCCGAAGACCGCCGCGAAATGGCTGTCGCAATACGAGACGCTCGACAACCTGATCGCGCGCGCGCAACAAGTGAGCGGCGTCGTCGGTGAGAACTTGAGAGCCGCGCTCGAATGGTTGCCGAAGGGTCGAGAGATCCTGACGGTGAAGGTCGACTGCGAGCTCTCGACGCGCGTGTCCGATCTGACGCTCGGCGAGCCGGCACTCGACCGACTGCGCGAGCTCTACGAGCGCTACGAATTCAAGGGATGGGCACGCGACCTCGGACGCACCGACGTGAACGTCGAAGTGGCGCCTGCGCCACGCGCGCGATACGGAGAGGCGCGCGAAGCCCAAGCCCCGGCTGCAGCTCCGCCGCGCGGCGAATACGAGACGATCGTCACGCGTGACGCCCTCGATCGCTGGCTTGCGGCGATCGATACAGCCGAGATCGTTTCGATCGACGTCGAAACATCGAACGCCGATCCGATGACGACGGAAATCATCGGCATCGCGTTGTCCACCGATGCAGGACGAGGCGTCTATGTTCCGCTCGAGCATCGCTACACCGGTGCGCCGTCGCAGCTTTCACGGGACGATGTGCTCGAGCGCCTCACGCCGTGGCTTCGCAATGCGAAACGCGCGAAGGTCGGCCACGATGTCAAGTTCGCCGAGCACGCGTTTGCCAATCACGGCATCGCGCTCGCGGGCGTCGCACACGACACGCTGCTCGAATCCTACGTGCTCGAATCGCACAAGCCACACGATCTTCCGACGCTCGCGCTGCGCCATCTCGACACCGCCGCGACGACCTACGACGCGGTGACCGGCCGCGGCGCTGCGCGCATCGCGTTCGATCAGGTCGCGGTCGATACCGCGGCCGCTTATGCCGCCGAGCAGGCCGATGTCGCGCTGCGCCTGCATCGCCATCTTCATCCGCGGATCGAAGGTGACGACAAGCTTCGCTTCATCTACGAGAAGATCGAATTGCCCGTGCGCGACGTGCTGTTTCGCATGGAGCGCGAAGGTGTGCTCGTCGATCGCGCTCTGCTCGCCGCGCAAAGCAATGAGCTCGGCGCACGCGCGAAGGCGCTCGAGGAGGAGGCGCACAGGCTCGCCGGCACCCCGTTCAATCTCGGCTCGCCCAAGCAGCTTTGCGAAGTTCTCTTCGATCGAATGAAGCTGCCGGTGAAGAAGAAGACGGCCACCGGACAGCCGTCGACCGACGAAGAAGTGCTCGAGGCGCTCGCTGCCGACTATCCGCTGCCGAAAGTTCTGCTCGAATACCGCGCGGTCACCAAGCTCAAGTCGACGTACACCGACAAGCTGCCTGCGATGATCAATCCGAAGACCGGCCGCGTGCATACGACGTTCTCGCAGGCGACCGCGGTTACCGGCCGGCTCGCATCGCTCGAGCCGAATTTGCAGAACATTCCGGTGCGAACCGCCGAAGGTCGCCGCATTCGCGAAGCGTTCATCGCTGCCGCAGGACACACGATCGTCTCTGCAGA
>DATFCW010000395.1:0-9200 GCA_035252665.1 Casimicrobiaceae bacterium | reverse complement strand
TGCGTTTCCTCGACAAGTACAAGGCGTACGTTTGATTGAGTCGTCGAATGTCCATCACTACGGAAGACACCGGGAGCGGGGCGCAGGCGCGCGCCCCGCGTGCCGCCAATGACGCGCGGGCCATCGCCCGTCCTCATCTCGACGCGATCGTCGAGCGCGCGGTCGAGCTCGGTCCGGCGCGGGTCGCGGTAGCTTATCCGTGCAACGCCGGCGCGATCGAGGCGGTCGTCACCGCGCAACGCAAGGGCCTCGCCGAGCCGATTCTCGTCGGGCCGCGGCGCAGGATCGAGTCGATCGCCGAGCAGGAGCGGTTCGACGTTCGCGACATGCGGTTCGTCGAGACCGGCGACGACCCCGTGTCCGCGGCCCAGGCCTGCGTCGGCCTCTGCCAGGATGGCAGCGCGAACCTGATCATGAAGGGGAGCCTCCACACCGACGAGCTGCTGGCGGTCGTCGTCGGCAAGGACAGCGGGCTTCGCACGCAGCGGCGCATGAGCCATGCGTTCGTATTCGACCTGCCCGATTACGCGGGTCCGTTGCTGATGGCCGACTGCGTCGTGAACATCAATCCCACGCTGATGGAAAAGCGCGACATCACGCAGAACGCGATCGATCTCGCGCATACGCTCGGCATCGAACGTCCGTACGTCGGCATTCTTTCGGCAATCGAGACGATCAACCCGGCGATTCCCGGAACCATCGAAGCCGCGGCGTTGAGCAAGATGGCGGAGCGCGGGCAGATCGTCGGCGGCATCGTCGAAGGTCCGCTCGGCTTCGACATCGCGATCTCGATGGAGGCGGCGAGAATCAAGGGCGTCGATCTGCACGGCAGAGGGCGCCCCGACATCCTGATCATGCCGAACCTCGAAGCGGGCAACATGCTCTACAAGCAGCTCGTCTATCTCGCGCACGCGGAATGCGCGGGCATCGTGCTTGGCACGAGGGTGCCGGTCGTATTGACCAGCCGTGCCGATTCGCCGCAGGCACGCGTGGCTTCGGTCGCGCTCGCGGTGCTCCAATCGAAAGGCCGCCCTCCGACGAGCGCGGCAGCGTGAAACGGCTCGCGGTTTGGCGCGGATGCGGAGGATCGGAATGATGAAGCGCGTGCTGAAGACCCGTTATCTGATCCTCGGCGTTCTTTGCGCGATGTATTTCATCGCCTACATCGATCGCGTCAACATTTCGGTGGCGGGACCGCTGATTCGCAAGGAGTGGGGAATCAGCGCCACCGAGCTCGGGCTGATCTTTTCCGCCTTCGCGTATCCCTACGCGGTGATGCAGATCATCGGTGGCTGGCTCGCCGACAAGTACGGGCCGCGGCGCGTGCTGACGGTGCTGAGTCTCATCTGGGCGGTGTCGACGATCCTGACCGGCTGGGCGTGGGGCGTCGCATCGCTGATCGTGTTCCGCTTCCTGCTCGGCGTCGGCGAGGGCGGCGCCTTTCCCACGGCCACGCGCGCCTTCACGTACTGGATGCCGGTAACCGAGCGCGGCTTCGCGCAGGGGATCACGCACAGCTTCGCCCGTCTCGGCGGCGCCGTCACGCCGCCGCTCGTGCTCGCGGTTGCGATCGCATATGGCTGGCGCGAATCGTTCATCCTGCTCGGCGTCGTGAGCCTCGTCTGGACCGCCGTATGGGTATGGACGTTTCGCAACACGCCCGCGGAGCACAAATGGGTGAAGCCGCAGGAGCTCGCGGAAATCGGCGTCAATACGGCGGACATGAAAAGCGCGGCCAAGGGAAGAACGCCGTGGAAGCGCATGATCGAGCGGATGTGGCTCGTGACGTTCGTCGATTTCTGTTACGGCTGGTCGCTGTGGGTGTTCCTGACGTGGCTGCCGTCGTATTTGAAGGACGCGCGCGGCTTCAACTTCCAGCAGATGGCGCTGTTCGCGACGTTGCCGCTGATGGCCGGCGTCATCGGCGATACGCTTGGCGGCGTCGTGTCCGATCTGGTGCTACGGAAAACGAAGAGCCTCAAGCTCGCGCGGCGCGGCATTCTCGTGCTCGGCCTCGTTGGAGCGCTCGTCTTCATCCTTCCGGCCATCTACACCGCCGTGCCGATCACCGCGGTGTGGTGCCTCTCGGCGTCGTTCTTCTTCCTCGAGCTGACGAACGCCGTGCTGTGGAGCCTGCCGATCGACATCGCAGGCAAATACGCCGGCACGGCGGGCGGCATGATGAATACGGGCTTCGGCGTCGCGGGCATGATCTCGCCCGCGGTCTTCGGTGTGCTGATCCAGTCGACGGGTAGCTACATCGTGCCGTTCACTATCACGGCTGCCCTGCTGCTCGTGGGTGCCGTAGGCGCGCTTTTCATCGACCCGACGAAGCACATCGAGGTCGAGACGCCAGCACCACGATTGAGGCCGAGCTTCGCGAAATGATTGCAGTCACGACTCGAATCGGAAACGCCTCGCATCACGATCAACGGAGTTCATCATGGCAATGGTAGCCGAAGCGCGCGCGACCGCGAACGCCAAAACGAAGGAGCTTGTTTCGGACGTGGTCCGCCGCGCGCGCATCGCGCAGCAGGCTTACGAGCACTACAACCAGGAACAGGTCGACGAGGTCGTGACGGCAGCGGGTTGGGCGATCGTGAACCCCGAGCACAACAAGCTGCTGGCCGACCTCGCCGTCGCTGATACCGGTCTTGGCAACGTCGCGGACAAGATCATCAAGAATCGGCGCAAGACGATGGGATTGCTGCGCGATCTGAAGGGAGCGAAATCGGTCGGCGTCATTGCCGAATACCCTGAGCGTGGAATCGTGGAAATCGCACGCCCGGTTGGCGTCGTCGGTGCGGTCGTTCCCTCGACCAATCCCGGCGCGACCGCGGCCAACAACGTGATCAACGCGCTGAAGGGCCGCAACGCCGTGATCCTTTCGCCTTCGCCGAAGGGTAGCAGCACGGCAACGCGACTCCTCGAGTTCATTCATGCCGAGCTCGATCGCGTCGGCGCGCCGCGCGATCTCGTCCAACAGCTTCCGGCGCCCGTCACGAAGGAGATGACCGGCGAGCTGATGCGCCAGGTCGATCTGGTGGTCGTGACCGGATCGCAGAGCAACGTGCGCGCGGCGTATTCGAGCGGGACGCCGGCCATCGGCGTTGGCGCCGGCAACGTGGCGGTCATCGTCGATGACTCTGCGGAACTGGACGCCGCCGCGGACAAGATTTTGCGATCGAAGACGTTCGACAACGCGACCAGTTGCTCGTCGGAGAATTCGCTCGTGATTCTCGATGCCGTCTACGAGCCGATGATCGCCGCGCTGGAAAAGGCGGGCGGCATGATGCTCAACCCCGCCGAGAAGGCGTCGCTTTCACGCTGCATGTGGCCTGATGGCAAGCTCAACCCGGCCATCACGGCGAAGTCCGTGGCGACGATCGCGAGCCTCGCAGGCCTCGATCGCTGTCGCAACGCGAAGTTCATCATGGTCGAGGAAACCGGCATCGGCGAAGGTTACCCGTTTTCGGGGGAAAAACTGTCGCTGGTGCTCACGGTGTACCGCGCACGCGATTTCGCGAACGCCTTCGACATCGTGCGCGAAATCTACCGGTATCAGGGCGCGGGACATTCGGTCGGCATCCACACGCGCGATGACGGCCACGTGCTGCGCCTCGGCCTCGAATTGCCGGTCTGCCGGGTCATCGTCAACCAGGCGCATTGCTTCGCGAACGGCGGCAATTTCGACAACGGCCTTCCGTTCTCGCTGTCGATGGGATGCGGCACCTGGGGCGGTAACTCGATCTCGGACAATCTCAACTATCGGCATTTCCTGAACACGACGCGCATCGCTCGCGTGATCGCGAAAAACGAGCCGACCGAGGACACGCTGTTCGGCGCGTACCGCGCGAAGTTCCGCATCTAGCGCCATGCAAACCGTGCGCGAATACATCGATCGCCAGGCCGAAGCACGGCCCGACGAGCCGTACCTGATCGCGCCCGAAACGGGTCTTCGGCTCACGTACCGGCAACTGAAAAGCGATGCCGAACGCCTTGCACGCCGCCTGCACGAGCTCGGGCTGCGCAAGGGCGACAAGGTCACGCTGATGCTGCACAACGGCTACCAGACGGCCGACCTGCTGCTCGGCATCATGTACGCGGGCTTCGTCGTCTCGCCGATCAACCTGCTCGCGCAACCTTCGCAGCTCGAATACGTGCTCGCGCATTCGGATACGCAGCTGGTATTCGTCGCCACCGAATATCGCGCGCGCCTCGAGGCAGCGCTCGCCAAGGTGTCGCGCCCGGTGTACGTGTTCGCGATCGATCCGGATGCGCCGACCATCTTCGAGGGCGAACGGCTCCGCGACGTTGCGCTGGCGCCGGTGTACGAGGAGGACGATGCGCTGCTCATGTACACGTCGGGCACCACGGGCGTTCCCAAGGGTGTGGTGCTCACGCACCGAAACGTCATCGCCGGAGGCGAGTACACCAGCGAGGCGCATGGCCTCACGAGCCGCGACCGCGTGCTATGCGCGCTGCCGCTCTATCACATCAACGGACAGATCGTCACCGCCGTAGGCCCGCTCGTGCACGGCGGCAGCGTCGTCATGCCGCACCGCTTCAGCGTGTCGAACTTCTGGGAGCTCGTGTCGGAGCATCGCTGCACGTGGATCAACGTGGTCCCGACGATCATTTCGTATCTCTTGAACAGCACCGATCCGCGCGCTCCCGGGAAGATGCTGCACCTCGAGCAGGTGCGGTTCGGCCGCTCGGCGTCGGCGCCGCTCGCGCCGTCGCTGCACAAGGAGTTCGAGCAGAGATTCGGCATCAGCGTCATCGAGACGATGGGGCTCACCGAAACGGCGGCGCCCGCTTTCACAAATCCGCTGGATGCATCCCAAAGAAAGTACGGCAGCCCCGGAAAGGCGTTCGGCAACGTCGCGAAGATCATCAGCGTCGAAACCGGCGAAACGCTTCCGTCGAACCAGCCCGGCGAAATCATGATCCGCGGCGACAACGTGATGAAGGGCTACTACAAGGCCGCGCAAATCACGGCGAAGACGCTCGAGCCCGACGGCTGGCTGCATACCGGCGACCTCGGCTATTGCGACGAGGATGGCTTCTTCTTCGTCACCGGGCGGCTCAAGGAGCTGATCATCAAGGGCGGCGAGAACATCGCGCCGCGTGAAATCGACGAGGCGTTGCTGAAGCACCCGGCCATTCTCGAAGCTGCCGCCGTCGGCATTCCCGATCGCGACTACGGCCAGGAAATCATGGCGTGCGTCGTGCTGAAGCCGGATTACGAATGTTCCGAGCAGGAGCTGCGCGAGTTCTGCCACACGGAGCTTGGTACCTATAAGACACCGAAGCTGATCCGCTTCGTCGACGCGCTGCCGAAGGGGCCGTCGGGCAAGGTGCAACGGCTGAAGCTGCTCGAAACGACGCGAACTGCAGAATGAAGCGTCCGTCGCAGACGATCGAGGCGCTGTCGGAGCCGGCGAACCAACTCGAAGTCAAGACGACCACGTGCTACATGTGCGCGTGCCGCTGCGGCATCCGCGTGCATTTGCGCGACGGCGACGTGCGCTACATCGACGGCAATCCGAATCATCCGCTGAACAAGGGCGTGATCTGCGCCAAGGGCGCGTCGGGCATCATGAAGCAGTATTCGCCGGCGCGCCTCACCAAGCCGCTGCTGCGAAAACCGGGCGCGCAACGCGGCGATGGCGCATTCGCGGAGATCGGATGGGACGAGGCGTTCGCGTTGCTCGAGGAGCGGCTGCGAAAGATCCGCGCGACCGATCCCAAGAAGTTCGCGCTCTTCACCGGGCGCGATCAGATGCAGGCGTTGACCGGGCTCTTCGCGAAGCAGTTCGGCACGCCGAATTACGCGGCGCACGGCGGCTTCTGCTCGGTCAACATGGCCGCCGGAATGATCTACACGATCGGCGGCTCGTTCTGGGAGTTCGGCGGTCCCGATCTCGAGCGAGCGCGTCTTTTCGTGATGATCGGGACGGCCGAGGACCATCACTCGAATCCGCTCAAGATCGCGATCTCGAAGTTCAAGCGCGCCGGCGGCAAGTTCATCTCGATCAATCCGGTTCGCACCGGCTATTCGGCGATCGCCGACGAGTGGGTGCCGATCAAGCCGGGCACCGATGGCGCGCTGCTGCTCGCGCTGATCCACGAGATCATTGCGCAGGGTCTCTACGACCGCGAGTTTCTCGTCCGCTATACGAACGCCGGGCAACTCGTCAATCAGGAGGCGGACAGCAACGATTTCGGGCTGTTCGTTGCAGACAAGGACAGCGACGAAGCCAACCGGGCGTATCCGCAGAACAAGCTCTGGTGGGATCGGTTCACCGAGGCGCCGGTCGCCACGCATACCGAAGGCGCCGATCCGTTCCTGCTGGGTCGCTTCGCATTGCCCGACGGTACGAAGGTCGCGCCCGCATTCCAGTTGCTCGAGGAGCGGACGGCGCGCTACACGCCGGAGTGGGCGAGCGGCTTGACCGGCGTTCCCGCGGCGACGATTCGCCGACTCGCGCATGAAATGGGCGTGACGGCGCGCGATCACAAAATCGAGCTGCCGATCCCGTGGACCGACAGTTGGGGGCGCGAGCACGAAACGGTCACCGGCAATCCCGTTGCGTTCCACGCGATGCGCGGTCTCGCCGCGCACTCGAACGGCTTCCACACGATCCGCGCGCTCGCGATCCTGATGTCGCTGCTCGGAACGATCGATCGGCCGGGCGGCTTTCGTCACAAGTCGCCGTTCCCGCGCGCGATCCCGCCGAGCGCGAAGCCGCCGAACAGTCCCGCCGCGGTGAAGCCGGATACGCCGCTCGGCGGCATGCCGCTCGGGTGGCCCGGCGATCCGAACGATCTCTTTGTCGACGACGCAGGCAATCCCGTGCGCATCGACAAGGGCTTCTCGTGGGAGTACCCGCTGTCGGTGCACGGGCTCATGCACAACGTGATCACGAACGCGTGGCGCGGCGATCCTTACCGCATCGATACGCTTCTGATCTTCATGGCCAACATGGCGTGGAACTCGACGATGAACACCGTCGAGGTCCGCAGGATGCTGAACGACAAGGACGAGAACGGCGAGTACAAGATTCCGTTCCTCGTCGTCTGCGACGCGTTCCAGTCGGAAACGACGGCGTTCGCCGATCTCGTGTTGCCCGATACCACCTACCTCGAGCGACACGACGTGATGTCGATGCTCGATCGACCGATCTCCGAGTTCGACGGCCCCGTGGATTCGGTGCGCGTGCCCGTAGTGCCGCCGACGGGCGAATGCAAGCCATTCCAGGAAGTGCTGATCGAGCTCGCAAGTCGCCTTGGCTTTCCCGCGTTCCTCAACATCGACGGCTCGCGGAAGTTCCGCAACTACCCCGAGTTCATCGTCCACTACGAGACCGAGCCCGGCTCGGGCATCGGGTTCTTGGCCGGCTGGCGCGGCGCAGGCGGCGAGAAGTTCATGAAGGGCGAGCCGAATCCGCGGCAGTGGGAGATGTACGCGAAGAACGACTGCGTGTTCCACTACGAGCTGCCGCCGTCGTATCGCTACATGCGCAACTGGAACAAGGGCTATCACGAATGGGCGCAGCGCGTTCGCATCCGACGCTTCGCCGACCCGATTCTCATTCATATTTATTCCGACGTGCTGCAGCGGTTTCGCCTCGCGGCGCAGGGGAAGCGGCCGGGACGCCAGCCACCCGCGCATCTTCGCGAGCGCGTCGGCACCTATTTCGATCCGCTGCCGTTCTACTACGAGCCGCTGGAGGCGCAAGGCACCGATCTTTCGCGCTATCCGCTGAACGCGGTGACGCAACGGCCGATGGCGATGTACCACTCGTGGGATTCGCAAAACGCGTGGCTGCGGCAGATCCATACGTACAACTACCTGTTCGTCAATCCGCGGCTTGCGCGGGCGCACGGGATCGACGACGGCGACTGGATGTGGGTCGAATCGACGTGGGGCAAGGTGCGGTGCCTTTGCCGCTACAGCGAGGCCGTGGAGCCGGGCACGGTATGGACGTGGAATGCGATCGGCAAGGCGAGCGGCGCGTGGCATCTCGAGCCCGGCGCGAACGAGGCGCGCGACGGCTTTCTGCTCAATCACCTGCTGTCGGAAGAGTTGCCGCGGCCCGATGGCGCGCGCATGTCGAACTCCGATCCGATCACGGGACAGGCAGGGTGGTACGACGTTCGCGTGCGGATTTACAAGGCGGAGGCCGACGACGCACAAGCGACCGTGCCCCGATTCGAGCCGCTCGCGCCTGCGCCGGGAATGAAGCCGGCGCCGCGCGCAAGGCGTGCGTATTTCGCCGGTCGAGGGGCGCATCGATGACGCAGATGGCGTTGGTGATCGATCTCAACGTGTGCGTGGGATGCCATGCCTGCGTGACGAGTTGCAAGGAATGGAACACGTCGGGATCGGCGGGCCCGCTCGTCGACGACAACCCCTACGGCAAGGATCCGACCGGCACGTTCTTCAATCGCGTGCAGACGTTCGAGGTGGGCGAGTTTCCGAATACGCAGACCGTGCATTTCCCGAAGTCGTGCCTGCACTGCGAGGACCCGCCGTGCGTTCCTGTGTGCCCGACCGGTGCGAGTTACAAGCGCAAGGAGGACGGCATCGTCCTCGTCGATTACGACAAGTGCATCGGGTGCAAGTACTGCGCGTGGGCGTGTCCGTATGGCGTGCGCGAGTTGGACGAACGCCGCCAGGAGATGACGAAGTGCACGCTCTGCGTCGATCGCATCTACAACGAGGAGTTGCCGGCGTCCGACCGCAAGCCCGCGTGCGTGATGGCCTGTCCCACCAACGCACGGCTCTTCGGCGACATTCACGATCCGGATTCGGAGGTTTCCGTCGCAATTCGCGAGCAGGGCGGATACCAATTGATGCCGGAGTGGGGTACGAAGCCCGCGAACCACTACCTGCCACGCCGCAAGACGGTAATTCCGATTCGCGAAGATCAGCTCACGCGCGCCGACAATCCGCTGAAGATCGACGGCAAGCTGCCGAAGCCGGCGCTCAAGGAGCCGTCGCTCGACGACGTGACGTCGTGGTGAGTCACTACTCTGCACGATTGATCAAATAACGACCGGCCGCGATGCACCCTGCGTTTTCCGTGATCTTCTTCACGACGCTGATCGGCGTCGGGCAGGGGCTTTTCCTCGCGCTCTATTGCGCGGAGTTGCTGTCGCTCGTGGCCGTTATCGCTACGCCCGCGTCGGGT
>DATFCW010000394.1:0-8653 GCA_035252665.1 Casimicrobiaceae bacterium | reverse complement strand
GCCGCTGTCCATCACGTGGACATGCACGTCGGCGAGAAACTCGTTCATGCCCTGGTTGCGCTCGGAAAAGACCATCTGGATCGGGTACTGCGCACCCATCGCGCGCATCCGGTCCGCCTGCTCCTCGCCAATCCCGCCGTTCACGTATTCGCCGTTGACGAGTTGCGTCGTTCCGCGCGTCGGCTGATCTGGCGGCTGTGCGAACGCCGTGCCGCCGATGGCGGCGGCGAGCACCAATCCAAGACCGATTCGCGCGCATGCTGTTCTGGCTTTCACTTTCAATGTCTCCGTTGCCCTTGATCATTCGATCATGTCGCGCCGGATGACATCGCGGTATCGGAGATCGCCGTGCGAAGGTGTCGGCGTTTGACCGACGATGCCCGAGCTCCCCGACGTCGTCGTCTATTGCGAAGCGCTCGCGTCGCGCGTCGTCGGTGAACGCCTTCTCGGCGTGCGCATTCGGAATCCGTTCGTATTGCGCACTGCCGATCCGCCCATCGCCGCGGTCGAAGGACAGACGGTCCTCGAGGTTCGCCGCCAGGGCAAGCGGATCGTGCTCGCGCTCAGCGACGATCTTTTCATCGTCATTCATCTGATGATCGCCGGTCGCTTGAGATGGCTCGACGACGGGCAATCGGGACCTGCGCGCATCACGCTCGCCTTGCTCGACTTCGCGACCGGTACGCTCGCGATGACCGAGGCAGGCACGAAGCGGCGCGCGTCGATTCATCTCGTGCGGGGCGCCGACGCAGTGGCTGCGCTCGATGCCAAAGGCCTCGAAATCGAAGGCAGCAGCATCGAGGCGTTCGCGACGCGTCTTCGCGCCGAGAACCATACACTCAAGCGCGCATTGACTGATCCGCACGTTCTGAGCGGCGTTGGAAACGCCTACTCCGACGAAATCCTTCACCGAGCGCGGCTCTCGCCAATCGCGCAAACGAAGCGCCTCGACGACGACGCAATCGCGCGCCTGCACGCGGCCGCGCGCGACGTCCTTCGCGAATGGACCGAGCGCCTTCGCGCCGAGACGGGCGAATCGTTTCCCGAGAAGGTGACGGCGTTCCGGCCGCAGATGGCGGTCCATGGCAGATTTCGGAAGCCTTGCCCGGTGTGCGGCACGCCCATCCAGCGAATCGTTTACGCCGAGAACGAGTGCAACTACTGCCCGCGCTGCCAGACGAAAGGCGCGATCCTGGCCGATCGCGCGCTCTCGCGGCTGCTCCACAAGAGCTTCGTGCGCGAAATCTGACCGCTACGCCGGCGATTCCACTCGAAACACCGAGGTGGATCGTGTCCACGACAACATGTACGTGAGCGATCGGCGGTTGCCGATCGCTTGGAATGACAGACGAACGGTCGGAGTCCGCCGCATGATCGACTCCTTGGTGTGCCTCTTGCTTTGGACGCGCATACGTCGTTCCCGCGCTCGTCTCGCATGCCTCACGTTCGCTCACTCTCGCCGAATCCGCCGATGCCGTGCCACGCGTGCGCATTCGGCCGCGCGACGTGATCGCCATCCCGCGGCCGCAGCTTCACCGGCTGCGCACGCGAATCATCATCTTTTTCGTCGTGCTGCTCGTCATCGTGCAGGGCGTCGCGTTCGTGCTCGTGAACGCCGCGAACTCGCGCAACGCGCAAGGCATAATCGACGAGGAGCTCGCGACCGGCGAGCGCATTTTCGCCCGTTCCATCGAGCACAATCGCGCGCGACTCACACAGAGCGCGATGGTGCTGGCGTCCGACTTCGCATTCCGCGAGGCAATCGCGACGAGCGATGCGCAAACGATCGAGTCGGTGCTGCGCAACCACGGTGCACGCATTCACGCCGATGTCATGCAACTGGTCGCACCCGACGGGCGGGTCGTCGCCGACACGCTCGATGCACCGAGGACAGCACAACGCTTCGCGTACCCTGAGCTGATCGAGCGCGCCGAGCACGACGGCGACGCATCGACGATCGTCGTAATCGATGGGCGGCCGCATCAGCTCGCTATCGTCCCCATCAACGCGCCGCTGACGATCGCATGGGTTGCCGTCGGCTTCGTCGTCGACGACGCGCTCGCGCGCGACCTCGAGAACCTGACCGCGCTCGACGTATCGTTCGCGGCACAGGATGCGAACCGCCGCTGGCGCGTGCTGGCCTCGACGCTCGACGAGCGCGACCGCGAAGCGCTCGTCACGCGCCTTTCCGATCTGCGCAGCCGGCCGACGCCGCGATCGACGATGCTTGCCGACGACGGCGAGTATCAGAGCCGCATCATCGTGCTGGCGTCGAACGGACGCGAACGGGTCGTCGCGGTGCTGCAGCGCTCGGTGAGGGACGCGCTCGCGCGATTCGACCGCCTGCGCGCGCTTCTCACGGGTCTCGCCGCGTTGTCACTCGTCGCGTCGATCGCCGGCAGCTACGCGATCGCGCGAAGCGTGACGCGGCCGCTCAATCGCCTGAGCGAAAGCGCGGCGCGTATCAGCAGGGGCGACTATTCGGGCACGCTCGAGCCCGAAGGCACCGATGAAGTGCGCGCGCTCGCCGAGAGCTTCAATCACATGCGCGAAGGCATCGCCGCGCACGAGCGTCAGATCCTGCGGCTCGCGTACGAGGATGGCCTCACAGGGCTGCCCAACCGTGCGCTCTTCAACGATCGCCTGCAACAAGCGGTGCATACCGCGCGGCGAAACGGTTCGCCGCTGACGGTCCTGATGATGGACCTCGACCGCTTCAAGCACATCAACGATACGCTCGGCCACGCAGTAGGCGACGAGGTGCTGCGCGAGGTGGCGACGCGGCTTCGCGCGGCGCTGCGCGAATCGGACACGGTCGCGCGCCTCGGCGGCGACGAGTTCGCGGCGCTGCTCACCACGGGAAGCGAGGAGCGCATCGTGGAGGTCGTGCACAAGATCCTTCGCTGCATGGAGCAGCCCATCGAGTCGAACGGCCAGTCGATCGACGTCGGTGCGAGCATCGGAATCGCCTGCCATCCCGAGCACGGCGATACGCCGGGCACGCTCATCCGCCACGCCGACATCGCGATGTATCTGGCGAAAGCGGCCAAATCCGATTTCGCGTTCTACGATCCGTCGCACGATGGGACGCGCCAGGAGCAACTGTCGCTTCTCGGCGAATTGCGGCGCGCGCTCGAACGCAACGAGCTCGTGCTGTTTTTCCAGCCCAAGATCGACCTCGCGAGCGGCCGTACCAAGGGCGTCGAAGCCCTGGTGCGGTGGATGCATCCAACGCGCGGAGTCGTAGCGCCTGCCGAATTCATGCCGTTCGCCGAGCGCACCGGCTTCATCCGTGCCATTACGCGCTTCGTGCTCGAAGCGGCATTCCACCAATGCGGACGGTGGCTCGAAGAGGGGATCTGCCTTCAGGTATCTATCAACATCTCGGTGCGCGATCTGCAAAGCCCGGAGCTGCCCGATATCGTGTCGACCCTGCTTCAAAGCTCGCGCGTTCCTGCCGAGCTTGTCTGCCTCGAGATCACCGAAGGCAGCTTCATGGAGAACCAGCAGCGCGCCGTGCAGACGCTCGCGCGGCTTCACGCGCTCGGCGTGCGACTTTCGATCGACGACTACGGAACCGGGTTCTCGTCGCTTGCGTACCTGCGCAAGCTGCGCGTGCACGAGATGAAGATCGACCGTACGTTCATCGCGGCGATGGAGGAAGGCAACGACATGGTGATCGTGCGCTCGGCGATCGATCTCGCGCACAACCTCGGCTTGCGCGTTGTGGCCGAAGGCATCGAGGACGAGCGCAGCCTCGCGCGGCTCCGCGCGATGGGCTGCGACGAGGCGCAGGGGTACTTCATGAGCCGGCCGCTCGCCGAGGACAAGCTTCGCGCGTGGCTCCGCGAGTCGCCGTTCGGACTCGCCCGGCCCGAGCCCGCGCTGGCCCTGGTGAGGTACGCTTGAGGGGGAGCGTTCATCGGCGCTGAAGCAAAATCGCAAGGAGCGGGCTCATGCCGTCGTTCGACATCGTTTCGGAAGTCAACCAGGTCGAGGTGCGCAACGCGATCGACCAGGCGAACAAGGAAATCTCGACCCGCTTCGATTTCAAGGGATCTGATGCACGCGTCGAGTACGACGGCAAGGCGATGACGCTCTTCGCCGACGACGACTTCAAGCTTCGCCAGGTGACCGACGTGCTGATCGCCAAGCTCGCGAAGCGCCAGGTCGACGTGCGCTCGCTCGATTACGGAACGGTCGAGAAGATCTCGGGCAACAAGGTCAAGCAACCGGTGACGGTGCGAACCGGCGTCGCGCAGGACCTCGCGAAGAAGATCGTGAAGCTATTGAAGGAAAGCAAAGTGAAGGTGCAGGCGTCCATCCAGGGCGATGCGGTGCGCGTATCGGGCGCGAAGAAAGACGAGCTTCAGGATGCGATCGCGCTCGTGCGCAAGTCGATTGCCGACTATCCGCTGCAGTTTCGCAATTTCCGGGATTGACGGGAAATTGGTGCCAGTGACGGGAAATTGGTGCCAGAGATGTATTTCCACGATGCGGAAATACATCTCTGGCACCAATTTTCAGGCGAAATCCGCCGCCAGCGATTTGCGCATCGCTTCGGACAACGTCACTTCGGCGCGGTACTCCGGATGGTCGACCCCGATCGTCACGCTCGCGCCCCGCTTGAACTCGGCGATCATCGGCGGCGTCAGCTCGAAGCGCAGGAAATGCACCGACGACGTCTTCTCGTCGGTCTCGCGGTCCAAATCCTCGTCGGCAATCGCAAACACGCGCTCCTGATCGGCGACTCGTAGAAGCACGCGATCCTCGATCCCGCGAAGACGTGCGAGCGCCGCGCGGCGCGCATCCTCGTCCTCGTACTCGATCAGCATCGTCGCCTTGAGATTCGTGCCGTCCGGCACGAGCGGGTTGTAGGCATCGAGCTCGTCCGTGATGCCCGCTTCCTCGAACGTCTTCTCGATGCGCAGCATCTCCTGGATCTGGTAACGGATCGTCAGCTCGTCCTCGAAGAGGAGCGTCACATGATCGCCGACATGAACCGTCCGCTCGCGCTTGTGCGCCATCGCGCGTGCGCGAAATGCCGGTCGCTCGCGGGCGTACGCTTCGAGCGTCATCAGGCTTTCGCGCGTGATGCGGTGCGCTTGCGCGCCGGACGCGTCAGTCGATGCCATACGCCATGCGGAAGAGTGTCAGCGGGTGCGCCTTTCGCGCCTTGCGCGCCTCGCCACCCTGCACGATGCCCTCCTCGATCCGCCGCCCGGCGATGGGACAATCGGAGCTGATGAAATCTGGCTCGAACTCGTCCATCCGCCGGAACACGGGCCGGCCGATCTTCATCGCATCGTCGAAGAACTCGCGCTTCACGCCCCACGTCCCGTCATGGCCCGAGCAGCGCTCGACCGTGTTGATCGACGTATCGGGAATCCATTCGAGCGCCTCGCGCGTCTTCTGGCCGACGTTCTGCACGCGTGAGTGACAGGGAATGTGATAGCTCACCTTGCCGAGCCCGTGCTTGAACGACCGATCGAGCAAGCCATCGCGTTCGCGCGCCACGAAGTATTCGAACGGATCGAACATCGCATCGGCCACTGCCTTGACGTCGTCGTCCCCCGGAAACAGAAGCGGCAATTCCTGCTTGAACATCAGCGTGCACGACGGAACCGCCGTCATGATCGCGTAGCCGTCGCGCGCGAGCGGTGCGAGCACCGGCACGTTCACGTTCTTCAGCGATTCGACGCGCTCGAGGTCGCCGAGTTCGAGCTTCGGCATGCCGCAGCAAACCTCTTTCTCGACCATGACGTACGGAATCTCGAAGTGATCGAGGAGTTTGAGCAGGTCGAGCCCGATCGATGGCTCGTTGTAATTGACGTAGCAGGTGCCGAAGATCGCCACCTTGCCAGGCGTCCGCTCGCCATCACGCACCGGCCAGCGAAGCGAGGGCGGCGCCGATGCGTGGAAGCGGCGTGTCGCGTACGGCGGCAGCCATGCCTGCGCGGCGACGCCGAGCGTTTTCTCCATCGCCTTGCGTATCGGCGGAGAACGGTTCGCCTTGTTGACCGCCTGCACGACGACGGGAATCGTCGCGAGCTTGCCGACGGCGTCGGTGCTCGTCAGCACGCGGTCGCGCAACGTGAAATCGCCTTTCTTGAACTTCACCGCCTTCGCGCGGAGCATCACGTGCGGGAAGTCGACGTTCCACGGATGCGGCGGAACGTACGGGCACTTCGTCATGTAGCAGAGGTCGCAGAGATAGCACTGGTCGACGACCTTCCAGTAATCCTCATGCGCGACGCCGTCGACCTCCATCGTCTTGCTGTTGTCGACGAGATCGAACAGCGTCGGGAACGCATTGCAGAGCGAGACGCACCGCCGACATCCGTGGCAGATGTCGAAGATGCGCTCCTGCTCCTTCGCGAGCGCGGCTTCGTCGTAGAAGGCCGGATCGCGCCACTCGATCGGGTGGCGCGTCGGTGCCTGGAGGTTGCCCTCGACGGGCGGCATCGGGAAATGCGGCTAATCCGCGAGCCCGTCGAGCGCCTTTTGAAAGCGATTGGCGTGCGAGCGTTCGGCCTTCGCGAGCGTCTCGAACCAGTCGGCGATCTCGTCGAAGCCTTCGCCGCGCGCGGCCTTCGCCATGCCGGGATACATGTCGGTGTACTCGTGCGTCTCGCCGGCGATCGCGGCCTTCAGGTTCTCGCGGCTCGTGCCGATTGGCAGGTCCGTTGCAGGATCGCCGACGGCGGCGAGATAGTCGAGATGCCCGTGCGCGTGCCCGGTCTCGCCTTCCGCGGTCGAGCGGAACACCGCCGAGATGTCGTTCTGTCCTTCGACGTCGGCCTTGTTCGCGAAATAGAGGTAACGGCGGTTCGCCTGCGATTCGCCGGCAAACGCGTACTTCAGGTTTTCGTGGGTCTTCGTGCCTTTCAGAGGCTTCATCGTGTTGCTCCTCGTGTTGAAGCGCCGCTTGGATACGGCGCCTGACGTGCGATCGACCGGAGCGGCCCCGGCCACCGCTTCATTTTGCGAGCCGCACCGGCCGCTGTCCAATCGACTGTGGCAATCTCTTCGATAGACCGCGTTTATCGCTCAATCGATCCGCGCATAAGCCGGCAGCGTGAGAAATTCGACGAACGTGTCGCTTTCGACGATATCGCGCACGAGTCCCGACGCTTCCTCGTAGCGACCCTCGGCAAACGCGGAACCGAGCAATTCGCGGATCTTCACCAGCTCTTCGGGGATCATTCGTGCAACGAGCTCCTTGGTCACCTTCTCGCCGCTTTGCAGATGACCCTTCGGCGAGCGTATCCATTGCCACACCTGCGAGCGCGAAATTTCGGCGGTTGCCGCGTCTTCCATCAGATTGAAGATGGGCACCGCGCCCTGCCCCGCAAGCCACGCGCCGATGTATTGGATGGCCACGTTGATGTTGAGCCTCAAGCCCGCTTCGGTGATCGGACCTTCGGGCGCGAAGCGCAACAAATCGGACGCGGACGCATGCACGTCCTCGCGCTTCGCCGTCGTAATCTGGTTTTTCGCCGGCATCAGGCGATCGAACGCCTCCTTCGCGACCGGCACCAGCGCCGGATGCGCGACCCACGTGCCGTCGTGGCCTTGGCGCGCCTCCCGCTCCTTGTCCGCGCGCACTTTCGCGAACGCCTCGGCGTTCGCCGCTTCGTCATTCTTGACCGGGATCTGCGCCGCCATGCCGCCCATCGCGTGAACGTTGCGCCGATGGCACGTCTTCACGAGCAACTCCGCGTAGCTCTTCATGAAATGCGTCGTCATCGTCACGAGCGCCCGGTCGGCGAGGCAGAAATCGCGATTGCTGCGGAATTTCTTGAGGCAACTGAAGATGTAATCCCAGCGACCGGCGTTGAGCCCCGCCGAATGGTGGCGAAGCTCGTAGAGGATCTCGTCCATCTCGAACGCGCCGAGGATCGTCTCGATCAGGACCGTCGCCTTGATCGTTCCGCGCGGTATCAGCAGGTCGTCCTGCGCCATCACGAAGATGTCGTTCCAAACCCGCGCCTCGAGATGGCTCTCGAGCTTCGGCAGGTAGAAATACGGGCGGCTTCCGCGAGCAATCAGCTCCTTCGCGTTGTGGAAGAAGTAGAGCGCGAAGTCGAAGATCGCGCCCGAGATCGGCTCGCCGTCGACCAGTACGTGCTTCTCGGGCAAGTGCCAGCCACGCGGCCGCACGAACAGCACGGCCGTTCGCTCGTTAAGCCGATAGGCCTTGCCTTCGGTTGAAACGAAGTCGATGCGGCGGCGGATGGCATCGCGCAGATTGAGTTGGCCCTGGATGTTGTTCGTCCACATTGGCGTGTTCGCGTCCTCGAAATCCGCCATGTAGACGTTCGCGCCGCAATTGAGCGCATTCACGATCATCTTGCGATCGACAGGACCGGTGATCTCGACGCGGCGATCTTCGATCTCGGCTGGAACGGGGTCGCATGTCCAGTCGTCGTCGCGAATCTCGCGCGTCTCGGGCAGGAAGTCCGGCCATTCGCCGGCATCGAACTGCACCTGACGCGCGACGCGGCGGGCGAGAAGCTCGGTTCGCCTCGCGCCGAAGGCGCGCTGCAATCGCGCGGCGAACGCGACAGCTTCAGGGGTGAGGATTTGCGCGAATTCGGGCGTGATCTCCGCCGTGATTTCGATGCCGGGGCCGTAGCGCGGGGCGTTCATG
>DATFCW010000393.1:0-2192 GCA_035252665.1 Casimicrobiaceae bacterium | reverse complement strand
GGTGTGGCGGATGTCGATGTGAGAAACCAGTTTGGGGTCAGAGACGAAACTCGCGCGCCGTCGGCGTAACGGTCACCGGTGTCAATGCGAGTTTCGTCTCTGACCCCAAACTGGTGCGGTGTCTGACCCCATTTGGTTTCGCTAATCGATATGCGCGCCGCTCGCCTTCACCACTTTCGCCCACTTGACCGTCTCGGCGTCGATGTGATGCGCGAAGTCCTCGGGGGATCCGCCCGCCGCGATCGCGCCCTGCGCGAGCAGCTTGTCCTTCGCGTCCTGCGTCGCGAGCCAGCTCGCGATGGCGCCGTTGAGTTTCGAAATGATCGCGGGCGGCGTGTGCGCGGGCGCCAGCACGCCGAACCACGACGACGCCTCGAATCCTGACAATCCCGATTCGGCAAGCGTCGGCAGATCGGGCAGCGTCGCCGAACGCGTCGCGCTCGTCACCGCGAGCGCGCGAAGCTTGGCCGCCTTGATGAACGCGAGCGACGACGGCAGGTTGTCGAACATCAACTGCACCTGTCCGCCCATCAAGTCAGTCAGCGCCGGCGCGCTCCCCTTGTAGGGCACGTGCGTCATCTCGATGCCCGTCATCGTCTTGAAGAGCTCGCCCGACAGATGGATCGACGTCCCGTTGCCGGACGATGCGAAGTCGAGCTTTCCGGGATTCGCCTTTCCGTACGCGATCAACTCCTGCACCGAATGCACGGGCAATGACGGATTGACGACGAGCACGTTCGGCACGCCCGCGACGAGGATCACCGGCGCGAAGTCCTTCACGTGGTCGTACGGCATCTTCTTGTAGAGGCTCGGATTGATCGCGTGCGTGCCGACGGTGCCCATGAGCAGCGTGTAGCCGTCGGGCGGCGCTTTCGCGACGAGATCCGAACCGATGTTGCCGCCGGCGCCGGGGCGGTTGTCGACGATCACCTGCTGGCCCCAGGTCTGCGAAAGCCTTTGCGCGACCGCGCGCGCGAGGATGTCCGTGGTGCCGCCCGCGGGAAACGGCACGACGAGGCGAATCGGCCGCGACGGGTAATCGTCCTGGGCGATCGCGGGCGCACCGCACAATGCGGCGAGCGTTGCGAATGCGAGAGCAACGATGCGAATGATCGAAATCATGTCGTTTCTCCTTGCAAGGCTAATCGACCTTCGCGCCCGACGCCTTCACGATCCGCGCGTACTTGACGAGCTCGCGGTCGATGAATTGCGCGAACTGCGCCGGCGTGTCGGGCGCGGCCTGCGCGCCTTGCGCGGCAAGACGATCGCGCATCGCGGGCGCCGAAAGAATCTTCGTCACGCCGGCATTCCATTTCGCGATCACGTCTGGCGGCGTGCCCGCCGGTGCGAGCAAGCCGAACCACGTCGAGATGTCGAAGCCGGGCACGCCCGCTTCGGCCATCGTCGGCAGATCGGGTGCAAGCTTCGAGCGCTCCGCGGTGGTCACGGCAAGCGCGCGCAGCTTGCCCGCCTTCACCTGGGTCATCGCGCTCGCGAGGTTGTCGAACATGAGCTGCGTGTCGCCAGCAAGAAGCGCCTGCATCGCCGGCGCCGCACCCTTGTACGGCACGTGCACCATGTCGATGCCGGCGTCCACCTTGAAAAGCTCGCCCGCGAGATGGCCCGCGCTGCCGATGCTGCCCGAGCCGAACGACAGCTTGCCCGGATGCGCCTTCGCTTACGCGATCAATTGCTTCACAGTGTGAACCGGCAGCGACGGATTCACGACGAGCACGTTCGGCGTGATCGCGACGAGCGTGATCGGCGCGAAATCCTTCCTCGCGTCGTACGGCATCTTCGGATAAAGGCTCGGGTTGACCGCGTGCGTCGAAAGCGCGCCCATGACGACCGTGTAGCCATCCGCCGGCGATTTCGCGACGTAGTCGGCGCCGATGTTGCCGCCCGCGCCCGGCTTGTTGTCGACGACGACGCTTTGTCCCCACGCGTCGGCCAGCTCCTTCGCGATCTCGCGGCCGATGATGTCGAGCGGGCCGCCCGGCGGGAAAGGCACGACCAGCTTGACCGCCTTCTCTGGAAACGTCTGCGCGGCGGCCGGGGTCATTGAGCCCGCGACGACGAGCACGGCGAGCAGCGCGATGACCCGCATGCGTGCATTGTGGCGAAACATTCGAGATGATCCGATCGGAACGAAAGCGGGCCAGTTTAGCAAGCGCCGTGGCAACGACGAACCC
>DATFCW010000392.1:0-6765 GCA_035252665.1 Casimicrobiaceae bacterium | reverse complement strand
TCCCGACGCGGTCATTCATTTCATCCTCGTCGACGAGCTGCCGCCCTGGCTCGATACGCGCGACGAGCCGTTCGACGAACTGATCGAAGCTTCGAAACTCGGGATCGACGATTGGCGACGCTGGAGCTTCGGACACGACATTGTCGAGCTCGCCACGGCGGTCAAGCCGTTCGCGCTCACCCGCCTGCTCGAACGCGACGATTGCGCGCGCGTACTCTATTTCGATCCCGACATCGTTCTCTTTTCGCGGATCGACGACATCCTGTTGACGCTCGACCAGTCCAGCATCGCGCTCACGCCGCATCAGACGACACCCGAGACGACGCTCGATGCGGTGCTCGACAACGAGGTGGCGAGCCTCAAATACGGCATCTTCAACCTGGGCTTCATCGGCGTAGCGAACGACGACGAGGGCAGGCGCTTCGCCTCGTGGTGGGGCCAGCGGACCTATGACCTGTGCAGCGCCGATCTCGCGACCGGACTTTTCACCGATCAGAAGTGGTTGAACTTCGCGCCGGTGTTCTTCGATCGCGTCGCGATCATCAAGTCATCGCGGCACAACGTGGCCACATGGAATCTGACGACGCGTCGCTTCACGGGCGATCTCGAGCACGGTTTCGAGGTCGACGGGCAGCCGCTCGGGTTCTATCACTTCACGGGTTTTGACAGCGGCGCGCATCGGATCATGGCGGTGAAGAACGCGACGCGAAACGAATCGGTGCAGGCGTTGATCGGATGGTACGAGCGCGAGACCGCGGTGAGCCGTGGCGATCCCGTGGCCGAATGCCCGTGGGCATTCGGTCGTTACTCTGACGGCACGCCGATCGAGTCGTGGCAGCGGCGACTGTATCGTGACCGCATCGACTTGCGCGATGCCTTCCGCGATCCCTATCACACGTCGGCGAGCGACGGAGGCTACCGCCGCTGGTGCGCAGGTGAAGGACTGCGGTATCGAGCACACTACGAATCGTCCGCACGCATCGCGACCTGGCTTCGTGGATCGCTCGGCGTGCCGGTGTCGATCCGCCTTCTGTGGCTCGCGCTCTCTCCGCGCGCGGGTCGGCCGCTTCGCGCACGTTCGCTTACGATCCTTCGCAACGAAGGCATGCACGGCATCGTGCGACGCATCGCGCCGCGACGATGATCGACGTCATCGTCCCCGTATTTCGCGGCGCTGCGGCAACGAAACGCTGCCTCGAAAGCGTGCTCGCCAGTGCGCAACGTGCGGCGACGTGCGTCGTGGTCGTCGACGATGCGAGTCCGGAAGCGGAAATTTCCGCGTATGTCGACGCGCTGGCGACGGGCAGGCGTGTCGAGCTAGTGCAAAGCGAGCGAAATCTCGGCTTCGTGCGCGCCGTGAACCTCGGCATGGCGAAGCACCCCGATCGTGACGTCGTGCTGCTCAACAGCGATACCGAGGTCGCCAACGACTGGCTCGACCGTCTCGCGGCGTGCGCCGCGCGCGAAGCGAACATCGGCACGGTGACACCATTCTCGAACCAGGCGACGATCTGCTCGTATCCGTTCGAAGGTTGGACTGGTGGCGTTCCAGGAGGACTCGGGCTGTCGGCGCTCGATGCGCTTTTTGCATCGATCAATGCCGCACGCAGCGAAGACCTGCCGACGGCAGTCGGCTTCTGCATGTACATCCGGCGCAAATGTCTCGAGGCCGTCGGATTGTTCGACGAAGAGCGATTCGGCCGCGGCTACGGGGAGGAAAACGACTTCTGCCTGCGCGCCGCCGAGGCCGGCTGGCGCAACGTCGTTGCGGCCGATGTCTTCGTCTTTCATGAGGGCGCGGTGAGCTTCGCCAGCGAGCGCGAGGCGCTGATGGACGCCGCCGGGCGATTGCTCGTCGAACGACACCCCAACTATCCGAACAACGTTTGCGCGTTCGTTGCCGCCGATCCGTTGCGCGGCTTTCGCAGCGCGGTCGACGAAGCGCGCCGCGCGCATTCCCATGATGAGGCGATGCACGTCTACGATGAACGCGTCCTCGAATGCGACCTGCTTAGGTCGCGGGTGACAGCGCGCGCGCGGGAGGTCGACGCGACCGCACGCGAGACGCGCTTGCTTCGCGAAGGGCTCGCGCACGCCGAATCGCTCGTTCGCGAGCGCGACGCGGAAATCAGCCGACTGACCACGGCGTTCGCGCATGCCGAATCGCTCGCGCTCGATCGCGGACGCGAGCTTGCGCGCATCAATGCTTCGACGTTCGGAAAGGTCGCGCGCTACCTTGCCAGGGAGAAGCCGTAGTCGTGACTTACGTGTCGATGGCCTCGATGAATCGGATGTTTCGCGCCATCGGCCGCCGCGCTTTCCGGCCCATACGAACGCTGCGAAGCGCGAAATCGACCGCGGTGCGCAGCGTCCGGCTGCATGCGTCCGCTGATACGGAGATTTCCCCCATTCTGCAAAGCGGCGTCGAATTCGTCCGCGACGGGTCGATCCTGATCGATCGGCGCTGGTCGCATGGCGGCGTCGGCGCGCAGTTCGCGGAGGATGCGGCGACCTATCACCAACGTTATTTCGAACGACTCGCCTTCATCCCGCTGATCGAGCGGTGCCTCGATCTCGCGGCGATCGATCGCTCGAGCGTTCGCCGCGTGCTCGATATTGGCTCGGGCAGCGGGGCGAGCGTCTTCGCGCTGTCGCATCTGCTCCCGCAGGCGGAGATTTATGCGTCCGACATCTCGCCGGAGCTTCTGCATTTGCTCGCGAAAATTGCCGAATCGAACGGACATGCGCGGGCGCGCGTGAAGGCGCTTTGCTTCGATCTTCATCGCCCGGTGTTTCGTCGCGGGACCTTCGATCTCGTCGTCGGTTCGGCGATCCTTCATCACCTCCTCGACCCGCGCGCCGCGCTCGTCAACGTGGCCGCGAGCCTGTGCGAAGGAGGCAAGATCGTTCTTGTCGAGCCGCTCGAGGCAGGCTCGCTCGTGCTAACGGCGCTGTTCGGTACGGTGTTGACGAAGCTGTTGGCGCGGGGTGAAGGCGACGGCCCTCTCGCGCGTTTCATGCGTGCGATGCGCCTCGACATTCAATCGCGTCTTGGCGTTCCCGAGCAGAAGCCGTGGACGCGCGGCCTCGACGACAAATGGGTGTTCGATCGAGCCTATCTGCTCGAGCTCGGCAAGGCGCTTGGCCTTGCGCGCGTGGATGTCCATCCATCCGAAGAGGATTTGACGCACGTTTTCGAGAACACGTTTACGAGCCTGCTCTCCGATGCCGGGCTGTCCTCGATTCCGATTCCTGACGACGTGCGCGAATGCGTACGCGCCTACGACACAGGCGTCGACGCAAGGCTCAAGCGAGAGGTCTGCCCGACCGGCGTGATCGTGTTTGGTCGATAGATCGCGTTCACGCGATGATCAATCGATCGAAGGCCTGAAGCGACGGCGATTCGATGCGCCGGTTCGAGAACATCAACCTGCTGCGCGCATTCGCCGCGCTGACTGTCGTGGTCTACCACGTGATCGAGCTCGGACATTGGAGCTCGTTTCCGGTTCACGGACCGTTGCTCGCCTTTCGAATCGGATGGATCGGTCTCGATCTCTTTTTCGTCATCAGCGGGTTCGTCATCACGTACAGCGCGATCCTGCTCCAAGGTCAGGATCCGGATGGCTTCGCCCGCAAGTACTGGTCGAGGCGACTGACACGCATCGTCCCATTGCATCTCCTGACGATGGCTGTCTGGATCGCCGTAGCGGTAGGGTTCTTCGACAAGGGCTTACGGGGTTGGGGTTGGCAGATTCTGACCCACGTCGCCTTCATCCATAACTTCTGGCCGGCCACGTACGGCTCGATCAATGGCGTCAACTGGACGCTGGCCGTCGAGATGCAGTTTTATCTCGCGGTCGCGTTGCTGGTCCCCTGGCTCGCGCGCACGCCCGGCTGGCGCATCTGGCTCGTGTGCGCGGTGATTGCATGGGCGTGGCGGGGAGCGATGGTCGTGCTTCATGCCAGCGAAGACTCGTGGCACCTTTTCATGGCGGTGTCACGGCTGCCGGGGCAGCTCGACGAATTTGGCGCAGGAATATTTCTCGCGAAGCTCGTCCTCGCGAAGCGGCGCCGCCGCACGATCGAGGCGCTGCCGTGGCTTCTCGGCGCGTGCGCGTTCGGTTATCTCGCGATGCGCCTGTACTGGCCGCACGCGTCCTATTGGAACTTTCCGTGGATGGTCGTCTTCTGGCACTCGGTGCTGGCGCTCTTCCTGCTGTGCGTGGTGGCTTGCGCGATATGGCTGCCGCAGACGCTCGCGACGCGCTGGCTCAAGCCCTTCGATTACCTGGGCGAGATCAGCTACGGCATCTATCTCTGGCAGCTCGTCGCGATCGACGCGGCAATGGCAATCGCGGGGCCGCGTCCTCCGGTCGTTCTCGTCGTGACGCTGGCACTTACGATCGTGGTGTCCGCCTTGTCGTGGCGATTCTTCGAGAAGCCCATCATGGGCCTCGCGCGCACGCCATCGTGGCGCCTTCGCAATGCGCGCATCGCCGATTGATCGTCGATCAGTTGGCGCGCCTGAACACCATGTCTCGCACCTCGTGCCCGCGCGCCATTCCCCGCTGCTCGAACTTGGTGAGCGGTCGCCATTGCGGCCGCGGCGCGAAGCGCTCGGCGGTGTTCGCGAGCAGTGGCTCGGCGGTCAGCGTCTCCAGAATTTCGTCGGCGTAAGGCAACCAGTCCGTCGCGACGTGCACGTAGCCGCCGGGCACGAGGCAATTCGCGAGCGCGTGCACGAACCGCGATTTGAGAAGTCGTCGCTTGTGATGGCGCTTCTTCGGCCACGGATCGGGAAAAAAGATGTGCACGCCGTCAAGCGATGCCGGGCCGATCATCCGCTCGACCACGTCGACCGCATCATGGCGCAGCACGCGCACGTTCGAAAGGCCGGCGGATTCGATGCGCCGAAGGAGCGCGCCGACGCCCGGCCAGTGGACGTCGACGCCGAGAAAGTCCAAGTCCGGACGAGCGGCTGCGATCGCTGCCGTCGTCTCGCCCATCCCGAATCCGATTTCGAGCACGACCGGCGCATCGCGCCCGAACAGCGCGGCAAAGTCGATCGGCGCGTCGCCGGTAACGCCGTAGCGCGGATAAAGCGCTTCGCATGCACGCTGCTGCCCGTCCGACATGCGGCCTTGCCGCAGCACGAAGCTTCGGATCGGACGGCGTGTGACGACGGCGCTTTCGTCCGCCGACATCACTTCGCGCGCACCTTCTTCCATGTCGGGTCGTCGAGCCGGCGCGTCATCGTGCGTGGCGCGCTGTCGCCCGCTGTCGAATAGTCGAACGCGATTTCGTTCGGCCCGCGCCACGTCACGTTGACGTCCGACCACGCGGCCTCGGGCTTCGACGTCGCTTCCTTGCGCACGCCGTTGACGGCGATCCGCCATAGCGCGACTTCGTTCTCGCAACCCTGCGCGCAGAAATCCGCCGTTACGAAATGCCGATTGTCGGGCGCCATGATCGGCTCGGACGGCAACCGATACTCGTCTCCGCCGTGTCGCTGCACGAGCAGGAAGCCGGTGCGATCGTCGATCGTCGTGAAGAGAACGAACGTGTCGACCGGTTCGAGGTAATCCCAAAGCGCATACGTGCGCGTTCCCTTGAAGTTCACGATGTCGTGGAACTTCGACAAGCCATATGCATCGAGCGTAAGCCTCAGCTCGTCGCCGTCACGCTCGGCGAGCTTGCCGAATTTGCGTAGTTGCCGACCCTCGACGAGACGCCCGCATTGCGCAGGCCCCTCGGCATCCGCGCATAGCGCGACGAGATCCGCGCGCGCGATCGGCGACGCGTGCAGACACAACGACGATGCGAGCGTGACGAGCGCCATCGCGGCGCCGCGACGCAAAGATGCGATCAAGACGAGCCGATGATGCCGGTCGTGGGCGAGCTTGGCGTCGCTTCGTAGAGCTTGCGCGGCATTCTGCCGGCGAGGAACGCTTCGCGCCCTGCCTGGACGGCATGCCTCATCGCGCGCGCCATGCGCACCGGCTCGCGCGCCTTCGCGATGGCGGTATTCATCAGAACGCCCGCACAACCGAGCTCCATCGCGACGGTCGCATCCGATGCGGTGCCGACGCCTGCGTCGACGAGCACCGGCACCCTGGCCTGTTCGAGGATGAGCCGAAGGTTCCAAGGGTTCAGGATCCCCATGCCCGACCCGATCAGCGACGCGAGGGGCATGATGGCGACGCAGCCCATCGCCTCGAGCTCGCGCGCGACGATCGGATCATCGGACGTATAAACCATCACGTGGAATCCGTCCGCGACGAGGCGCTCGGCCGCGACGAGCGTCTGGCGCACGTCGGGATAAAGCGAGCTCGCGTCGCCCAGCACTTCGAGCTTGCAGAGCGGATGGCCGTCGAGCAGCTCACGCCCGAGCTTCAGCGTGCGAACCGCGTCGTCCGCCGTGTAGCAGCCGGCGCTGTTCGGCAGGTACGTGAACTCCGAGGGCGGCAATGCGTCGACGAGCGACGCCTCGCCGGCGGTTTGTCCGATGTTCGTGCGCCGGATCGCGACCGTGACGATCTCGGCGCCCGATGCGACGATCGCGTCGCGCGTCTCGTGAAAGTCGCGGTACTTGCCGGTGCCGACGAGCAGGCGCGAGCGATAGGCGCGGCCGGCGATGACCAGCGGATCGGCGAGTTGCGAAGCAAACTGTGGCGCGTTCATGAGCGAATTTTACGCCGCGCTCGTCCCAGTTTGGGGTCAGAGACGAAACTCCCGAACAGCCAGTGCATGGGCAGCAACCCGTTC
>DATFCW010000391.1:0-8061 GCA_035252665.1 Casimicrobiaceae bacterium | reverse complement strand
TCGAGTCGTTTCGAAACGAGCTCTGGCCCGGCTACAAGACCGCCAAAGGCATCGACCGCGCGCTCTTCGCACAATTCCAGCCCCTCGAGGATGCGCTCACCGCAATGGGCGTCGTCGTGTGGCCGATGATCGAGCTGGAGGCCGACGATGCGCTCGCGTCGGGGGCGCGAATCGCGTCGGAGGACGCGCACGTCGACAAGGTGTCCATCTGGACGCCCGACAAGGACCTCGCGCAATGCGTGCGTGGCGATCGCGTCGTGCAGGTCGACCGGCGCGCGAAGAAGATTCTCGACGCCGGCGAAGTGCGCAAAAAATTCGGCGTCGACCCGCCGCTGATTCCCGACTATCTCGCCCTCGTCGGCGATGCTGCCGACGGCTATCCCGGCATCCCGGGAATCGGACCGGTCACCGCGGCGCAGTTGCTGCGGCGATATGGCGCGATTGAACAGCTGCCGGAACGGGTGCTCGGCGCGCGCCGCGAGCTCGCGTTGCGCTTCAAGGTACTCGCAACGCTACGAAGCGATGAACCGCTCTTTCGCGATGTCGATGCGCTGCGCTGGCGAGGTCCGACGGCGGCGTTCGCATCGTGGGCGGAGCGGATGGACGCGCCGCGCCTGGTCGAGCGCGCCACAAAAGCGCACGCGGCGACGCAGTGAATATCGGGTGCGCGAGGTCGGGCGCCGCGAATCAATGCTTCGGCGGCACGTACCCGGCGGGCGTTTCCGCGCCGCTGCCGAAAAAATGCTTCTCCATCTGCTCGGCGAGCCATTTTCGCGCGCGCGGATCGGCAAGCGAGAGCCGATTCTCGTTGACGAGCATCGTCTGGTGCCGAAGCCATTGCGCCCACGCTTCCTTCGACACGTTCTCGTAGATTCGCTTGCCGAGCTCGCCCGGGTAGGGCGGAAAGTCGAGCCCTTCCGCCTCGCGTCCGAGCTTCACGCATTTCACCATTCGGGCCATGATCAGCTCACTACCGGTTTGAAGTAGACCTGCGATCTCCGCTGGTAATTGTAGAGCGCCTGCTTCTGCTGCGGCAGGTCGGCGATGGATCCGGCGCGAAATCCGCGCTCCAGGAACCAGTGCGCGGTCTTCGTCGTCAGCACGAAGATAGCGGTGAGCTTGAGCCTTCGCGCGCGCTGCTCGATTTCGTTCAGGAGCGCTTCGCCGTAACCTTCGCGCCGGAAATCGGGATGCACGGCGAGCGCGGCGAGCTCGCCCACCCGTTCGCCCGGAAACGCGTAGAGCGCCGCGCAGCCGATGATGTGATTGTCGTATTCGGCGACGACGAAGCGCTCGATCTCGCTTTCGAGTCGTTCGCGCGAGCGGCGCACGAGCACGCCCTGTTCCTCGAGCGGCTCGATGATCGACAGGATTCCACCCACGTCGTCGATCGTCGCACTGCGAATGTGAGCAAGGGCGGTGGCGGCGATCATCGTTCCGACGCCATCGCGCGTGAAGAGCTCGAGCAGGAGCGCGCCGTCGTGATGGCGGCTGATGAGATGCGCACGGTCGACGCCGTTATTGCAGGCGCGAATCGCTGCCGGCAGGTAGACGCGAATGTCGGCGGGCAGTCGCTCGGGTTTCGCGAGCAGCTTCTCGGCGTCGGTCGTCGAAAGGTCCGACAGAAGCTGCCGTCGCGCGTTGCGCACGCCGTCGGCGTCGGTCAGGAAAATGAGCTTCGTCGCGTCCATCCGCACCGCGCATTGCATCGCTACTTCTTCGACCGTCAGGTTGAAGATTTCGCCCGTCGGCGAATAACCGGTCGGCGAGATGAGCACGATGTCGCCGTCATCGAGGCGTTGCTGGATCGCCTCGGTATCGATGCGGCGCACTTCCCCAGAGAGCTGCATGTCGATCCCGTCGACGATGCCCATCGGCTTCGCCGTCAGATAATTGCCGCTGGAGACGCGATTGCGCGCCCCCGCCATCGGCGAATTGGCGAGTCCGAGCGAAAGCAACGCTTCGATTCGCGCACGCACTTGTCCCGCGGCTTCCAGCACGCAATCCATGGCGTCGTTGTCGGTGATTCGCACGCCGTTCGCGTAGCGACTTTCGATGTTCTGTGCGGCGAGGATCGCTTCGACCTGAGGCCTGCAACCGTGCGCGACGATCAGCTTGATGCCGAGGCTGTGCAGAAGGTTCAGGTCATGGACGACACCGAGAAACGAATCGTCGGCGACGACCTCGCCCCCGAACGCGATGACGAACGTCTTGCCGCGAAACGCATGCACGTACGGCGCCGCCATGCGAATCCAGTGCACGAACGCGCGCATCGTTGCCGAGTTGACCGGCGGCGTGTCGTCGAGAGCGCGGGCCATCGTGGAAGGGCTTTCGTGCGGGCCGCGCGATTATAATTGCATCACTGCGGCGGGCTCGAAGAAGGCGCCGCGTTTTTCGTAACGCGGGCTCGCGAACCGCGTTGCGCAAGTCTTGCTCGCAGTTCCCTTTGAAGCTCCTCGACAACCTCAATCCGCAACAGCTCGAAGCGGTCACGCTGCCGCATGCGTCGGCATTGATCCTTGCGGGCGCAGGAAGCGGCAAGACGCGCGTTCTGACCACGCGCATCGCCTGGCTCCTGGCGACCGGCCAGGCGACGCCGCTGTCGATCCTCGGCGTCACGTTCACGAACAAGGCCGCGAAGGAAATGCTGACGCGGCTGTCGGTGTTGACGCCGATCAACCTGCGCGGGATGTGGATCGGCACGTTCCATGGCCTTTGCAATCGGATGCTGCGCATCCATTACCGCGAAGCGGGACTGCCGCAACTCTTCCAGATTCTCGACACGCAGGATCAGCTCGCACTGATCAAGCGTCTCTACCGCGCGCACGGCATCGACGAGGAACGCTACCCGCCGCGCGAGCTTCTGTGGTTCATCGCCGATTCCAAGGAGAAGGGACTTCGGCCGAACGCCGTCGAGGCAAGCGACGACTACACGCGGCGGCAGGTCGAGCACTACGCGCTCTACGAGGCGATGTGCCAGCGCGAAGCCGTCGTCGATTTCGGCGAGCTCCTGCTTCGTTGCTACGAGCTCCTCGCCAACCGCGACGCAATACGCGAGCACTACCGGCGTCGTTTCTCGCATCTGCTCGTCGACGAGTTCCAGGACACGAACGTGCTGCAGTACCGGTGGCTGCAGGCGCTTACGGGCCCGGGCGCCGCCGTATTTGCCGTGGGCGACGACGACCAGTCGATCTACGCCTTTCGCGGCGCGAACGTCGCGAACATGCAGCATTTCGAGCGCGATTTCGCGCGACCCGACATGCCGGTGCGCCTGATCAAGCTCGAGCAGAACTACCGCTCGCACGGTCACATCCTCGATGCGGCCAACGCCCTCATCCGCAACAACGCGACGCGCCTCGGCAAGAACCTGTGGACCAGCGAAGGCAGAGGCGAGCCCGTGCGCGTGTTCAACGCGCCGACCGATTTCGACGAGGCCGCATTCGTCGTCGACGTCGTCAAGGGACTGGTCGGCGAAGGACTCGCGCTCGACCAGATCGCGCTGCTCTATCGCAGCAACGCGCAGTCGCGCGTGCTGGAGCACGCCCTCTTCAACGCGGCGCTGCCGTATCGCGTGTACGGGGGCATGCGTTTTTTCGAGCGTGCCGAGATCAAGCATGCGCTCGCTTACTTGCGGCTGCTTGCCGAGCCGGGCGACGACGGCGCGTTTCTTCGCGTCGTCAACTTTCCTCCGCGCGGCATTGGCGCGCGCACGCTCGAGCAGTTGCAGGACGCGGCGCGAGCGCAAGGCGCGTCGCTGTGGCAGGCGGCATGCGCGGGGGCAATCAAGGGCAAGACGGGAGCGTCGCTCGCCGCGTTCGTTCGCTTGATCGAAAGTGCGCGTGAGGCGACCCGCGGGCTTCCGTTATCGGAGACCGTCGCGCGCGTGATCGAGGCGTCGGGGCTTCTCGCGCACTATCGCAACGAGCGCGATGGCGCCGAGCGCGTCGAGAACCTCGAGGAGCTGGTCAACGCCGCGCAAAGCTTCGTTCGCGAGGCGGATCTGGCCGTGGATGCTCCCATCAGGGATCAGGCATCAGAGGAGACGGATCAGGGATCGGGGAGCGAGCAACGCGATAATCTGGCGGTCGAAGGCGCCACCGATCCGCTGACGGCGTTCCTCGCGCACGCGGCGCTCGAAGCGGGCGAGACGCAGGCGGCGGAAGGCCGGCCGGCGTTGCAATTGATGACGGTCCACGCGGCGAAGGGACTCGAGTTTCATACGGTGTTCGTCACCGGCCTCGAGCACGGAACGTTCCCGCACGAAAACAGCATCGACGAGCCGGGCGGCCTCGAAGAGGAGCGGCGGCTCATGTACGTCGCGATCACGCGCGCACGGCGGCGCCTTTACCTGACGCTTGCGCAAAGCCGGATGCTGCACGGACAGACCCGCTATCGTCTCGCGTCGCAGTTCCTGGACGAGATTCCGCGCGATCTGCTGCAATGGCTGTCGCCGCGGGAGCGTCGTGGGGCGTACGCAAGCGAGCGTTCCGAATGGGCGGCGAGCACGTTACAGTCCCGGACCAGCGCGAGCAATGGCGGGCCGATCCGTACGCCGCCGGCGCCGTCGTGGCGCATCGGCCAGAGCGTGCGCCATGCGAAGTTCGGCATCGGCGTGATCATCGATGCCGAAGGACGCGGAAGCGATGCCCGCGTGCAGGTCAACTTTCGCGACGTCGGCGTGAAGTGGCTCGCGCTCGATTACGCGCGGCTCGAGGCGGCGTAGTGGTCAAATCGGCGCAGGATCGCAAGCGCCTGCTGAAGTAGCGGGTGATCGTCGACGACGAGTATCCGCATCAACATATGCAACGTGTTGAAACTAAAGCGCCGGCAGGCAGCGTACCCGCTTCGCTACCCGCTTTTTACCTAGCTAGCGTTTACGGCGATACCGAGATCGTCGGAACCGCGTCGGTGTAAGAGGCCCGCGCGTCCCCATCGAAGCTGTGCTCTCCCGGCTTGCGTTTGAGTACGAAGTCCATCTCACCGCACTGGCCATTCATGCGCTGTACGTTGACGTTCGCGCGGAGCGTTGCCCTGAAGCGAAGCTCCTTTCCGTCCCATGTCCCCGTGAAGCGCTCGTTCTCCGAACCACAAGTGACGCCGCGCCATGTCAAATGGCCAGCAATCGGCCCGGGCTTCCCGTCCCCGTCGAATTCGATCGCGACCGGGTTGATGTAGGTCTTCGGCCCTACGTACGTCCATCTGCCTGACAGCTTGCCGGGAAGCTGGTCGACCGCTTGTGCGGCCGCCACCTCCATCCATGCCACGAGAAGAATGCCGGCATGTGGGCTTATCCGCATGCGGACCTCCTTACTTTGGAGCGATGATTGCCGGCGTGATATACGTGAAGCCCGACGCGTTGGTGTTGTCCGTGACCATGTTGTTGCCGAGCGAAACGATGTTGCCGCTGCCATTGTTGACGAAATCATTCGCATTGTTGACCACGTGACTTCCGTCGAGGCGCACCTCGCCAAAGCCATGGTCGATCGCGGTCGTCACGTGGCTGATAATCGATCGAACCAGGCTAACGGTGACCCCTCCTGCGCCGCTGCCGGACGTCTGTATCGCCGTCGCGCTGTGCGCGAATTCCGAATCGTGGGCATAGAGATATGCCTTCGCGCCGTTGGTCGCATTGAGCGACGCACCGGCGGTAGTAATGCTTTTTACCTGCGAACGTACCAGCTCCACGAACACGCGCGTGTTCGTGTCCGCGGCCGAATTAGCCACCGTAACGCCATTCGTGCCGTTGGAGAGAACCGTATCTGACACCATCAATTGCGTGGTTCCGCCGACCGCTGAATTGGAAACATCGATCAAATCGCCGTTGCCCGATATGGCGCTGTTCTTGATGGTCATGTGTCCCTGCGCATTCAGCACGCCGTTCGTGTAAACCAGGCCGGAGTCCGACCGGGTGATCTCGCACCGGTCGATCACGAGGTCGCTGTTCGTCGTCGGGTTCTCGAAATGGATTGCCTGGCTTTGCCGCGATATGGACGTATTGCGAAGGATCACGTCCACGGCTCCCTGCATCCAGACTCCGGCCGTCGGTGTCGACGAGAAACCTCGCTCGATCCGCGTGTTGTCGACGATCACCGACGTCTTGTTGGCGGTATTCGAGCCATTGACGAACAGCGCGATGTTGCAGTGCCTCACGAAGCTGTCGTCGATATATAGCCGGACGGTGCTGGACGAATCGAGGTGAATACAAGCTGTCGATCCGTTCGTGAAGCCGTCGATCGATGTCTTTTCGATGTGAACGGCCCCTGCGTTGGCGATGTTGATGCCATCGACCCCACCGCTGAAGTTCAGAATCTGAAGATTGCGAAGCGTTACGTCCCCACTCGTATTGATGTCGATGGCGTCGCCACCATTGCCTACGACGCTGCCCATTTGACCAGGAATGGCGAGGATCTTGACCGACTTCGTGATGCTGACAGGCGCAGTGTTGAAGTTGGCCGAATCGATCATCCAGATCTCGCCACCATCATTGACCGCGGCCAGTGCGGCAGGCAGCAAACGACACGGAAGCTGGACGGTGCACGGGTTGGCGTCGTTGCCGTTGAGCGACAAGTACGTGCGAAAGAGACCTGCGTGCACAGTGGAAGCGCCACAAAGCACCGCAACCGATATGACTCGGATCATGCTGCGAACCGAGAACTGTTTCATGACTTCCTCCCTGGTGAAATCGCGCTCGTCCATCGCATTTCGTTCCCCATCGTCTTACCAATCAAGACTGAATGCTAACGTAGGCTATCGACATGGTTGGCACAAACCGAGCCCCCTTGCTTCCATAGTGGATGATTCGAAGAGCAGTCCGAGCGCCGACGATCCCGGCCGAACCGCCGCTCCTTCCCACCGACCGCTCCGGAAACTGTCATCGCAAAAGATAAAGCGCGATTTTCAATCGATTTTCAACGAACTGCCAAACAGTTATCGGCACGTCGTTCCCGGGCTCACGAACACTTCTCGCGTGATTGACTTCACCTGGTTGACATTGCCCACGGTGTAGGAAAACGTTGCATTTGCGCCATCCCGAAATGCGAATGTCGCCGAGCCAACCTCGGTGCGCATTACCTTATTCGGATCGAAAGGCATCGCTGAAAACGACGGGCCACTGGTCTTCACGAGAGTGCCAGTAAAAATACCGGGTGCCGTGTTCGTGGCGGTCACCGACAGCCACAGAGGTGAGCCGTCAACGTCATAGGTGAACCAAGTGCCAAAGATGACGCCGCTCTGCTCGGTGAGGTTGATTCCCCAGCCCGATTCCGACCCGGCGGGCGATGCCCACCACAAGTCCTGATAGTTCGTCGCGAGCGCGAGGTTCGGCTGGGTACCGAACGCGCATGTTGGGAGCGCTCCGAATGCTTCGCGAACCAGCGTCTTGGCCTGCGCGACGCCATTCACCGTGTAGGTGAACTGTGCGGTATTGGCGTCGGTGAAGGTGAGCGTCGCGTTGCCGACGACCGTGTGCGTCACCGCACCGGGATCGAAAGGCATTGCGGAGAACGCGGGACCGTGGGTCTGGACGAGCGCGCCGGAATAGACATTCGGTGCCGTCTTGGTCGCGGTCATCGACAGCCACCATGCCTTGCCCGTCGTATCGTAGGTAAACCACGTTGCGAAGATGATGTCGCCTTGATGGGCAAAATTGATTCCCCACCCCGACTCGGATCCCGCCGGCGAAGCCCACCATAACCCTTGGTAGTTTGGCTGTTGCTTAGCAACGACCGTTACGACGGCGATTTCAAGAGGCTGAAGCGGGATAACGTAGGCCTTGGTGTCAGACAATTGACCCAGAGAAGCACTCGTCCCGCTTGATTCAATGTCTGCTTCATACGTCGCGCCGTGTACCAACTTGAGCCGGTCGAAATCGACGGGAATCGTAGCGGAAAGCATGCTACCCGTGATGTTCACCAGAATAATTCCCACTTCACCGGAAGGTGCGCGCCACGCGCCATACTGGACAGCATCCGCTGTACCGCTATAGGGGTGCCCTCCGCCGATGAACCCCGCCGATAGCGTCACCTGAGTCGGCGGCGAGGAGACATTGGGCGCGGGCAGCAT
>DATFCW010000390.1:0-2706 GCA_035252665.1 Casimicrobiaceae bacterium | reverse complement strand
AACACCGGAACCCTGCACGTCCCCGACGTGCTGGCGACATTCCGCGTCCATAGAGAGGCGACGAGCGCGAGGAACGTCGCGAGCCGGGCGTTTCGCGCGAGCACGCTCGACAAGCTCCTGATCCACCACGAGCTGGCGTTCGCCGACGCTTACGCGATGTTGCGTGCCGTTGCAAGAGCGCGCACGCCGCCCGTGGATCTCGAAGCGTTGTTCTGGGAACGCGCGCATTGGGCGCAATGGCATGCGAGTCGAGCCGCTTCGGCCACCGTCGATCCGGACCCCGGGCCGCTCCGCGCATGGCAAGAATTCGCGACCCTCGTTCCCCGACTCACGTCGACGCCGCTGAAAGCTCGCGTGATGCGCGTGGGGCGCGGGATCGCGCGGCGGTTGCGACGCTTTGCCGCGGACGAGGCCAGCGCCGCGAAGCACTGAACGCGTCCGCCGGGCTCAGGACCGGGCCAACACACCGCCCGACGAGCGGTTCGAATCGCTACTTCGCAGATTCGTTGACGCTTTATGGAAGTGTGAACCGGCGCAGGAACGCATGGATTGGCGCGCGATCGACCCGCCGACGAACCATTCTGCATCGCAATGGTCTCGCGACGACGCATGCAACGATCCGGACCGCTCGTCGGCCTCGCGACCCCATGGTCCCGAAACCACGTAGCGTCCCGACAGGCTCTACATCGGCATGGATCGCCGCCACGAATCGCTCGTTAGCATCATCATCCCGTGCTTCAACCAGGGACGTTTTCTCCCCTTCGCGCTCGATAGCGTATTGCAGCAAAGCCATGCGCAATGGGAATGCCTCATCATCGACGACGGCTCCATCGACGACACCGGGCGAATCGCCGCACAGCACGCGTCCGCGGATGCCAGGATTCGCGTGGTCTCGCAATCGAACCGCGGGTTGTCGGCAGCGCGAAACGCAGGCCTTGCACTCGCCAAGGGCCGTTTCCTTCAATTCCTCGACGCCGACGACTGGATCGCGCCCGACAAGCTCGCGCGTCAGGTTGCGGCGCTTCGCGCATCGGAGCAACCGGCAGCAGCCTATTGCTTCTTCCACTACGCTTATGATGACGAGGTCACGAAGCTTCACTCGAACGCGCGCTCGCGTCCCAGGCTCACGACCGACGATCCGGCGCACGAAATCGCGCTTCGATGGGAATCCGATTTGATCGTGCCCTCGCACTGCTTTCTGTTCGACAGTCGGCTCTTCCATTCGCGCGCGATCCGCTTCGACGATTCGCTGCCAAACCATGAAGACTGGGACTGCTGGCTGCGCGTGTTCGCACCGCGCCCGCCGCTTGCACTCGTCGAAGCCGAGCTCGCGTGCTATCGGCTGCGCACGAAATCGATGTCGCGCCGGACCGCGCTCATGTGGAAGGGCGCGAAACGCGTCTGCGACAAGCATATCGGGCTCACGGACACTGCACGGAACGTGCGTGCGGCGCTTTGCGTCAAGCGGCAGCAGATGTACGACGCCTATCGCGTTCTCCGAGGCGAGGAGATCCTTCGCCGCACCTTCGGGCCTGCTTTCGAAGGGTACCGCTCGAACGTTCCGTGGCGTGCGCAACGCATCGTCTCGCTTGCAGTTGGCAGCCTGGGCCTTCTGGCATAGGCCTCGCTAACGCTATGAACACGAAACCGATGACTTCCGCTCCGCGCGTATCGGCAATCGTCGCGGTCTACAACGGCGCCGAGCACATTGCAAGCGCGATCGATAGTCTTCTTCACCAGACGCTATCGAGCTTCGAGATACTGGTGGTCGACGACGGCTCGCTCGACGAGACCGAAGACATCCTCGCCCGTTATCGCGATCCGCGCATTCGCGTGCTCGTCAACGATACGAACCGTGGCATCGCGCAAAGCCGCAATCGCGCCCTGCGCGAAGCGCGGGGTCACTACGTCGCGTGCATGGACGCCGACGATGTGTCGTCGCCGGTGCGCTTCGAGCGGCAGGTACGCTTTCTGGACGAGCATCCCGACATTGCTATGGTCGGGGCGGCGGCCGGCATGATTTCAGCCAAGGGTGATCCAGGGAATTCGATCGAGGTGCCAACCGATCCGGACGAGATCGCGCGCCGCATTCTCGAGGTGAACTGTTTCGTGCATTCCAGCGTGATGATTCGCAGATCGGCGATGCTCGCGATCGGCGGCTATGACGAATCGCTGCCGTGCACAATCGACTACGATCTCGCGCTTCGCGTGTGCGAGCGCTACAAGGTTGCGAACTTGGCCGAGCGGCTGGTCGACTATCGGATCCACGCAGGGCAGCTTTCGGTGGCGCGACTCGAACAGCAGCGCGCGCTTGCCAGGGAATGCCAGAGGCGCTCGATCGCCCGCCGGGCGCGGAAGGCGTCGCTTCCGCGCGACGTCGCGCACGCGTGGGCCGGCGAACGAGGTCTCGCGAGCGATCGAAGCAGGGCCGTCGACGACTACATCATGTGGTCGCGCAAATTCGCCTCGGTCGGCGATACGCGCACCGCGCTCGCATTGGCCTCGCAAGCGGTTCGGGCGCGACCGCTTTCGCCGCGAGCGTGGTCGTTCGTCGCCGGCGCGGCGTCGACGCGCGTGCTCGGACGCGACCGCGTGCGCGCGATCCGGTGGCTGATCGCGAAGGCGACGCGATCGACAGCTCGTTGAAATGATCGGCTTCTGTGCGCGGATCGACGAACGATCGGGCCAGCGCGCTTCCTGGCTTCA
>DATFCW010000389.1:0-2705 GCA_035252665.1 Casimicrobiaceae bacterium | reverse complement strand
CGATTTGGGCGACTCTTCTCTCCGGCGTCCGAGATTCGTCTCTGACCCCAAACCGGGTCGGTTTGCAAATATCGCATAAAATTGCAGTCAGCCAGCTTAGACTGCAACCCCATGGACACGATGTCGCAGAGCCTCGCGCTGGCTCTCCATATGGTCACGCACGTCGATCCGCGCCTCGCGCAGATCGTCGCTTTGTCGGTCGCGATCAGCCTTATGTCGACGCTGTGCTCGGCGGTGATCGGCCTGCCGCTCGGCGCGGCCATTGGCATCGCGCGCTTTCCCGGCCGCAATCCGCTTGTCGTCGCCCTGAACGCGGCGATGGGATTGCCGCCGGTCGTCGTCGGACTGGTCGTCTATCTGCTCCTGTCGCGCGCGGGTCCACTGGGAGAATTCGGTCTGCTCTTCACGCCGACCGCGATGGTGATCGCGCAGACGTTTCTGATCGTACCGATCGTCGCGGCGCTGACGCGCCAGGTCGTCGAGGACGCGTGGGTCGAATATCGCGAGCAACTGCGGAGCCTGAACGCTTCGTGGTGGCAATCGACGCTCACGCTCCTCTGGGACACGCGCTTCTCGCTGCTGACGGTGCTGCTCGCGGGCTTCGGCCGCGCGGCGTCGGAGGTCGGCGCGGTGATCATCGTCGGCGGCAACATCGACGGCGTCACGCGCGTCATGACGACCGCGATCGCGCTCGAGACGAGCAAGGGTGACCTGCCGCTCGCGCTGGGCTTGGGCATCGTGCTCGTCGCGCTCGTGATCCTGGTCAACGTGGGCGCGCATTGGACGCGACAGTGGGCGAGGGCGCGCTTTGGGTGACGTCGAAATCGCCATCGGGCTGCCGATCGTCGCGCACGGCGTCACGATTACGCGTCGCGACACGCGCGTGCTCGATCGCGTCGACGTGCGCATCGAGCCGTCGCTTCGCACGTTCATCCTGGGCGCGAACGGCGCGGGAAAAAGCACGCTGCTCCGCGTTCTGCACGGCTTGGTCGCGCCCGACTCGGGTCGCATCACCTGGGGCGCATCGCTGACGCGGCCGCCGCGCCAAGCGATGGTATTCCAGCGCCCCGTACTGCTTCGGCGCTCGGCTTCCGGCAACGTGCTGCATGCGCTCGCGCTTGCCGGTGTTCATGGTCGCGAAGCGCGCATGCGCGCCGATCATGCGCTTTCGCGCGTGGGTCTGAGCGACATCGCCGATCGGCCTGCGCGCGTCCTCTCTGGCGGCGAGCAGCAGCGGCTTGCGCTTGCTCGCGCGTCGGCGCTTGCGCCCGAAGTGTTGTTTCTCGACGAGCCCACCGCGAGCCTCGACCCGCCGTCGATGCGCGCGGTCGAGAGCATCGTCGAGGCCGTTCATGCAGGCGGCACGACGATCGTGATGACGACGCACAGCCTCGCGCAAGCCAAGCGTCTTGCGGACTCGATTGTGTTCCTCTCGGCCGGACGCGTCACCGAACACACCGACGCCGGGACGTTTTTCGCTTGTCCGCGCTCGCTTGAAGCGCGAAGTTTTCTCGAAGGAGAACGTTTGTGATCGAAAGGAGAGGCCGGTGATATCGAACTGGTTGAAAAATATCGGGTGCGCGTTCGCGCTGCTCTTCGCGGCGAACGCGCTTGCGCAGCACCCGTTCATCACCGTCGCGTCGACGACGTCGACCGAGCAGTCGGGACTGTTCGGTCATCTGCTGCCCGCGTTCACGAAGGACACCGGCATCGACGTGCACGTCGTCGCCGTTGGCACCGGGCAGGCGCTCGATATCGGACGTCGCGGCGATGCCGACGTCGTGTTCGTGCACGACAAGGCGGCCGAGCTCAAATGGCTGGCCGAAGGCAACGGCGTCAAGCGCTATCCGGTGATGTACAACGACTTCGTGCTGATCGGTCCGAAGCCCGATCCCGCGCATGTCGCCGGCGGCAAGGACATCACCGTTGCGTTTCAGAAAATCGCCGAAGCGAAGGCGCCGTTCGTGTCGCGCGCCGACAAGAGCGGAACCTATGCGGCGGAGCTGCGATTGTGGAAGGACGCCGGCATCGACATCGAGAAGGCGAAGGGGCCCTGGTATCGCGAGACTGGATCGGGCATGGGGCCTGCGCTCAACACCGCGTCGGGCATGAACGCCTACATTTTGTCCGATCGCGGCACGTGGCTCAACTTCAAGAACCGCGGTGATCTCGAGATCGTCGTCGAAGGCGACAAGCGGCTGTTCAACCAATACGGCGTCATGCTCGTGAATCCGGAGAAGCATCCGAACGTCAAGAAGGATCTGGGGCAGAAGTTCATCGACTGGCTGGTCTCGCGCCGCGGCCAGGAGGTGATCGCGAGCTACAAGATCGGCGGCAAGCAGCTCTTCTTCCCGAATGCAGGAACCGATTCGTGAGCGTTGCGCGAATCGCATTCGGCGTTCTGCTCGGTGCAGCGGTGACGACGGCCAGTGCGGAAGAAGTGGTTTGTTCGCGGCGGGCAGCCTGCGTGTGCCGCTCGCGCGACGTCGCGCACGCATTCGAGCAATCATCGGGCAACAAGGTCGCGCTGACGTTCGGCCCATCGGGTTTGCTCGCAAGCCGAAGCGCTCTCGCTGGCTGGCGGCGCCAATGCCATCGCTCCGGCTGCCGGTTTCAGCGGCAACCTGTTCAATGTATCGCTCGAAGACGTGCTCGCGGCGCAACCGGATGTCATCATCGCGAGCGATCCGTCGTTCGCCGCGGTC
>DATFCW010000388.1:0-2294 GCA_035252665.1 Casimicrobiaceae bacterium | reverse complement strand
CGCGCGCCATGTAGCGACGCTCGTCGTCGGTGAAGCCGATGCTCGTCACGCCGGCCGGCGCGCGGGCTTGCGCGGCGAGCGCACGGCCTCGACTTCCTTCAGCGCGTCGCGAAAATCGGATACGTCCTGGAACGAACGGTACACGGAGGCAAAGCGTATGTAGGCCACCTTGTCGAGACGGTAGAGCTCTTCCATCACCATCTCGCCCAGCTGGCGCGATGCGATCTCGCGCTCGCCTTGGGAGAGCACGCGCTGCACGATCCGGTCGATCGCGGCGTCGACGAATTCGGTCGGCACCGGCCGCTTGTGCAACGCGCGCGCAAATCCGACGCGAAGCCTGTTGGTGTCGAAATCGGCGCGGTTGCCGTTCGTCTTGACGACTTGCGGCAGTCGGAGCTCGACTGTCTCGTACGTTGTGAATCGCTTCTGGCACTCGGGACAGCGGCGCCGACGCCTGATCGAGTCGCCCGCCTCGGAAACGCGCGAATCGACGACCTGCGTATCGGCGCTACCGCAGAACGGGCATTTCATGCCCGACCGGCCGTGGTCGCCATGTCGCCAGCGCTCACGGGACCACGCTCCGCGCTACGCGCTTCGCGGCTAATTCGCGCTCGGGGCGGCCCTTCGCGCTCACGGGACCACGCTCCGCGCTATGCGCTTCGCGGCTAATTCGCGCTCGGGGCGGCCCTTCGCGCTCATGCCCGGTAAACCGGGAATCGGCGCGTGAGCGACCCGACCGCGTTGCGCGTTCGCGTGAGCACCGCCTCGTCGGCCGGCGCGTCGAGCACGTCGGCGATCAGATGCGCGAGCTCCTCGCATTCGATCTCGCCGAAGCCGCGCGTCGTCACGGCCGGGCTGCCGATGCGAATTCCCGACGTAACGAACGGCTTTTCCGGATCGTTCGGAATTGCATTCTTGTTGACGGTGATGTGTGCCTTGGCGAGCGCCGCTTCGGCGTCCTTGCCGGTGATGTGCTTCGCGCGCAGATCGACGAGAAACATATGGCAGTCGGTGCCGCCGGAAACGATGCGCACGCCGCGCTCCTGCAGCACCTTCGCCAGCACGCGCGCGTTCTCGAGCACGCGCTCCTGGTAGATCTTGAAGTCGTGGCTCATCGCCTCGCCGAATGCCGCGGCTTTCGCAGCGATCACGTGCATCAGCGGACCGCCCTGCGTGCCCGGAAACACCGCCGAATTGACTGCCTTGAGCTGCGCTTCCTTCATCAGGATGAAGCCGCCGCGGGGTCCGCGCAGGGTCTTGTGCGTCGTGCTGGTCACGAAATCCGCGATGCCGACCGGCGTCGGATAGACACCCGCCGCGATCAGCCCGGCGTAGTGCGCCATGTCGACCATGTAGAGCGCGCCGACCTCGTCGGCGATTGCGCGAAAGCGCTTCCATTCGATGACGCGCGAATATGCCGACGCGCCGGCGATGATCAGCTTGGGCTTGTGCTCGCGCGCGAGGCGCTCGGCCTGCGCGTAGTCGATGAGCTCCGACTGCGGATCGAGCCCGTAGGCCACCACCTTGAACCACTTGCCCGAGATGTTCACGGGCGACCCGTGCGTCAGGTGACCCCCATGCGGCAGACTCATGCCAAGGATCGTGTCGCCGGGCGCGAGCGCCGCGAAGAACACCGCCTCGTTGGCCTGCGCGCCCGAATGCGGCTGGACGTTCGCAGCCTCGGCGTGAAAGAGCTTGCGCACGCGGTCGATCGCGAGCTGCTCGACGACGTCGACGTTTTCGCAGCCGCCGTAATAGCGCTTGCCGGGATAACCTTCGGCGTACTTGTTCGTGAGCTGCGTACCCTGCGCCGCCATGACGGGCGGGCTCGCATAGTTCTCGGACGCGATCAGCTCGATGTGCTCTTCCTGCCGGCGATTCTCGGCGGCGATCGCCTGCCAGAGCTCGGGGTCGGACTGCGCGAGCGTCAGGGAGCGGCTGAACATGGAATGAACGCCCGGAAAACGCTGATTCTAGCAGGCTGCCGATGGCCCGGCGGCCGCTCCATGCCCTCCACGAAGGGAAGCGATCGCGCGCGAAAGTTTCCCCTATAATTCGCCGTCCATCGCAGGCGAACGGCGGCCATGATCACGCCGATCGTCTTGCAACAACGACGCGCACCGCGCGCCACGAGGGAGAAAGCGTGAACGCCCTGCTCGCGATCTCGCGTGCGATCGACGCGATCAGCGAACGCGTCGGCCGGCTCGTCTATTGGCTCGTGCTCGCCGTCGTGCTGATCAGCGCGGCGAACGCGTCGGTGCGCAAGCTCTTTCACGCCGAGGCTGCGAACGTCC
>DATFCW010000387.1:0-2512 GCA_035252665.1 Casimicrobiaceae bacterium | reverse complement strand
GTCGCGCCACGCGCGCTCTCCTGCCTTCTCGAGATAGTCGATCGCTTTCGCCGGCTCGTCGGCCGCGCGCCAGTGCCGCGCGAGCGCGCTATGACCGTCATTCCTCTAGGCGCCGCGTTGCCGGGGCGCTCCAGCCGCCTACCCGCGGACTCGGCGAGCAGCGTCGTCGTCCGCCTATTTGGCGTTGCTCCGGATGGAGGTTGCCGCGTTTCACCCGCTTCCAAAAAAGGAAGCGACTCGTCTCTGTGGCCCTGTTCCTCGCCTTCGCGACGGCCGCGAGGCCGCGCTGATGCGGCCGGGTGTTACCCGGCATCCCGCTCTGTGGAGCCCGGACTTTCCTCTCCCTCGAGCGCGAAGCTCGAGGCAGCGACGATCTGGGGGGCTTCGATGCGCATTATAGCGGCGAAGCATAGTCGCTCGACAGCACCGAGGCGCCGCGATCGATCGCGAGCGACTCGCTGAAATAGCGCTGCGCCTCCTCGTAAGCGCCGTCGCGCCACGCGCGCTCTCCTGCCTTCTCGAGATAGTCGATCGCTTTCGCCGGCTCGTCGGCCGCGCGCCAGTGCCGCGCGAGCGCCGCATAGTGCGGCGCCGGATCCGCGGCGTGAACGCGTTCGTACCATTGCGCGACCTCCCGATGCAGTTGGCGTCGCTGCGCGAACAGCATGCGCGCGTAGGCGGCGTCGCGGGTGCCGTCGGCGAACGCATAGACGCGATCGCCACCCTCGGGCAGCGGCGCGATCAGCTCGAGCGCGACGAGCGCGTCGAGGTGGCGGCCGACATTGGCGCGCTCCGCCTCGTCGGGATGGACGTCGCGCAGCATCGCCTCGGCGAACACGTGGCCGATGACGCTCGCCGTCTTAAGCGTGAGCTGCTCGGCGGGCGACAGGCGGTCGACCTGCGCGGAACGGTCGACCGAGCCGGCGTCGCTCGTGTGCGACCGCTCGGCGAGGGGTCGGTACACGGCGACCGGCTGCGCCTTGCCCTTGACGGCGATCGGCGCGAGCGCCTCGAATGCGAAATCCGCGCATGCGGCCGCGTGCACGGCGTCGTCGCAAAGCGTCGCGTTCGCGGGCGCTTCCATCATGAGCCGCGCCGCCAGATTCGCCTCGTCGCCGATGACGCTGTACGCGCGCTGCGCGCGGCTGCCGTAGGCACCCGCGCGGACGGGCCCGTACGCGACGCCGGCCGTCACCCGTTCGATGAAGTCGCACTCGGCGGGTGGCGCCTGCAATTCGAGTGCGGCGCGCAACGCGCGCGCGGCGTCGTCGTAATGCGCGACCGGCGCGCCGAAGGTCAGGTGGAAGTACGCTCCCTTGTCGCCGAGCACGAGCTGCAGGAGCGTGCCGTCGTGGCGGGCGGCGACGGATTGCACGAAGCGGGTGAACGTGTCGAGCTTCCGCGGCGCGTCCGGATCGGCGTCGAAGTCGATGCCCGAAAAACGCAGGAATACGGAGGCCGCCGGCCGCAGCTCGGAAAGGAACGCGCTCTGTCCAACCGCGATCTTTTCGCGCACGGCGGGCGGCGCGAATGCGCGCGACATCGCATCGTCGATCGCCTGCGCAAGCTCGGGCCACGGCGCCGGCTCGACGGCGGCCGCGAGCGACGCGATGACCGCGACGCGTCCATCGTCGCGCCATTGCGCTACGCGTGCGCGATCGCCGATTTCGCCGACGAACGCTTGCGTCGCGACGACCTCGCCGCGTTGGGCCTGATGCTCGGTATCCGCAAGCTTCTCCATGAGGCGCCCGCCGAGCACGTCGAAACGGTACGCGGCCGGGTCGCCCACGAGCATCCGGCGCGCGGTTCCGCAGGCGAGCGCGATCTTGACGCCGATCGACACCGACAGTCCCCCCGGCGCGACGATGGCCGCGAACGGCTCCATCGCCCGCTGCATCGCGAACGCGCACGCGCAGGCGGGCAGCGCCGCGTCGGCGTCGAACCAGCACGTGATCGCGTCGCCGCCGAACGCCACGACGCTTCCGCCGTGGCGATGCACGCAATCGATCAGCGCCGCGAAAACCCGATTCACCTGCCGCGTGATTTCCTCGGCGCCGCGCTGTAAGCCCAGCTCGCGCGCGAACGATTCGGTGAGCGGCGTGAAACCCGAAATGTCGGCGAAGAGCGCCGTTCCCCGCATGCGATCGGGCAGCTCGCGGCCGTTGGCGAGCGCCTGCCGCCGGTCCATCGGCACGTAGGCGGCCATCGTGTCGCCGGCGCTCGCGCGCTGCTCCTCGATGTCGAGCGAAAGCTGGCGCAGCTGCTGGCGCAAGCGCTGCTCGCGCGCGACGACCTCCTGCGCCATCTTGCGGAAGACGCGCGCGAGTCCGCCCAGCGCATCGGCGCGTGTCGCGACGTCGGCGATCGCCGCTTCGTCGTACGTGCCCGCCTGGACCGCTTTCGCGGCGGCCGTCAGTGCCTCGACCTGCCGAAGGTATTCGAGCTCGAGGTCGCGGCGGAGCTTGCGCTCGAGTCCCGTGCGAATGCGCGCCTGAAGCAGCACCGGCTCGAA
>DATFCW010000386.1:0-4349 GCA_035252665.1 Casimicrobiaceae bacterium | reverse complement strand
GCTCGCCTACGTCGTCGTCGCGGTCGTCGCGCTCGCCGTCGCTGCCCGGCTCTTTCCACGCGCGATCCCGATCGTTCATCTCGACGTCACGATGTCGCGGGCGCAGGCGATCGCGGCCGCGCGAACGCTCGCGACGAAGCTATCGCTTGCACCCGAAGGTGCACGCGTCGCGGCCCGTTTCGAGCACGATGCGGCCACGCAAAACTACGTCGAGCTCGAAGGCGGTGGCAAGGACGCCTTCGCGAGACTGACGGAGGGAAAGCGCTACGCACCGTTCTACTGGGAAGTGCGCCTTTTCACACTGGGCGAGATCGATGAGACGACTCTGCGCTTCGCGGCCGATGGCAGGTTCGTCGGCTTCGCGCGTCGCCTGCCCGAGACGTACGTTCGCGACGCCGCGCACGAGGCGCTCGACGCACAGAGCGCGCGTGCGCTCGCCGAGTCGCGTGCACGCACCGATTTCGGCATCGATCTTTCGCCGTATCACTTTCTCGAGCAGTCTCAGCAGACGCAACCCAGCGGCCGCGTCGACCACACTTTCACGTACGAATTGCCCGAGCCGCTTGGCGAAGCGCACATCCGCCTTGCGTTGAACGTCGCCGGCGACGAGCTCGTCGGCATCGTGCCATACGTACATATCCCCGAGTCGTTCGGCCGCCGCTTCGCCGCGTTACGCAGCGCGAACAACCTGATCGCGAGTCTCGCGGCCGTGTTCGCGGGACTGGTCTATGGCGTCGGCGGATGCGTAATCGGCGTGCTCTGGCTTGCGCGCAGGCACTGGCTGGTATGGCGACCTCCGATCGTCGCGGGCCTGATCGTCGGAGCCTTGCTCGCGAGCGCATCGCTCGCGTCGGTCAATACGTCATGGTTCGGCGCGGACACGACCGAAACGGTGGCGACGTTCTGGCTCAAGCACGCGGGGCTCGCGCTCCTGATCTTCGCGGGCGGAGGCCTCGCGTACGCGCTGATATTCATGGCCGCGGAAAGCCTCTCGCGGCGCGCGTTCCCGCATCAGCCGCAGTTCTGGCGGTTGTGGTCGAAAGAAGCCGCCGCGTCGCCGCAGGTCGCGGGGCGCACGTTCGGCGGTTACCTGTTCGTGCCGATCGAGCTCGCGCTGATCGCCGCGTTCTATTACGCGACCAATCGCTGGCTCGGCTGGTGGCAGCCGTCGGAAATGCTGACGGATCCGAATATCCTCGGCTCCGCGGTGCCGGCCCTCTCTCCGATCGCGCTCTCGTTGCAAGCCGGATTCTGGGAGGAATGCGCATTCCGCGCGATCCCGCTTTCGCTCGGCGCGCTGATCGGCGCGCGTTACGGGCATCGAACGCTCGGCGTCGCGATCGCCGTGATCGTGCAGGCGTTCGTCTTCGGCGGCGGCCATGCGAACTATCCGGGGTTTCCCGCGTATTCGCGCCCGCTCGAGCTTCTGCTGCCGTCGATCGTCTGGGCGCTGATCTTTCTGCGCTTCGGCCTTCTGGCGACGATCCTGCTGCACGCCACGTTCGACCTGTCCCTCTTCTCGATTCCGCTGTTTCTGGTCGATGCGCCGGGTGCGCACGCGCAACAGGCGCTCGTGATCGCGGCGGTGCTCGTGCCGCTGGCGATGGTCATCCTGCGTCGCGTGCAGACCGGCGCATGGAGCGAGCTACCGGCATCGCTTCGCAATGGCGCGTGGACGCCCGCAACGCAGGCGCCGGAAGCGGTTCACGACACGAAGGCGTTGACCGCCGGACGCGCGTCGCACGCCTTCCAGCGCGCATTGCCGGTGGTTGGGCTAGCGGGGCTCATCGCATGGGTGTATTTCGCGCCGTTTCGCGCCGATGTGCCGCCGTTGACCATCGACCGCGCCGAAGCAATCGCGGCATCCGATTCCGCGCTCGCCAATCTCGGCGTCACGCTCGGTCCGCAGTGGCGTCGCTTCGCCACGGTGCGGCTTGCAAGCGAGGATCCCGCGCAATGGACGTGGCACAAGTTCGTCTGGCGAGAGGCGGGTCCCGAAGCGTACAAGCGCCTGATCGGAACGATCCTGTCGCCGCCGGTGTGGCAGATACGCTACGCGATGTTCGGCGGCGATGTCGTAGAGCGTGCCGAGGAGTGGCGCGTTGCCATCGACAACGATCGCCACGCGCGCGTCATTGCGCATACGCTTCCCGAATCGCGACCCGGTGCGCATCTGTCGCGGGAGCAGGCGCTCGCGCTCGCGCAACGCGCGTTGAAGACGCGCTTCGACGTCGATGCGGCGCCGCTCACGCTCGTCGCGGCCGACCAGGAGCAGCGTCCCGCGCGAACCGACTGGTCGTTCACGTTCGGCGATCCGCGAATCGTCGTCGGTCCCGGCGGCGAGGCGCGCTATGCGGTCACTATTGCCGGCGACCAGGTGTCGGGCGCGGGGCGCTTCGTTCACGTGCCCGAGACATGGACGCGAAGCGAGCAGGAGATCGCCAATCGTCTCGCCGTCGTTGCGCTCGGTGGCGTCGTCGTATTCATTGCGGCAGCGCTCGCGGCGCTGATCGTCGGCATTCGCGGATACATTGGCCATCGCGTCGACACGCGTGCACTTGCCGTCGTCTTTGCCGTGACGTTCATCATCGCGCTCTGCTCGGCGGCGAATGCGTGGCCGACCGTCGCGATGAACCTCTCGACGACCGAGCCGCTCGCCTCGCAGATCACGATGAAGGTGCTGGGCGCAGTCGCGTCGTCGCTCGTCGGCGCGCTGTTGCTCGCACTTTGCGCGGGCGTCGGCACGTTTGGCGCGACGATGCAGCCGCCGCGCGATCGTATCGGCCAATGGCCGGCCACGGTCGCGGCCGTTGCGGCCGGCGGGTTCGTCGTGGGTCTGCAGGCAGCGCTTGGCGCGCTCGCGATCCCCGACGCACCGACATGGCCGTCGGCGCCATGGAAATCGCTTGGCGTGCCGCTCGCGGGCGCCGCGCTTTCCGGATTCGCCTTCATCGGTCTCGCGAGCGCCGAGCTCTTCGTGATCTACGTCGTGTCGCGTCTGACGCGCGGATTCTCGCAGCGTTTGTGGCTCGCCGTCGTGGTCGTGCTTGCGCTCGAATGCGCGGTCGCGCTCGCGCAGGGTCGCGCCAACCTCGCGCCGGCGCTGATCGGCGGATTGATCGCGGGTGCGGTCGCATCGGCGGTGCTTCTGATGTTGCTGCGCTTCGATCCGCGGCTCGTTCCCGCGTTCGCCGCGACGATCGTGCTGCTCGGCGGCGCGGTCAAGGCCGCGCAATCGCTCGTGCCGTTGTCGTTCGCAATCGAGGCGATCGCGACGATCGTGGTCGCGGTGGTATTCACGCGTTATCTTCGGAGGCGGCAGGTAGTGTCGGAAAATCTCGCCGACCAAAGTGGGGTCAGAGACGACTTTGCATGAGCGCCCGCGAAGGGCGCACGATCGCAGCGGGAAACTCGTCTCTGACCCCTTGCGCCGCGCCGCCAAGCCGGCCATCTCGTATCCGCCTGAGCTGCCCGTCTCGCGGCGCGCCGACGAGATCGCGAAGGCGATTCGCGACCATCGCGTCGTCATCGTCTGCGGCGAAACCGGCTCTGGCAAGACGACGCAACTCCCCAAGATCTGCCTTGCCGCGGGACGCGGCGAGCGCGGGCTGATCGGCCATACGCAACCGCGAAGAATCGCCGCGCGCGCGGTCGCCGCGCGCATCGCGCAGGAGCTTTCGACGCCGCTCGGCGGAGCGGTCGGCTACAAGGTCCGCTTCACCGATCGCACGCGCTCCGATGCCTACATCAAGGTGATGACCGACGGCATCCTGCTTGCCGAGACGCAGAGCGATCCCGCGCTCTCTCGCTACGGCACGATCATCGTCGACGAGGCGCACGAGCGCAGCCTCAACATCGACTTCCTGCTCGGTTATCTGCGCCGGCTGCTCCATCGACGAACGGATTTGAAGGTCATCATCACGTCGGCGACGATCGACGCCGAACGCTTCGCGCGTCACTTCGCGCTCGACGGTCGCGACGCGCCGATCGTCACCGTGAGCGGGCGAACATATCCGGTGGAAATCGCTTATCGACCGTTGCGCTCGCAAAGCGAGGAGGCCGACGACGAGCAGGAGCTCGAGGATGCCATCGTATCGGCCGCCGAAGAACTATGGCGCGAAGGTCCGGGCGACATCCTCGCGTTTCTTCCCGGCGAGCGCGAGATCCGCGAAACCGCGGACGTACTCCGCCGCTCGCTTGCGCGACGCCCGTATGCGAGCGCCGTCGAGATCCTGCCGCTTTATGCACGCTTGAGCGTCGACGAGCAGCAGCGCGTTTTCGCGCCATCGCGCGGACGGCGCATCGTGCTCGCGACCAACGTCGCCGAAACGTCGCTCACCGTGCCCGGC
>DATFCW010000385.1:0-2983 GCA_035252665.1 Casimicrobiaceae bacterium | reverse complement strand
GGGACGGCGAGGAAGACATCGTCGCGCAGCTGTCGCGCGGCGAGGAGGGCGCCATCGACATCCCGTGCTGGCGCCATGCGATCATCAATTTCCCGCACCCGCTGCTGCAGCAGGGCCTCGTCATCCTCGACACGCCGGGCCTCAACGCCATCGGCGCGGAGCCCGAGCTCACGCTGAATCTTCTTCCGAACGCGCACGCGATCCTGTTCCTGCTCGCGGCCGATGCCGGCGTGACGAAGACCGACCTGGAAGTTTGGAACGATCACCTCGTCGGCGACGATGCGATCAAGTCGGCGCGGCTCGTGATCCTGAACAAGATCGACGGGCTCTGGGACGAGCTCAAGGAAGAGGTCGAGATCAACGCGGAGATCGACCGGCAGGTCGAAGCCACGGCGACGTTGCTGGGCATCTCGCCGGCGCAGGTGTTCGGCGTGTCGGCGCAGAAGGCGCTCCTCGCGAAGGTGAACGGCGACGACGCGCTGCTTGCGCGAAGCAGGCTGCCCGTGCTCGAGCATTCGCTGTCGCGCAAGCTGATTCCGGCCAAGCGCGAGCTCGTCGGCGCATCGACGCAAAGCGAGCTTCGTCTGCTCACGTCGTCGATCCGCGGCATCCTCGACGGACGCGCATCGTCGATCGGCGAGCAGTTGGTCGAGCTGATCGCGCTTCGCGGCAAGAACCAGGACGTGGTCGAGCACATGATGGCGCGCGTCAAGGAGGAGAAGGATCTCTTCGAGCGCGGGCTTGCGCGATACACGGCGCTTCGCACCGTGTTCACGCAGCACACGAACGATCTTTACGACGTGATCGGCCTTTCGGCGCTGCGCGAGAACGCGTCGAAGACACGAAAGCGCATCGAGGACAGCCCGTTCACGAAGGGCGTGCGCGACGCGATGAGCGAGTTCTTCGCGCGGCTTCGCACCGACTTCGATCAGGCCGGGCGGCAGGCAGCGGAGATCCACGACCTGATGCGCGCGATGTACACGCGCTTCGCGCACGAGCACAAGCTCGACATTTTCGTGCCGCCGCAGTTCTCGGTGCTCAAGTATCTGAAGGAGATCGAGCGGATGGAGCGCGCCTACAACACGCACTTCAACACGCTCTGGAACATGGTTAGCAAGGCGAAGTATCCGCTGATGAAGCAGTTCTTCGAGACGGTGGCCTCACGTGCGCGGCATGTCTACAAGGTCGCGAACCGTGACGTCGAAGGCTGGCTTCGCGCGGTGATGTCACCGCTCGAGACGCAGGTGCGCGAGCATCACATCCAGCTTCGCCGAAGGCTCGACAGCATCCGCCGCATCCATCGCGCAAGCGACGAGCTCGAAAGCCGGATCCTGGAGCTCGAGCAGCAACGCGAGGCGATCGAGGCGCAACGTCAGGCGCTGCGCCAGCAGATTGCGAGCGTCGACCTCATCATCGAATCGCCGGATCCGTTGCCCATGGCGGCGAACGGGTGAAAGGGTCGGAGACGATTTTTGCGCAGTTTGCGAAAGTCGTCTCTGAACCTGCTTGGTCTTGCGCGAAAGTGGTCTCTGAACCTACTTTGGTTTTTCCGCCATCAACGCTTCGTACTTGAGCTGCAACTGCTCGCGCGTCTCGACGTGGTCGGGATTCATCGGGATGCAATCGACCGGACATACCTCGCGGCACTGCGGCTTGTCGAAATGGCCGACGCATTCGGTGCATTTCGACGGATCGATCTCGTAGATCTCCGCGCCCTGCGAGATCGCCTCGTTCGGGCACTCGGGCTCGCAGACGTCGCAGTTGATGCACTCGTCGGTGATCATCAAAGCCAAGGCAATATCCTCATCGTCCGAACTTCGCACGCAGGCACTTCGCGACGTGCGGATGCACGAACTTCCCGACGTCGCCGCCGAAGCGCGCGATCTCGCGAACGATCGTCGCCGAGATGAACATGTATTTCTCGTCGGGCGTCAGGAACAATGTTTCGACGTCCGGGTAGAGATTGCGGTTCATTCCCGCCATCTGGAACTCGTACTCGAAGTCGGACACGGCGCGAAGGCCGCGCACGATCGCCTGCGCCTTCTGCTCGTGGACGAAATCCATCAGCAATGTCGAGAAGCCGATCACCTCGACGTTTCCAAAAGGGCGCAGCACCTCGCGCGCCATCTCGATGCGCTCCTTGGTCGAGAAGAACGGCCGCTTCGATGAGCTGTCGGCAACGGCGACAACGACGTGCCCGAAGAGCCTCGCCGCACGGCGCACGAGATCCTCGTGGCCGCGGGTGAACGGATCGAACGTGCCGGGATAGACGACTTTCATCGAAGCATAGGGCCGTTTCATCCGCGCGCGAGCAGATGATAATGCACGGCGCCCGCGCGGCCGTATCGCAGGACTCGAAGCTCCCCGGGCGGCTCGAGTTGCCGCGCCGATTCTGCATAGATGCGCCCGCCGGCCGAAAGGCGCAAGACCACGACCGGCAGCAGCGTGCGCCATGGATCGTCCGCGAACGGCGGATCGAGGAAGACGACATCGAACGTGCGCGTCTCGCTCGCGAGGTATCTCGAGGCATCGCTCGCGTGCGTCTCGATGCCGGGCGCGCCGATTTGACCCGCCGCCTTGCGAAGCGCGTGGACGAGCGCCGGCTCGCGGTCCACCGCAACGCAAAGCGAGGCGCCGCGCGATGCGGCTTCGAACGTCAAAACGCCCGTGCCGGCGAAAAGATCGAGCGTGCTGGCCCCGCTCAGATCCTGGCCGAGCCAATTGAAAAGCGTCTCGCGAACGCGATCGGGGGTCGGTCGGAGTCCCGCGACATTGGGGACGCGAATGCGCCGCCCGCGGTAGCGGCCGCCGATGATGCGCACACGGTTTCGAAGCTGCACGTTGCCATTGTCCCGGTAAGCGGGCGCGGCAGGTAAAATCGCGTATTCCCCGCGCCGCGCAAAGCCGCCGGCGCCCGTCCGTTCTTCTCCCGATGTTCGATCTTTTCAAGCGCAAAGCGGCGGGGAAGCCCGCACCCGACGCC
>DATFCW010000384.1:0-9546 GCA_035252665.1 Casimicrobiaceae bacterium | reverse complement strand
CTCGCCGTACAAAGCGGCGAGCCGCTCGCGGATATTGGAAAGGCCTACACCTTTGCCGCTCTCGACGACCGCACCGTTGCCGGCGCCGGTATCCGAAACGCCGACGACGAGCGCATCGTTCGTGCATCGCGCGGCAACATGGACCGACCCGCCGTCCGCAGAAGGCTCGATCCCATGCTTGATGGCGTTCTCCACGAGCGAGATCAGGAGATTCGGAGGAAACGGATGGTCGCGCAAATCATCGGGCACGTCGACCGCGAAGCGAAGGCGGGGGCCGAGACGAAACGCGAGGATGCTCAAGTACGCCTGTGCGAGCGCCATTTCGCGCCCGAGCGTCGACGAGCGCACGCGAAGCTGCGGCAGCGCCGCGCGAAGGTACTCGATCAGATGGCCAAGCAAAGCGCTGGCTTTGCCCGCATCGGTTTCGATCAGATATTGCACCGACGCGAGCGTGTTGAACAAAAAGTGCGGCTCGACTTGCGCCTGCATCAGCGCAAGGTCGGCTTCGAGGGCCTGCTTCGACAGAAGATGCCGCTCCGCTTCGGCCTTGTGCAACTCGGCCGCCGCGCGCGCCTCGCGGCGCTTCACGAAGAAGATCAGGCCGATCAGAAGGCCGTTGCCGAAGGCGCTCACGAGCGTGAGCAGGAAAAAGACCGGTCGCTCGCGCACCGCGGACAATCCGTAGCCCTTGACGAAGATCACGAGCGTGATGCCGATCAGTGAGCCGATCAGCGTCGCGACCACGAGCCTTCGCAGTGGATGGTCGTGATTCCAGGGGGCCGCGACGTTGACGCAATACGCGATCGACAGTCCGAAGAGCTGCGCGGTCAAAAGCGGCTGCCAGAACGGCCGGGGATCGTCGATCCACAGCACGAGCGCGATCGCGGTACCGATCGCGATGATCAGAAACAGCGTAATCCAGCTGAAGCGAAATCCGTCGCGCAGCGCGCGGCCGGCGTGCAAGGGAGTCATCGGCATGCCGCGCATTCTAGAGAGGCTGGCTGCGAAGCGGCGGCGCGGCGACGAAACGCGGCCCGCGCGGACGAATGGGGGAGCCCGGCGACGAAGCGAGCGGGCGCTCGCTATGAGGGCGTGGCCCGGATGCGGAGTTTCAGCCGCGCTTCGCGCAGGCGACGATGCGTTCGGCCGCCTCGATGCAGCGCGAAAGATCGTCGACCAGCGCGATGCGAATGCGGCCCGCGCCCGGATTGATGCCATTCGCTTCGCGGGCGAGCAGGCTTCCGGGAAGCACGGCCACGTTCTCTTCAGCGAGAAGGCGGCATGCGAACGCGATGTCGTCGCCGGGCGTTTGCGCCCACAAATAGAACGCCGCGTCGGGCATGCTGCATGGAAGCGTACGCGCAAGCATTGGCGTCACGGCCTTGAACTTCGCTGCGTATTCGGCACGGTTGCGAACGACGTGCGCTTCGTCACGCCACGCCGCGATGCTGGCTTGCGCGACCACGCCCGACATCGCCGAGCCGTGATAGGTGCGGTAAGTGAGGAACGCCTTGACCAGCGCCGCATCGCCCGCGACGTAACCCGAGCGCAGTCCCGGCGCATTCGAACGTTTCGACAGACTGCCGAACACGACGAGATTCGGAAAGCCGTCGCGTCCGAGCGCCTGCGCTGCCGCGAGCGCGCCGAGCGGCGGCTTCGTTTCGTCGAAGTAGATTTCCGAATAGCATTCATCGGACGCGATGACGAATCCGTACTGATCGGACAAGGCAAAAAGCTCGCGCCATTCTTCTTGCGACATCACGCGTCCCGTCGGGTTGTCGGGCGAGCACACATAGAGAAGCTGCGTGCGCGCCCAGACGTCCGTAGGAAGGTCGGCGAATCGGTGCGCGAAGCGTTCGTTGGCAGCGGCGTTGACGCAGTGAACCTGCGCACCGGCGAGCAGCGCGGCACCTTCGTAGATCTGGTAGAAGGGATTCGGCGCGACGACGGTCGCTCCGACGCGACTGCCGTCGATCACCGTCTGCCCGAACGCGAAAAGCGCCTCGCGACTGCCGAGCACCGGCAACACTTGCGTCGCGGGATCGAGCGCTGCGAGTCCGTGGCGCCGACAAAGCCATTGCGCGATCGCCTCACGCAATGCTATCGAGCCGGACGTCGTGGGATAATTCGCGAGGCCGCTCGCCGCGGCGTGTGCGAGTGCGTTGATCACGATAGCGGGCGTCGGATGCCGCGGCTCGCCGATCGACAGATTGATCGCGCGTCGCGAAGCGTTCGGCACGATCGGCGCGGCGATGGCGCGAAGGCGCTCGAACGGATACGGCTGCAATCGGCGCAGCAGGGGATTCATGCTCGTCAGGGATCAGGGATCAGGCTTTAGGGATCAGGGGCCGGGAGGCAGGGGCGTTGGCGTCTTCGAGGGCGCGGCGCGCGCACACTGTAACGTATGGTTGCAATGTCTTCAGACTCCTGACCTCTGATCCCTGACGTGTGAAGCTTCTGTCCGCATTTGCAACGCTTGTCGCCGGTTGCGCGCTCGCGCTCGTCGTCGCACATTTCGGCTGGGTCATCTTCGGTCCCGTGCCGCTGCAGATTGCAACGCCGCCGCCGGCCGACCCAGTGGGAACGCTTGCTGCGTCGAGTCTTTTCGGCGCCGACACCTCGACACCATCGACGGACGCACCGGGTGCAATGTTATCCGGCGATGCGCGCCTGCTCGGCATCGTCGCCGAGGCGTCGAAGCAGGGCTACGCGGTGTTTCGCTTGCCGAGCGGTCCGGCGATCGTCGCGCAAGGGCAGGAGATTTCGCCCGGCGTCAAGTTGATCTCGGTCGAGCCGTTCGCGATCACGATTCGTGACGGCGGCGGCGAGCGTCGTTTTCCGTTGACACCAAGCAAGACGACGACGTCTTCGGCACTCGTTGCGACATCGGCGTCGAATGGCAATCGCGCAACGTGTGGACCGCCGCCCGGATTCCGCGGCAACGTCGTGCGTCTCAATACCGAATTGCTCGGGGGGCTCAACACGGATTCCGGTCCGTGGCGAACGCTGCTCGCGCCGGCTGCCGGCGGGCTTGTCGTGCGCGAGGAAGGCGGCTTCGGCGCGATGCTCGGTCTCAAGGCGGGTGATCGCATCGCGCAAGCGAACGGCATCGCGCTGCGCGTGCCCGATGACGTAGTGCCCGCAGTCATACGGCCACTGATCGCGAACCAGGGCGTGCGCGTCATCGGCTCGCGCGCAGGCACGAGTCACGAATTGTGGCTCGCGAACGTCGCCTGCGCGGGTTGAGCGAGCAGCTACGCAAGCATCCCTCTTCCGACGAAAGGTAAGTGGGATCGTCCGGCGGCTGTGTATCCTCTTGGACCTTTGTTCAAGGGGGAGAACACATGAGCAGCCCCGACGAGAAGAAACCCGCGCATCCCGCGCGGCGCGATTTCCTTGCGACCACGGCGGCGACGATTGGCGCGTTGGGGCTGCCGCCGATCGCCAGCGTCGCGGCGGCTGCAAGCGATACGAAGGCCGGCAAGGGCAACCGGCCGAACTTCCTGTTCCTGATGGTCGACGAGATGCGCCATCCGCCGGTCTACGAGTCGGATGACCTCAAGGCATTTCGCGCAATGTATCTCAAGACGCAGAACGCGCTACGGGCCACCGGTGCCGAGTTCCAGCGGCACTATGCCGGATCGGTGGCGTGCACGCCGGGACGCGCCACGCTCTACACCGGGCAGTATCCGTCGCTGCACGGCGTTTCGCAGACCACCGGCGCGGCCAAGGAAGCGTTCGACCCGGACGTGTTCTGGCTCGACCCGAACAGCGTGCCCACGATGGGCGATTATTTCCGCGCTGCCGGCTACACGACGTTCTGGAAAGGGAAATGGCACGCGTCCGACGCCGACATGCTGATCCCCGGGACGCATTCGCAATTCACGAGCTATGACCCGAACACGGGGCAGCGCGATCCTTCGAAAGAAGCGCTCTACCTCGCCGGGGACCGACTCGATCGTTACGGCTTTACCGGCTGGATCGGACCCGAGCCACATGGAAAGTCGCCGTTCAACAGCGGCTCGTCGGCGAAGGGCGCGCCGGGGCGCGACGAAGCGTTCTCGTCATACGGGCAAGATCTGATCAATAAGCTCAATCACGACAACAGCACGAATCCATGGCTTGCGGTGGTGTCGTTCGTGAATCCGCACGACATCACGCTCTACGGACTTTGGAGCAATCTGCTCGCCAAGAATCCGAACACGACGCCGGCATTCGATTTCAGCGTCGAATCCGTGGTTCCGTTCGATCTTTTCACGCCCGATGCGCAACTCTCGGAGCAGGAAAAGCTCTTCACGAAGCCTTCCTGCCAGAAGTTTTACCAGGAGAGCTACGCGATATGGATGCAGCCGGTGCTGGATATCAAGCAATACCAGCGCTTCTACTATCAACTGCACAAGAACGTCGACGAGCAGATGTACGCGGTCTACCAGGCGCTCATGAACTCCCGCTTCGCGAACAACACGATCGTGATCTTCACGTCCGACCACGGCGACCTTCTGAACGCGCACGGCGGCATGCACCAGAAGTGGTACCAGGCGTACGAGGAGTCGATCCATGTTCCGCTCATCATCTCGAATCCGAAAATGTTTCCGCAGGCGCGGACGATCAATGCGCTGACGAGCCACGTCGACGTGTTGCCGACGATGCTCGGGCTCGCCGGTGCTAACCAGGCGGCCCTGCGCGCGCTGGTGTCGATCGACCATAGCGACGCGCTCCCGCTCGTCGGCCGAGACCTGAGCGCGGTCGTCACCGGTGCCGCATCGGACACGACGCTGACCGATCCGCTCTATTTCATGACCGACGACGATCCGAGCCGGGGTCTCGACCAGGACAACTGGACCGGCATCGCGTACAACTCGGTGCCTCAGCCCAACCACATCGAGACGGTGATCGCGACGCTGAACGGGGAAGTCTGGAAATACTCGCGCTACTTCGACAATCCGCAGTTCTGGTCGTCGCCGGGCGATCCGGGCGATACGACCGCCGATCCGGAGGTCGAGGACGTGATACTCGCGCCGGCGAGTCACCTTCCGCCGAGCGACGACGAGGGAACGACGCCGACAGAGTACAACCGCACCGTCAAGAAGACACCGGCGCCCGAGGAATACGAGATGTACAACGTGACGGCTGACCCGATGGAGCTCGCGAACCTCTACAACGTTCCACGATTCGCCTCGCAACAGGCGACGCTCGCGCAGATGCTCTCTCAGCAGCGCGCGCAGAAGCGCCTGGTGCCGGTGAGCGGAACTGTGCCGGGCGAACCTACCTGATGGTATCTCGAAGCGGATCTACGGGGCAGTAACGGTCCTGGTCACTGAAAACTGGCGTGCGACGAGAATGGCTTCGTCGCATCGACGACGAACATCACCAGCGCGTGAACGTCCGTGTTGCCGCCGACCGACACCTGCATTGGGGCGTTGGCGGCCTGGCCCGGCTCGGCCTGGCCTGCCTTCAGATGCATGTCGCCGTTCTTGGTGTGGATCACCTGTTCTCCGGCAAGCACATAAAACGCCTCCGATCCCGGATGCACGTGCACCGGCGTCGTGGCCCCCGGCGCGCCACTCGCCTCGTTGATTCGCAGCAGATAACGTGGCGCGTCGAAGCGCACGATCGGGCCGACCTCCGCAACCTTCTTGCCTTGCGGCGTCGATCCGCCGGCAGGGCCGAGCGTAAAGAGCCACACCTTGCCGGCCGCTTGCGCAACGAGCGACCACTCGCCGGCCGCTGCTTGCGCCTGCGCGGGCGTCGCAAAGTTTTCGATCCGCCAGACGAGCGGTCCCGCGGGCAATGTCGCGACCTGCTTTTCGGCGAGCGCCTTGATGCCTAGCTTGTGATCGGCTGCCAGCGACATGTTGACGGAACCGCAACCAAGCACGAACAGGGCAATGATGGCAACGCGTTTCATGACGTTCCTTTGCACAATTTGAATGCGTCCCCGGTGTCGATCATCGCGAGCTGACCGCGCGATACGTTACTTCCCTTGCCGCGAATGATGCGACGAAAGCGGCAGCCAGTCGAGGAGCCCGAGCGGGCTCGCGATCCATGCAGTTGCAGGCCAGCCGTCGGCGCAGCCTTCTTCGCCCAGGTAACCATATTCGGCGACGATCGTCGCCATGCCGGCTGCATTGCCGGCCGTGACATCACGTAGATCATCGCCGACGTACACGCATCGTTGCGGCGTGATGCCAAGCAGCGATGCCGCGTGCAAGAGCGGCCCGGGATGCGGCTTCGGATGTGCGGTCGTATCCCCCGAGACGATCGCGCCCGCGCGCGCATCGAGCCCGAGCGCGGCGACGACGCGTTGCGTGAAGCGCGTCGCCTTGTTCGTGACGATGCCGAACGGCAATCCGCGCGCGTCGAGCGCGTCGAGCAGTTCGGGGATGCCGTCGAAAAGCCGCGTCGTGTGATCGAGCGCGGCGGCGTAGTAGGCGAGAAACGTATCGCGGAGCGCCGGATAGTCGGCGTCGGTCGGCGCGACGCCCATCCCGGCGCCAAGAAGCCCACGCGCGCCCGCCGATGCGTGCGGGCGAACGGCGTCGACGCTCACCGGTTCGAGCCCGCGCTCGGCGCGCATGCGATTCACGGCGGCGGCGAGATCACCGGCTGAATCGGCAAGCGTGCCGTCGAGATCGAACAACACCGCGGCCACCGGCAACCGCCGCGGTGCCGGCCGCGTCCTCGCATCGCTCGCCATCAGGTGGCCACGCGCGTGAATGCCGCGAGATAGTTGACGGACGTGTCGTCGCTCAGACGATACGTGCGCGTCAGCGGGTTGTAGATCATGCCGACGATGGAAACGAGCGTAAGGCGCGCGCGACGCGCATACCGCGCGAGCTCCGATGGGCGTATGAAGCGCGTCCAGTCATGGGTGCCGCGCGGAAGCAGGCCCAGCACGTATTCGGCACCGAGGATCGCCTTGGCGTACGACGCCGGATTGCGATTGATCGTCGAGAAAACGACGAGCCCTCTGGCGCGCGCCAGCGCTGCGCATGCGGTGACGGTCGACGCAGGATCGGGGACGTGCTCGAGCAATTCGAGGCAGGTGACGACGTCGAATCCGGCGGGCATTTCGGCCGCGAGCGTTTCGGCGGACACGAGGCGATAGTCGACGGCAGTCGCCGATTCGTAGCCATGCAACCGTGCTACGCCGACGCCCTTTTCCGACAGATCGATGCCCGTGACATTCGCGCCGAGTTGCGCCAGCGCTTCGGCGAAAATGCCGCCGCCACAGCCGACGTCGAGCACGCGCTTGTCGCGCAAACCGCCGGCGAGCTCTTCGACCCAGCGTACGCGAAGCGGATTGATGTCGTGCAACGGCTTGAACTCGCCCGCCGGGTCCCACCAGCGATGCGCGAGCGCCGAGAACTTCGCAAGCTCGGCGGGATCGGCGTTACCGGGACGGGCGCTCGTGTCGGTCATGGCGAGGATGCTTCAGGAAAGTCGCGCCTGCCACGCGCGCGCACGGCTTGCGAGCGCGTCGACGTCGAGTCGCGTGGGACGACGATCGTCGAGCACGCGCTCGCCCGCGATCCAGACGTCGGTCACGTGCTCGCGGCCGGCGGCGTTGACGAGTTGCGAAACCGGATCGTACAACGGAAGCGTTTCGACGTCGGAAAGACGAATCGCGGTGAGATCCGCTTCCTTCCCGGGCACGAGCGAGCCGACGCGCGCATCGAGTCCGAGCGCTGCCGCCCCGTTCAGCGTTGCCATGCGCAACAGCGTCGCTGCCGGCAGCGCAGCAGCGTTGCCGCTCGACGCCTTTGCGAGCAGCGACGCAACGCGCATCTCGTCCAGCATGTCGAGGCGATTGTTCGAGGCGGCGCCGTCGGTGCCGAGCGCGACATTGATTCCACGCGCAAGCAGCGCGTCGACGCGCGCGATGCCGCTCGCGAGCTTCGTGTTCGACACGGGACAATGCACGACATGACAGCGCTGCGTGGCGAGAACGTGCATGTCGTGGGAATCGAGATGCACGCCGTGAATCGCGATGAACGCGGGACCGGTGGCGCCAAGGCGATCGAGTCGCGCCACCGGTGACTCGTGCGATGCCGCGCGCGCGTCCTCGACCTCCTGCCTCGTCTCGGCGACGTGCGTCTGGATGATGAGATCGAGCTGGCGCGCGTACACGACGATCGACGCCCAGGTGTCGTCGCCCACCGTATACGGCGCGTGCGGGGCCAGCGAGAACGACAGGCGCCGGGAATGCTTGAACGCATCGCGCGCGGCCAAGCCGCGTGCGAGATACGCGTCGGCGTCGGCCGCGTAGGGCGTCGGGAAGTCGAGAATCGGCATGCCGATCATCGCGCGGAGCCCCGATTCCTCGTACGCCTGCGCCGCCGCGTCGGGATGGAAGTACATGTCGTTCGCGCACGTGATCCCCGCGCGAAGCATCTCGGCCGCGGCGAGCAGCGTGCCGTCGTGGACGAAGTCGGGCGCGACGAAACGGCGCTCGCGCGGCCAGATGTGTTCCTCGAGCCAGATCCGGAGCGGCGTGTCGTCGGCGACGCCGCGGAGAAGCGTCATTGCGGCATGCGTATGCGCGTTGACGAGCCCGGGAACGAGCGCGTGCTGCACGAGCAGAACGCGTTCGCGCGGCGCATAGGCGTGGTCGGCATCGGGCTGCGGCGGAAGCGCGACGATGCGGCCGCCATCCACGATCAGCGCGTGATCGTGGAGCACGCCTTCGGGCTCGATCGGAACGATGAAGCGCGCGTCGATGCGCAGGTCGACGGCGCGGGGTGCAGGCGAGGACGTCGACGACATCGAGGCGTTACGGCGTCACAACGAGTGTCCGGAGAATCTTGGCTGCCCCGATGCAAAGCTCGGCGATCGTTATCGCATTCGCGCTGGCGTCAAAGGCACGCAGCGCCGCGGTCGGGACAAAGGTGGAATCACCCGCAGCCCTTCATCGGATATTCGTTTCCCGTACTCGCCACTCGCCGTGCCCGCCGAAATTCTCGAGCCGTTCGCCGCCGGCATGGGCACGTTAATCATAGCGCGGACGAAAAGGCGCCACCGGCTGCGGTGTCGGACGCCTTCTCGCTTTTTTCACGTCGCCTCATGTGAAAAACCCCGCCGAAGCGGGGCTTTTCATTGGTATTGTTACCGCGGCGGTCAGGGCATCGTGCCTTCGCCCTTGACCTCGATCTCGACGCGGCGGTTCGGCGCGAGGCATGCAATCAGCGCCTTCAACTGCTTCTGATTGCAGACGACGCCAGGAAGCGGCTGCGTCTTGCCCATGCCGAGCGTTTCGATCTTGTCGCGCGGCACGCCACGGCTCACGAGGTAATCGCGCACGGCGTCGGCGCGACGCTCGGACAGCTTCTGGTTGTAGCGCGCGGTGCCGATCCGGTCGGTGTGGCCGGTGACAAGCACCAGGTCGAGCTTCGACACGTTCGGCAGCTTGGCGATGATCTGGCTGTCGATCGCCGCCTTGCCTTCGGGCTTCAGCACGGCCTTGTCGAAATCGAACAGCGCCTTCGATTCGAGCGTGATCTTCTGTACGGTCGGCGCGGGCTTCGGAGCTGGCGCCGGCGGCGCAGG
>DATFCW010000383.1:0-2884 GCA_035252665.1 Casimicrobiaceae bacterium | reverse complement strand
TCATGCGTATGTTCGACGGCAGCATCGTCGCGAGCGGCAACGTGATCGGTTCGCGCGACGGCGCGTTTGCCGTTTCCATCGAGGCGGGATGCAACGGCGTCGAGGCGACGCTCGTGCTCGTCGCGGCGATGCTCGCGTTTCCCGCGTCGTGGAAGCATCGGTTGCGCGGCATCGTCATCGGCTTCGTCGCCGTGCAGGCGCTCAACATCCTGCGCGTAGTGAGCCTGTTCTATCTCGGCGAATGGAACCGCAGCGCGTTCGAGTGGGCGCATCTTTACGTCTGGCAGGCGCTGATCATGCTCGACGTGCTGATCGTCTGGGTGATCTGGGTTCGCTACTCGCCGCCCTTCGATCATTCGCCGCCGCCTGTTGCGGCGTGATTCCGCGTTAAGCCTTGGATACGATGAGCTCTCCGGCAGCGCAGACGCGGGCGGCGGCGTCTGCGGGGGTGCGTCCCTTCGCGCTACGCACCCTCGCGCTTCTCGCGCCGGCCTTCGCGGTCTGGTATTTCGCCGCGCCGCTTTTGCTCTTTCCGGCAATTCTCATCGCGCGTGTCGTCGCGCGCGTCGGCTTTGGTGGCCTCGTGCGCAGCGTCGAAGAATCGGGGTCAATCGCGACGTTCGTCACGACGTTGCATTCGGCTGCCAATGGCATGGCGGGCACGGTCACGGTCGACGTGAACCTTCTGCTGTACTCGTTCGGGCTGCCGCTCTTCGCCGCGCTGACAATCGCCGCGCACGAGCGCCGTTACAAGCGCCATCTCGCGATCGGTTACGTCGTGCTGATGCCGGTCGTCGCGTTCGGCGCCTTCGCCGATTTCCTGAAGAACCTAGCGATCACGTCGGGTCCCGCCGTTGCATCGCAGACGGGCTTCGGGGCATGGCAGCGCGAAGCGATCGCGTTTGCGTTCCAGTTCGGTTCGCTGATCCTGCCCGCCGTGGCGCCCGCGGTGTTGTGGATCGCGATGCACCGAGGTTTTCTCACGGCGGTGCGAGCGCCGGCGCGCGGGTAGTTACCGTACCTCGATTCCCGCTGCTGTTGCGGCTTTCGCGAGGTCGCGATCAAAGGTGGCGAGCGGCCCGCCCACGCGCATCGCAAGCTCGAGATAGCTCGCGTCATAAGCGCTCAAGCGGTGGCGGCGACCGAGCTCGAGCACCAATTCGCGTCGCGTGACGGGCGAAACGTCGTCCGTCTCGACAGGCAGCTCGCCGAGTCGAGCAAGGTATTCCATGGACTGCGCGACGGCGATGAGACCTCGACGTTCACCGACGAGCAATCCGTTGAGAATCTCGGCTTGCCACAATGCAGGCACGACGGGTTTCAAGTCTTCGAGGGAATCGAGCACCGCGACGGATCGCCTGCGCTCTGACGCCGTTTCACGCTCGAACAGCCATGACAAAGCCATCGACGCGTCGAGTACCGGCATCAGCGCCGGCCTTCCTCGATCAACTCGCGGACGGTTTTCGCAGAGACGCCACGAACCTTTGGCAGGGCACGCATCCGTGCGATCGCTTCACGGACTGTGGCATGGGTTTCGCGCGTCACCGGCCGCAATTCAGCCACCGGCTCTCCGCGGTTCGTGATGATGAATTGCTCGCCCGCTTCGACTCGGCGCAGCAACTCGGGCAATTTCGTCTTGGCTTCGTAGGCGCCGATTCTCGTATACACCGCGTAGACTAGTCTTTAAACCAGTTCATTGTCCTACCCAAGGCCAGACGAGTCAACCGGCCGAGAGCCGGCGTGCGGCAGCCTCGGACGCGTTGATGCTGACGTGAGTCTGCGTGGTTTCTGAATAACGCATACGCCGCGACGCTGATCGTCAACACGACGGCCGATCCATCCATCGACCTCGCTTACGTTCACACTCGGCAATTCCAACGCTTCTTCGCTCACTGGCGCGGCCTTCACCGACACGTTGCCGATTTCCCTGGATCACGGTGGTTGTGGTGTTCGCAGTAACGTGGATGCCTTCGGGTGCCACGAACGTGTTGATCGACCAGAACGTGATTGCCTTCAACGGTTGTTGCGAGCTCGGTGGGCAGCCGGGCATCTTCGTCGCGAGCGGCAGCGGCGTGGCGTCGTCGCAAATCCGAACGGACTCACGGGCAGTTGCGGCGGCGGTACGATCGCCGCCACGGCTGGATCGGGCACGATCAGCCTGCGCGGCGCGACGCTCGCGGCGAACGAGTTCTGCAACTCCAGCGTGACGGCGCTGGCGACCACGGCGGGCACGAAGAACAACGTGACCGATGCGGTGACGTTCGAACGAGGGCGGCGCGGGCGGCACCGCATCCGACACCTTGACCGTCAACGCAGCGCGGCCAACGCCACCGCCGCCTCGGAGGTAACGCCGGTTCCGACACTTCAGCAATGGGCGCTCTCGCTGCTGGCGCTGGCATTGATCGGCGCCGCTGCGCTCATGCTGCGACATCGACGAAGGCGTTGATGTAGCCGTTCCAAAGTCAAGCAGGCGCGCCAGCCAAGGATCAATACGACACGCGCCTGGCTTTCGTAGTCGCGCGATCTGCGCGACATGCCGTACAACGCACTTCGGGAGGCGCTGTCCCACGGCTGGTCGCGTTTCTGCTGGCGTTGTTCTTGTCGCCATCGCGCCGCTTGCTGCACTGGGCGCAACGTTCACCGTAACGAACACGAGCGACTCGGGCGCCGGCAGCCCGCGTCAGGCGATTCCTCGACGCCAATGCAAACGTCGGTTCGGACACAATCACGTTCGCGATTCCGGGCGGCTTGCACACAATCGCGTTCGCCTCTTCGCTGCCGGCATCACGGATCCGCTAACGATCGACGGTTATACGCAAAGCGGCGCGAGCGCCAATACGCTCGCCGTCGGCGATAGCGCGGTCCTGACCGTGCGGATCAACGG
>DATFCW010000382.1:0-27011 GCA_035252665.1 Casimicrobiaceae bacterium | reverse complement strand
GGTCGCGCTTTCCGATCGCGTGGTCGTCATGTCCGCACGGCCGGGCCGCGTTCTGGCCGACGTGGCGATCGACTTGCCGCGGCCACGCTCGGTTCGCGCGCTGCAGGGGCAGCGCGACTATCACGAGATCTATACGCGTCTCTGGCGTGAGCTCGAGGCTGCGGCAGGCACGGCAGCGGAGACCCTCGCCGCTGCCTGACATCCATGGCGACTATCGCGACTCACGAGCGGCATGCGGCGGCTGCATCGGCCCACTCCGGCGCGGCGACGCGCAGGATTGTATTCGTCGCGTTGGCAAGGCTTGCGCTGCTGATCGCCCTCGTCGTCGCCTGGGAAGCGCTCGCGCGAAGCAACGTCGTTCCCGCCGCGTTCATCGGTCAGCCATCGGTCTTTTTGCCGTTCCTGGTCGCGCATGTCGCCGACGGGTCGCTATTGGTCGCGATCCGCGAAACGCTGACCGCCACGCTTGCCGCGTTCGTGCTCGGCGGCATCGCCGCGCTGCTCACAGCGCTCGTCCTGACCGCATCGCCGTTGATCAAGCAGCTCGTCGACCCGTTCATCGACGCGATGAACGCATTGCCGCGCGTCGCGCTGGTGCCGCTCTTCATCGTGTGGTTCGGACTGGGTACGCTATCGAAGATCGCATCGGGCATTTCGCTGATGTACTTCATCCTGCTCTACAACACGCTGGCAGGCGCGCATTCCGTCGATCCCGATCATATTCAGCTCGCGCGAAGTCTCGGTCTTTCGCGGCGCCGCATCTTCACGAGCATCGTCGTGCCGACGGCGATACCCGCGATCTTCGCGGGTCTGCGGCTTGGGCTCGTCTACACGTTGCTCGGTGTGGTGACGGCCGAGCTGATCGCCGGCGGCAAGGGACTCGGAAGCCAGATCAGCTATTACTCGAACACGTTCGATGCGAATGGCGTGTTCGCCGTGCTGCTCGTCCTCGTCATCGTCTCGTATGCGCTGGCGCGCCTGATGACGCACATCGAGGCTCGGCTGATGCGCTGGCGTTAGCGCGGCGGCGCCGATCCTTCCCGGGAGAACCGACGATGCGCACGAAACTTCCACCGACCGGCCTCGAGCGCGAAGCGATCTTCACGCGCATGAACGCGCTTTGTGAAGGCGATGCCGATTGGCGCCGCGGCCGCGTACCGCTTTACGTGTTCAAGGGCGATGAGCATGCCGCGGCGGTTGGCCGGGACGCGTTCATCCGGTTCTTCGACGAAAACGGTCTTGGAGGAAAGCGCGCGTTCCACGGACTGAAGCGCATGGAAGACGAGGTGATCGAGATCGGGCTCTCGCTCTTTCGCGCGCCCCAATCGGGGATTGGTTACTTCACGACCGGCGGCACGGAAAGCATCATCGCCGTGGTCAAGGCATGCCGCGATTTCGCGCGCCGGAGACTCGCCGACCGCGAGCGCCGGGGCAACATCGTTCTTCCGTACTCGGCGCATCCCGCGTTCACGAAGGCCGCGATTCTGATGGACCTGATAACGCGCCGGATTCCCGTCGGCGCCGACTGGCGGGCCGACGTCGCGGCGATGGCGCAGGCGATCGACGACGATACGCTGATGATCGTTGGCTCCGCGCCCTGTTTCCCGTACGGCGTCATCGACCCCATTCAGGAGCTTGGTCGCATCGCCGAGCAGCGTAATCTCTGGTTGCATGTCGACGCATGCGTCGGCGGATATCTCGCGCCGTTCGTTGCCAAGGCGGGCTACGCTATCCCCGATTTCGACTTCTCGGTCGCCGGCGTAACTTCGCTCTCGGCCGACCTGCACAAGTTTGGTTTTTGCCCCAAGCCTGCGTCGACGATTTTCTATCGATCTCCCGAGCAGGCTGCGTGTCAGCCATTCGAAGTCGACGAGTGGCCGGCAGGTCGGTTCGCGACGGCGACACTGGTCGGCACACGACCCGGCGGCGCGATTGCCGGTGCATGGGCGACATTGCACGCGATGGGTGAGCGCGGCTACGTCGAAACGGCGGCACGACTGATGAAAGTCGTCGAATCCTACCGTGAGGGCATCGAAGACGTCGGATTCTCGATCCTCGGTGAGCCCGAATTGACGATCCTCGCGTTTACGTGCGCTGAGTGCGACATGCAGAGGGTCAGCGACGGGATGGCACGTCGCGGGTGGGTTCCGGGCGTGGTTCGGAATCCGCCGGGGATGCACTTGATGCTATCGATGCTCCACGCGCCTGCGCGAGACCAGTACGTTGGCGATCTCGCGCGTTCGCTCGAGGACGCGCGCACAGGCTCGGCGCACGGCACGAGAGCCGACGACAGTTATTGAGCGAACAACGCTCGCGACTGCGGCGACAGCGTCCGTCGCGTCAGGCGCTCGCTCACCCACTCGGCGGCATCGCGGGCTCGCGCGACGACGACGTCGGCAGGAATCTGCCGGTAGTCATCGTTGAATGCGTCTAAGGCGTAGTCGCCGCGATAGCGAAGCGCATCGAGTCGCCGCAGAAAGTCGCCGAGCTCCGCGCCATGCACGCCTTCACCGGGGAAAACACGGTGGTGACGCGCGGTCTCGATCCGATCTTCGATCGAACGAGCCTCGTTCCATAGAAAATCGGAAAGCTGAACGAGGAAGATGCGGTCCGGGTCGATCTCCTCGAGCGCCGCGAGATCGGACTTCCGCGCGAGCAGGTGATACGAATCGAGCGCGAGCCCCAGGTTGCTTCGATTCGCTGCCGAGACGAGCTCCCACGATCGCAGGTAGGTATTCACGTGTCGTCCCCACGACAGCGCCTTGTACGCGACGCGAACGCCGAGCGGAACCGCGAGCGTCGCGAGCTTGCGAAGGTCGCCAACGATCGCGTCCTCGTCGCTGACCGCGTGCGCCGATGTCGACGAAGCGACGAGCAGCAGCGGCGCACCGAGGGTGACGCACATCTCGAGCATCGCCTTCGCGACGCCGACCTTGTACTCATGCAGCGGACCGGACAGCCCTTCGAAATCGTGCAAGGCGTACAAACCCGTCGCGCTCAGTGCACTCGCAGCGATCGCTTCGGCGGCCGTCCGCTCGTTTTCGGCATCGCTCGCGATGTCGGAGGCGCAAAGCATCACCTGGCGGAAACCGCCGTTGCGCATCGCCGCGAGTCTCGTCGCAAGAGGACCGGCGAGCGTCGCCGTGTCCATCGCGAAATGTTCGAGGTTCATCGCTCGTGCAGATGCGACACGACGAGCTCGAACATGACGCCTCCCAGATAAGCCTGTGTCAACGCTCCCTTGTCGCTCGGTTGCACCGATCCGTGGTCGATGAAGAGCATGCCGCGATCGCGCAATGCCTTGGTTGCGGCGGGGATGTCGGGTGCGCCAAGCCCGACGCGCACGAAGCGCTCGGGCCAATCGAGCTCATAGGCGCCTGTCGGCGGCTCGATGAGCTGGATATAGAACCGGTGACACGGACATTCGAGCAGCGTCCCCTTCGGGAGCACGCCGAAGTAGCGGCCGCTGGGCAATACGGTGAACCCGAAAAGCGTGCGATAGAAATCGATCCAATCCTGCGTTCGGCCGTCCTCGATCGCCTGCACGACGCCGAACCAGTGCAATCCTGCAATCGCCGGCGGGTGCGGATCGACGCCGGGAATGCGAACGAAGTCCACGTCGTAGATCGAGAAGTCGCGGTAACGATCGACGAAATAGACAAGGCTGTCGTCGACGCCGCGAATGCCCGGGATATGGAGCTCCATCGCTGCGGCGCGCGTTGGCATCGGCCAGGCGCCGAGATCGAGCGAATGGCGAAACGCGTCGCCGGCGTCGCGTACGCGAAGCGCGATCGCGGCAATGGCGGGCGCCGATTCGACAGCTTCGTGCGCGTTGACGATGAGATTCATCGTCCCCTCGCGATAGAGCACGACTTCGCGCGAGCGATGCCGCGCGACCGCGTGAAAGCCCATCTTCTCGAGCAAGGCGCCGAACGCCTGCGGATGCGACGTCGCGTATTCGATGAACTCGATGCCGTCGATGCCGAGTGGATTGTTGGGCTCGGGCAGGCCTTCGGTGACCGCCATGGCGGTTCCTAGCCGCGCGCCGCGAACCAATCGGAAAGCGTTGGCGCGAGGATCTTCTGCGCCTTGCCGCCGACGAACGTCCCGATGTGGCCGCCGGGCACGGCCACCTCCTTATAGTCGTCGGTTCCGAACAGCTTGCCGACGCCGCGTGAGCACGACACCGGAATGATCGTGTCGCCAGTCGCGTAGATGTTCAGCACCGGCATCGTGACATCGCGGAGATTCACCTTTCGCGTGCCGAGCACGAGCTCGTTCTTCACGAGCTTGTTCTCCTGGTACAGGTCCTTGAACCACTGGCGCACGACCTCGCCTGGATGATCCGGTCGATCGGCGATCCAGCGCTCCATCCGCAGGAAGTTGACGAGCTTCGCGTCGTCGGCGAGCACATCGACCAGGTCGATCGTGTACTTGGTGAGGTTGCTGACCGGATTCATCATCAAAAACGCGAAGCCGACCATGCTGCCCGGCGCGGTTCCATACACGTCGACAAGATCGTCGATGTCCTCGGGTGAAAGCGCGCGCGACCACTGATTCATGTAGCCGGCGCCGGCCTGCGGCTCCTTCTTGTCGCCGTGGAAGTCGATCGGCGTCACGGTGAGCGCGAGGTTTCTCACCTTGTCGGGAAAGAGCGCCGCGTGGCAGATCGTGAATACGCCGCCCTGGCAGATGCCCAGCAGGTTGATTGCGGACACCTTCGCGCGGCTTCGCACCACGTCGACGCATTCGTCGAGATAGCCGGAAACGTAATCGTCGATGGTGAGCCACCGCTGAGCGCGTCCGGGCAGCCCCCAGTCGATGAAGTAGACATCGAAGCCGCTTGCGAGCAGCTTGCGGACGAGCGAGCGATCGACCTCGAGGTCGATCATCTGGAAGCGTCCGACCAACGCGTAAGTGATCAATATAGGCGTGCGATGCAGCGTTTCGGCGACCGGCATGCAGCGATAAAGGCGCACCATGTCCTCGCGCCATATTTCCTCGCGCGGCACCGTCGCGATCGCGAGCGTTTCCTCCGGCACCTCCGCGACCTTCTGCATGCCGCGCAAAAGCTTCTGCCGCGCTTCCTCGAGCTCGCGCGCGGCGCTTTGCGGCGTGATCGCGAGCGCAGGTGCCGCACGCGCAGCGAGCAGGGCCTGTTCGGTGCCGTCGGTCATCGAGTCTTCCTCCGCGTCGCGTTTCGCCGCAATTCGCGCACTTCGCGCTTCAACGCCTGGATTTCCTTGTATGCGAGGTCGACGTCGTTGCGCGTCGCCACGTCGAGCATGCCCGCGACGATATCGGCGACTTCGCGCATCTTCTTTCGATACGCAAGCGCCGTGCGCGTCAACGCGGCGGTGGCGGCAAGGCCATTTTCGGATTGCAGTGTCTCGTGCACTGCTTCCTCGGTCGCGACGGCCCACAGGCGAAGCAGCGCGAGAACGCTTTCGATCCGCTCGCCCGCGGATGCCTTGTCGGCGAGCTTGCGCAGCGTTTGCTCGTAGCCTTGCGCGAACGCGCGCTGGACGAGCACGGCGTAGCGTGCGCGCGCATCCTGCTGCGCGATGCCGGCTTCGACGGCATCCTGCCATGCGCCTTGCAGCTTCCGAACCGGTCCGAACCCGAGTGCATCGGCGAGCGCGCCATAGGTTCGATCGAACGCGAGCGTCGCCTCGGGAAACGCGCGACCCGGCTTCGCCAGGCCTTGCATCATCGAAAGCCACGGCGCGAGCATTTTCTGCGCGGCGTCGCCGCCCGCATACGCGGCCTCCCACGCGCTTAATTGCGGCGAGGCCGATTCGCTCGCGCGATCGTCCTTGGTTGGCGTGAGCATGGAAGGCCATCCGGCCGCTTGCAGCATCGGCCCCAACTGACAGGCGAACGATTCCATGTACTGCCGCGTCATCGTAGCGGTCGCGGCGATTGCGTCGGCCGGAAACACAAGCCCGTCGAGTGGCGACTTGCCATCTCGCAAGCGAGAAGCGCTGCCCGCAGCGTTCCCGAGGAATTGTGGAATCAATCCGACCCAGAAGTCGACGACCGACTGCGCGCCGCACATGGCGTCCATCGGTGTCATAACGTTCCCCCACGCTCGTGGCTTCGCCACCTCGCTGCTCCCCGGGGGGCGCAATTCGCGTCTCGGGGCGGCTCCTCGACGCTCATAGCGTATTCACCAGTTGCCCGCCATCGATCGCGAGCACCGAGCCCGTCGCATACGAGCCCGCGTCGGAGGCGAACAACAGCAGCGCCGCGTCGAGCTCCTCCGGCTTTCCGATCCGACGCTGCGGAATGCGCTTGATCAGCGCCTGTCCCGCTTCGCTCGCGAAAAACTCGCGGTTGATCCCCGTCTCGACGTAACCGGGCGCGAGCGCATTCACGCGAATCCGATGCCGCGCGAGCTCGAGCGCCATCGCCTTGGTGAGCTGGATCAGCGCCGCTTTCGACGCCGCGTACGCGGGCACCTGCGACGAGACCCGAAGGCCGAGGATCGACGCGATGTTGACGATGCTTCCGCCGCGCTGGTGCTCGACCATGTGCCTCGCGGCCTCCTGCGCGACGCGCCACGCGCCGGTCAGATTCACGCTGACGACTTCGTTCCAGTCCTCCTCGGTCTGCTCGAGCAGCGGTTTGGTGATCGCGATGCCGGCGTTGTTGACGACGACGGTGATCGGACCTAGCGACTGGGACGCATCGTTGAACGCGCGCACCACGCTGTCGCGGTTCGACACGTCGAGCGCAATTGGCGCCACCGTGCCGCCGACGTCGCGAATGCGCTTCTCGACGTCGCGAAGCGAATCGATGCGCCGCGCCGCGACCGCCACCTTCGCGCCCGCCCGCGCGAGCGTCTGCGCGAAGTGGCTGCCAAGCCCGCCGTTCGCGCCGGTGACGAGCGCGCTGTGTCCCTGGAGTCTCAATTCCATGAAAAGTTGTCCGCCAACGATTACCGCGCGTCGGCCGTGGCGGCGATCGGCCCATGCAACGTCTCTTCCTCGATCGGCACACGGAGCGCGCTCAGGATTCGCGGGACCATCGCGTAGAAGCCGGCGGTCAATGCGAGCTCGATCACTTCGCTATGCGTGAAGTGTTTCTTGACCTCGTCGACGACGGTGTCGGGCACATGGCCATCGAGCATCGCTTCGGTGAACGCGAGCGCAGCGCATTCGGCCTCATCGAAGCGCGGCGATTCGCGCCAGAAGAAGAGGTCCTCGATCTGCTCCGCGGGCACGCCCTGCTGGTGTGCCCAGCGGCGATGCTGATGCCATTCGTAGGCCGATCCTTCGATCTGCGCGCCGCGCAGGATCATCAGCTCGCGCAGCGTCCGCTTCGTCGTGCAATCGCGGCGCAGCGTGTAGGCGAATTCGATCCATGCCGACAGCAGGCGCTCGTGGTGCCCGAGCAGCTTGTACAGGTTCAGAAATTCGCCGTTGAGCTCGCGGATCCGCTGCTTGTTGCGCTCGTCGATCTCCCGCATCGGCAGCCGCGGCTTGTTGCGCGTTTGCGATTCCATGCCAGCCCCTCCTTGACAAAGCAGGGTCTCTGACCCTGCTTATGGTTTCGCGAGATCGCCGCGCCGAACGCGCTCGCGCAGCACGTTCTTCTGCACCTTGCCAGTCGCGTTCTTCGGCAGCGGGCCGAATACGATGCGCTTCGGCGCCTTGAAGCGCGCAATGCGTCCACGGACGTGCTCGATCAGCTCCGCGTCGGTGGCGCTCGCGCCATCCTTCAGCGCGACAAACGCGACTGGGACCTCGCCCCACTTCTGGTCGGGCGCCGCGACCGCCGCGGCCTCGAGCACCGCCGGGTGCGACGTCAGCGCCTGCTCGATCTCGACTGACGAGATGTTCTCGCCACCCGAGATGATGATGTCCTTCGCGCGGTCGCGAAGCTCGATGTAGCCGTCCGGATGCTTGACGCCCAAGTCACCGGTGCGAAACCACCCGTCGGGACACGCGAGCCGCGTCGCTTCCTCGTCGCGGTAATAACCGAGCATCACGTCGTTGCCGCGGATCGCGATCTCGCCCATCGTTTCGGCGTCGGAAGGAACGTCTTTGCCCGCAGCATCGACGACGCGGATCTGCTGCGCGATCACGTTGCCGACGCCCTGCCGCGACTTGAGCCGCGCCTGCTCGGTGAGCGGCAACTCGTTCCATTCGCTGCGCCATTCGCAAATGCAGACCGGCCCGTACGTCTCGGTCAGCCCATACAGGTGCGTGATATCCATCCCGAGCTCGGCCAGACGCTGCAACAGCGCAGGCGTCGGCGGCGCGCCGCCAGTGCCGATGCGCACGGTGCGCGGGAGCTTCGCCGTGCCGGCCGCCGGGTCCCAGATCGTCATCGTCAAAACGGTCGGCGCGGCGCAGAAATGCGTGACGCCCGATTGGCGCATGTGCTTCCAGATCAAGCGCGCTTCGAGCTTCGGCAGGCAAAGATGCGTTCCGCCCGCGGCCGTCACCGCCCACGGGAAGCACCAGCCGCAGCAATGGAACATCGGCAGCGTCCAGAGGTACACCGAGTCGCTGGTCAGTCCCATGTGCAACGCCATCGCGAGCGCCTGCAAGTAAGCGCCGCGGTGGTGATACATCACGCCCTTGGGACGTGCGGTCGTTCCGCTCGTGTAATTGAGCGCCATCAACGCCCGCTCGTCGGTGACCGGCTCGCGCAGCGGCTTGCCGGCGGCGATCAGCGACTCGAGCTCGTCTTCGTCGCCCCCAACGCGGATCACCCGGATTTCGCCGCCGAGCCGCTCGCGCGCGGCGAGGGCAGCCTTCGCGTAATCCTGCTCGTAGAGGAACACGCTCGCGCCGGAATGCTCGAGGATGTAAGCCAGGTCGTCGGCGCTGACCCGCGTGTTCATGCCGACCAGCACCGCGCCTGCGAACGGCACCGCATAGTGCGACGCAAGCAGAACATGCGAGTTGCCGGCGAGCACCGCGACTCGGTCGCCGGGTCGCACGCCGAGCGCACAAAGCCCGCCTGCCATCTTCATGCAGCGATCGAGGAATTCACGGTAAGTGAAGCGCAGGTCGTTCTCGACGACCGCGGTGCGATCCGGAAATACGTTCGCTGACCGCAAGAGAAACGACGTCGGCGTGAGCGGCTCGTAGCTGAAGTCGACGGGCATCGCGGCAATCCCGCTTTCGTGGGGAGTGCAAACCTACTCCTTGTCGCCGCAGCCTTCAATCTGGCGCTCGCGCGGCCGCCCGGCTAGACTTGCCGTTCCGCGGGTTACGAGCGGGCTCCATGATCAGCGGCAAGACACTCCTGATTGCGCACCTCGGCTTTCCAACCGAGTCGTTCAAGGCGCCGATGATTTACAACCCGTGGTTCGAGCACGCGGGCATCGATGCGGTCGTCGTGCCGATGGGGGTCAAGGCCGAGCAATATCGCGCCTTCTTTCCGCTGCTGTTCCGGATCAGCAACATCCGCGGTGCGCTCGTCACGATGCCCCACAAGGTGACGACGGTCGACCTGCTCGACGAGGTGACGCCGACAGTACGCGTCGCCGGCTCGTGCAACGCTGTCGTGAGGCGCGACGACGGATCGCTCCTCGGCGATATGTTCGACGGCGCAGGCTTCGTCCGCGGTGTCGAGCGCAAGGGACGCAAGCTCGCGGGTGCGAGCGCGCTCGTCGTTGGCACGGGCGGCGTCGGCTCAGCGATTGCCGCGTCGCTCGCAGGGGCGGGCGTTGCGCGACTCGGCCTGTTCGACCGCGACGCTGCGGCAACGGGCGGCCTCGCGTCGCGACTCCGGACGAACTATCCCCGCATCGACGTGGCGACCGGGTCGAACGACCCGGCGGGCTACGATGTCGTCGTCAATGCGACGCCGCTCGGCATGAAAGCGGGCGACCCGCTGCCCTTCGACGTCGCGCGCCTCTCGCCGCGAACGTTCGTCGGTGAAGTGGTGATGAAGCAGGAGATGACGCCGTTGCTTCGCGCGGCGCAAGAGCGCGGCTGCCCGTTCCAGGTCGGCACCGACATGCTGTTCGAGCAGATCCCGGCGTATCTCGAGTTCTTCGGTTTTCCCAGCACGGCGGCGGAAGAGCTTCGCTCGCTGGCGAAGATCACGTATTGAGGCCGACGATGCCGAAGATCCTCGTGCTGAACGGCCCGAACCTGAACCTGCTCGGGATGCGCGAGCCCGCCGTCTACGGCGCGGACACGCTCGCGGACGTCGAGCGACTTTGCCGCGAGGAGGGCGCGAAGCTCGGCATCGAGGTGGAGTGCCGGCAGTCGAACCACGAAGGACAACTGGTCGACTGGCTGCACGAAGCGGGCCGCGACGTGAAGGCCGGGGCGATACTCGGCGTCGTGCTGAACGCCGGCGCCTACACGCATACGTCGGTCGCGCTGCACGACGCGATCAAGGGCGCCGATGTGCCGGTGATCGAGCTGCACATCTCCAACGTGCACGCGCGCGAGGCGTTTCGCCATCATTCCTACATTTCGCCGGTGGCCCGCGGCATCATCGTCGGGTTTGGCGTCGCGGGCTACGCATTGGCGATTGCAGCACTCGCGCGTTCGAAAAGAGGCTGACGCCTAGCGTCCGGTCTTAGGGCCTGTTGACACTGTGGGCGCAAACGCGAACGAGTGGTCTGGCCCGCCAATCAAGGCGGACGACGAAGCGAAGACCGGGCGTCTTCGCAAGGAGGACAACGAAGAGTGGCGGCCCAGGGCGCTCGTTCCCTCCGGGTTGCTGCCAAAAACGCCCAGCGCTGCGTTGCAAAGTCTCGCCGGGTGCTCGACTCGCCCTTCGCCTTCGCGCCTTGCGCTGAGCTTTTTGGCAATGCAACGCGTTTGCGTCCATAGCGTTAACAGGTCCTAGATCATGCGTCGCTCGATCGCCACCGTCTCGATGAGCGGCACGCTGCGCGACAAGCTCGAGGCGATCGCCGCCGCGCGCTTCGACGGCTACGAGATCTTCGAGAACGATCTCCTGTACTACCACGCCACGCCTGCGGAAGTCGCGCGGATGGCCGCCGATCTCGGTCTCGCGTGCGTGCTCTATCAGCCGTTTCGCGACTTCGAGGGCACGAGCCCCGAAACGTTCGAGCGCAATCTGGTTCGCGCCGAGCGCAAGTTCGACGTGATGGGAGCGCTCGGCTGCCGACTGATGCTCGTCTGCTCCAACACGCGAAGCGACACGATCGCCGACGAAGGCCTGATGGCCGATCAGCTTCGCGCGCTCGCCGAGCGCGCCGCGCGGCGCAACATCCGCGTCGGCTACGAGGCGCTCGCCTGGGGACGCGTCGTCAACCGCTATGCGCAGGCGTGGTCGATCGTGAAACGCGCCGATCATCCGCACCTGGGCCTGATCCTCGACAGCTTTCATACGCTTTCGCTCCGCGACGATCCGGCTGGCATCGCGCACATTCCCGGCGAGCGCATCTTCTTCGTGCAGATGGCCGACGCGCCATGGCTTTCGCTCGACGTCACTAACTGGGCGCGCCATCATCGCAATTTCCCGGGACAGGGCCAGCTCGACGTCGTCCGCTTTTTCGAGCAGGCGCTGCTCGCGGGCTACACCGGCTATTTGTCGCTCGAGATCTTCAACGACGTGTTTCGCGAGACGCCGAACCGGCGCACGGCCACCGACGCGATGCGCTCGCTCCTGTTCCTCGAAAGCGAAGTGCGCAATCGGTTGAAAGCGGAAGAGACCGGGACCAATGCACAGGCGGCGAAGCGCGTGCTTGCGCGCATCGATCTCTTCGATCCGCCGGCGCCCGCGCGTTTCTTCGGCGTCGCGTTTCTCGAGTTCGCGGTCGATCGCGAGGCAGCCACGGCGCTTGGCGCGTGGTTCGTCTCGCTCGGCTTTCGCCGCGCCGGCAAGCATCGCTCGAAGGACGTGGCGCTTTATCGGCAGGGCGAGACCAATCTGATCGTCAACGCCGATCCCGCGTTGCCCGCGCACGCGTACTTCGTCGATCGCGGTCCGTGCGTCTGCGCGATCGGCCTCTGGACTGACGATCCGTTGCGCGCGCAAAACCGTGCGACCGCGCTTTCGAGCGCACGCTTCGAAGGTCCGCTCGGACCGCACGAGGTCGCCATTCCGGCGATCGTTGCGCCCGGCCGTACGATCGTCTATTTCGTCGATCATGCGCTCGCGCCCGATCGGCTGTTCGAGATCGACTTCGTGCTCGACGACACGAACGCCAATACAGGTCCGTTGCGTCGCATCGACCACGTCGCGTTCGGGTTGCCGCAAGGCGAGCTCGACACCTGGATTCTCTTTTGCCGCGCGGTGCTCGGCATGGAAGTGGGCGAGAGCCTCGAGCTCGCCGATCCATTCGGATTGATTCGAAGCGCAGGCATCGCGACGCCCGATCGATCGTTGCGCTTCGTGCTCAACGTTTCGTTGAGCCAGAAGACGCGCACTGCGCGCACGATCTCGGCGACCGGCGGCACGGCGAGCGTGCACCACATCGGCATCGCTGCCGACGATGCGATCGCTGCCGCCGAGGCGCTACGAAGATCGGGAATGTCGCTGGTCGCGATCTCGACCAATTACTACGACGATCTCGCGGCCCGGCTCGACATCGATGCGCGTCTGGTCGACGACATGCGCCGGACATCGGTGCTCTACGATCGCCTCGACGGCGGCGAATACCTGCACGGCTATACGCCGGCGTTCGCCGACCGGTTCTTTTTCGAAATCGTGCAGCGAAAGGGTGGCTACGACGCGTACGGCGCGCTCAACGCGCCCGCGCGAATGGTGTCGCAGGCGCAGCACGCGGCCGCGTAACGCGGATCGCGCGCTGCATGGGCTTGAAACAACCGCAGGAGGTGCATATGGATGCCGGCCTCGTACACGAGCCAGCGGGCAGACATCAGTCGAAGAAGGCCGCTGCAAGCGGCTGGATCGGCTCCGCGCTCGAATACTACGACTTCTTCATTTACGCGACCGCAGCGTCGCTCGTCTTCCCGCAACTGTTCTTCCCGTCGAGCAATCCGACGGTGGCGATCGTCGCCTCGCTCGCAACTTACGGCGTCGGCTACGTCGCGCGTCCGATCGGCGCGTTCGTGCTCGGCCATTGGGGCGATACGCACGGGCGCAAGACAGTGTTGCTCACGTGCATGTTCCTGATGGGTCTCTCCACGATGGCGGTCGGCTTCCTGCCGACGTACGCGCAGATCGGCATCTGGGCGCCGGTGCTCCTCGTGGTCCTGCGACTTATCCAGGGCTTCGCGGTCGCCGGCGAGATCTCCGGCGCGAGCTCGATGATCCTCGAGCATGCGCCGTTCGGACGGCGCGGCTTTTTCGCGAGCTTCACGTTGCAGGGCGTGCAGGCGGGACAGATCTTCGCCGCCGCGGTGTTCCTGCCGATTGCCACGTACTTGCCGAAGGACGACTTCAACAGCTGGGGCTGGCGCGTGCCGTTCATCCTCAGCTTCATCGTGATCATCGCCGGCTACATCATCCGTCGCAAGGTCGACGAGACGCCCGCGTTCGAGCAGGAGAGCAAGCATCACGAGGTGCCGCGCTCGCCGATCCCGATCGCGTTTCGCGAGAGCTGGAGCGACATGCTGCGCGTGATCTGCATGGCCCTCATGAACGTGATCCCCGTCGTGACGTCGATCTTCGGCGCGGCGTACGCGGTACAGCCGGCGTACGGCATCGGCTTCGACAAGTCGGTCTATTTGTGGATCCCGGTGCTTGGCAACATCGTCGCGGTCATCGTGATTCCGTTCGTCGGCAATCTGTCGGACCGCATCGGCCGTCGGCCGCCGATCATCGTCGGCGCGCTCGTGTCGGGATTGCTCTCGTTCGTCTACCTGTATGCGATCAGCATCAAGAGCGTGCCGCTGGCGATCGCGATGTCGCTTTTGATGTGGGGCGTCGTCTACCAGGGCTACAACGCGATCTTCCCGAGCTTCTATCCCGAGCTCTTTCCGACGCGCACGCGCGTGACGGCGATGGCCATCGCGCAGAACATCGGCACGATGCTGACCGCGCTTTTGCCCGCGTTCTTCGCCTCGATCGCGCCGCCCGGATCGACCAACGTGCCGATGACGATCGGCGCGTGGACGTTGGGCATCACGATCGTCTCGGCGCTGGCTGCATGGAGCGCGCGCGAGACGTATCGCACGCACCTGAACGACCTTGGCGTGCGTGACGCCGTTCCGGTCGACAAGGCGGAGTACGAGCGGATGCGAAGCCAGGCGCTCGTGGTCGGGTAAGCTCGGGCTTCTCGCGGCCGCGCGGGGTTGACCGACGACCGCGCTGCCGCGTTCCGCAATCGCTACACGCGAGGAGAACCTCAATGGATTCAGAGAACGCGCGTTACGGCGACTACATCCAGCGCGACCGGTCCGTTCATCCGCCGCCGTTGACGCCGCAATACAAGACGAGCGTGCTGCGCTCGCCGACGAAGCCGCTGATTGCGCTGCAAAGCTCGCTGTCCGAGATCACCGGGCCGGTGTTCGCATCGGACGAGATCGGATCGCGCGACAACGACCTGATCATGAATTACGCCAAGGACGGCTTGCCGATCGGCGAGCGCATCATCGTGCACGGCTATGTTCTCGACCAGCACGGTCGCGGCGTGCCGAATGCGCTCGTCGAGGTGTGGCAGGCGAACGCGGGCGGCCGCTACCGGCATCGGAAGGACGCCTACATCGCGCCGATCGATCCGAACTTCGGCGGTTGCGGCCGTATGCTGACCGATCGCGACGGCCACTACGTCTATCGGACGATCAAGCCCGGACCGTATCCGTTTCGCAACAGCATCAACGACTGGCGGCCCGCGCACATCCACTACAGCATTTCGGGCACGGCCTGGGCGCAGCGTCTCGTCACGCAGATGTACTTCGAGGGCGATCCGCTGATCGCGCAGGATGCGATCGTGAACACGATTCCGAGCGAGGAAGCGATCCGCACGCTGATCGCGCCGCTCGACAAGGGCGCGGCGATCCAGCTCGACAGCCTCGCGTATCGTTTCGACATCGTCGTGCGCGGCGCGCGCGCAACCTGGTTCGAAAGCGCGACGCCGCCGGACGCGCCGATGGAGCGGGAGTGATCGCATGGTGAACGAGCTTCGCTACCTGATTGAATCCGCGTCGCAGACGGCGGGACCGTACGTGCACATCGGGCTCGCGCCGAACGCCGCGGGCTTCGACATCTTCGATAAGGACTTCGGCAACGTGCTCGTCGGCGCAGACACGAAAGGCGAGCGCATCCGCATCGAAGGCCGCGTGATCGATGGCGCCGGGACGCCGCTTCGCGACGCTTTGATCGAGCTGTGGCAGGCCAACGCAGCGGGCAAGTACAACCATCCGGCCGATCGCCAGAACAAGCCCGTCGATCCGTCGTTTCGCGGGTTCGGCCGCGCGTGCTCGGATTTCGACAGCGGCCTCTTCGCCTTCGAGACGATCAAGCCCGGGTCGGTGATGGGCCGGAACGGGAAGCCGATGGCGCCGCACGTGAACCTGTGGGTCGTCGCGCGCGGCATCAACATCGGATTGAGCACGCGAATGTATTTCCCGGACGAGCAGGAGGCGAATGCCGTCGACCCGGTGCTGAATCTCATCGAGTGGGAAGGACGCCGAAAGACGCTGATCGGCGTGCGCGAGCAACACGCCGGCAAAGTCGTTTATCGGTTCGATATCCATCTGCAAGGGCCCGAGGAGACCGTGTTCTTCGACGTGTAGCGTCGACCAGGCGCGGCGACGTACGGCGTCGCGCCTCGAACCGGCATACGCGATAATCCGCCGCTCGCGCGCCGGCACATCGCCCGGCATGAAGGATCCGACCGGGGGTTCGGAATGGACGCGACGTTTCGGTTCCTTGTCGCATGCGTTCGAGCCGTTTTCGACGATTCCGCTCGGTCGACGAGCGATAACAGCGCCTGTTCGGCGGCTGATTGGCCGTTGCTGCGCGCACTCGCGCGCGAGAACCGCGTCGATTCGCTGCTGCGGCACGGCCTGCGATCGATCGGCTGCGACACGGCGCCTCCGGACGTGCTTGCATCGCTTGCGACGTACGAGCAGGAGAATCGCGCGCGAAACGACGCAAGCAAGGCGATGCTCGTCGCGATTCTTCGCGCGCTCGGCGGACGCGCGATCGCCTGCCTCGTTTTCAAAGGGTTGGTCCTCGCGCGCGCGTATCCCGACCCGGGAACGCGGTTCTACTGGGATCTCGATCTCCTCGTGTCGCGCACGCAACTTGCCGCGGTGCACGAGATTCTCGTGGAGCTTGGCTATCGACGCGATGCGCTCTCGCGGCGCGAGGAGCGCCTCCATATGCGCTACCACTTCGCGCACACGTACGAATCGACGCGAACGGGGCCGGACATCGACCTGCACTGGAGGCTGTTCCCGGCGGGCTTCCCGATCCCCGTCGATTACGCCGGTCTTTGGGAGCGCGCCGAATGCGTCGAGATCGACGGCGTCGTCGCAAGCGCGTTCTCGCGGGAGGACATGCTCGTCTATGTCGCGCTGCACGGCGCGAAGGAAGAATGGCGGCGCCTGCAGATGGTGGCCGACGTCGCGGCGTTGCTTGCCTCGCGTCCCGAAATCGATTGGGAACGCTGCCTGCGCATCGCGGATGCCTGTCGGGCGCGCCGCAAGCTGCTCCTTGCGCTGCACCTTGCGACCGATCTGCTCGGCGCGCACGCCTCGCCAAGATTGGTCGATGCGATCAAGGCCGACCCGGTAATCGCCGCGCTCGCCGACGACGTCATCCGGCGACAGCAAAGACTCACCGATCGCGCGACATCGATCTTTCGCTTCAGTTCTTGGAGGATGCGCTCGTTCGAGCACCCGATCGATCGCGCGCGATATCGATGGCGGACGCTCACCACGCCGCGGCTCGAACATCTCGCGATGATCGATCTGCCATGGCTTCCGCTTGCGGCCTACGTTTTCGTTCGCCTCGTGCACGACTGCGTTGCCATCCCGCTTCGCAATTGGGGACGGCGAAGCATGCGCAGGGTCGGCAATCGCACGTTATGACGCCGCTTGCGTCGATCGTCGTACCGCTCCTGCGACAGCCGCTCGCGTGGCTCGCGCAGTGCGTGCAATCGGCGCTTGCGCAAACCGTGCCTTGCGAGGTGCTGGTCGTCGTCTCGCCGCGCACGCCGGTCGATCTCATGCAGGCGCTCGTCGAATGGGGCCGCGCCGCGCCGGCACTTTCGGTTCTGCCGGAAACCGGCACTGGATTTGCCGCCGCACTGAACACCGGGATCCGCGCGAGCCGCACGAAGCGTATCGGCTTCCTGCTTTCCGACGATTGGCTCGAACGCGAGGCAGTCGAGACTTGTCTTGCGCACGACGCCGACATCGTCAGCACGGGGCTTCGCGTCTTTGGCGATGACGGGGTCACCGAGTTCGCATCGCTTCACCGACGACCATCGCAGGCGCGCTACGAGGCGCTGTCGACAATCGATCGCCGCGCCGCGTATCTCGAGCACTTCTTCCTGTTTCGCCGCGAAGCGCTGTCACGGATCGGCGGCGTCGACGAGACGATCGGATCGACGGGCGTCGACGACTTCGATCTCGTCTGGACGCTGCTCGAGCATGGCGCGAGCGTCGCGGTGGTCCCCGATCAGGTCTACAACTACCGCGATCATGGTCGCGAACGTCTGACGCTGCGCGCGCCCGCGCTTCAGCTTCGCGATCTTGCGAAGATCCTCGACAAGCACCGCGTGCATGGCGAAACGCGCGAACGCATGCTGCGTGACCATGCCGTGTGGTTCGGCGCGCCCGTGCATGTCGTCGCCGAGCGGCTCGCGGCTGCATCGGTCAGCGTGCCGACGTGACGATTGCGTGGAACGCATTCGGCCCGAGCCTCGAGCATCTGATTCGAGCGCAACCGGCCGCGCTTCGCGACGCCGCGACGATCAGCCCGTTGGTGTCCTCGGAATCGCGGCGCGCCGCGTTTCGACTGCGGTTTCGCGACGGTCGAACGCTCAAGGGAAGGCGGCTCGAAACGGCGCAGCAGGCGGAAACCGTCTGGCGGCTTTCGCAGCTTCATCTTCGTTCCGAGCCGGTCGCGCGCGTCGTCGCGCGGCGCTCGGAAGCGCTGCTGGAGGAATGGGTTCTCGGTCAAGCGATCGCAGCGCCCGATGCCGAGACCTTGCGCAGCGCCGGGGCGTTGCTGGGTCGGCTCCATCGAATCGACGGGCCAGGATTCCATGTGAAGCGCGTTGTCGATCAGCGCTTTGTCGAAGAGTCGCTCGACGCCGGCCGACTCGTTCGCGCGAACCTTCTCGGGCAGGCGACGGCGCGCGAAGCCGTCGCACTCGCCCGCGCGTCGGCGCCGATCGACGCCGAGTGGGGACTGTGTCACGGCGATTTTTGCGCGGAGAACCTGTTGCGCGTACCGGAGCGGGGCCTGCACGTCGTCGACAACGAGACGATCTGCGAGCTGTGGTACGACTGCGATCTCGCGCGAACGTGGTATCGCTGGCCGATGAACGCGTCCGCGTTCGCGACGTTCCTCGACGGGTATCGACTGCATCGCGAACCGCGCGAGTTCATCGCGCATTTCCGCTTCTGGGCGATCTGCGTTCTGCTTCGCTCGGCCATGTTCAGGCAGCGAAACGCGGTCTCCACCGAGTCACCTCTTGCCCGGCTGAAATCTATGCTCCGCAAGCCGTCGCCTCCGTGGACGACGCGATGAACGCGAACCCGCCGCGTGCGTTCCGTTACCTGCGACGCGAGACGCTCGTGTCCACGGAGACGCCGGCGGAGCTCGAATGGCTCCGCGACTGTCTCGCGCCGCACTTTCGCGAGACGCCGGCAGGCAACGGCGACTGGCGCGTCGCCTTCTCGACGGATTCGGTGCGCTTTGGCGAGATCATGTCGAGACGTCGGCATCCGCGCCAAGAGACGCTGCCGTTCTTCGCGCTCGATTCGCAGCTCGTCTCGTTGCCGCGATGGAATGCCGATGACGAACACGAAACGTTGGCCTTCGACGAAGAGTTCGACGTCTTTTTCTCGGTTCGTCGCGATCGCCATGAGGTCGATGTGCTCGCGCGCGAGCCGCGTCCATGGACTCGCGTGGCGTTGCTTCGCGTCGTGCGCGAGCTCGCCATGGAAGAAGGCGTCGAAGGCGGTCGCGTGTTCCTGCATGCAGCCGCATTCGAGCATGACGGTGTCGTGTATGTCATTGCGGGACCCAAGTATGGGGGCAAGACATCGCTTCTGATTCATGCATTGACGAGCGGCGAAGCGCAATTCGTCGCGAATGATCGCGTGCTGCTCGACCATTGCGCGGACGGCTGCGTCGTGCGCGGCATGCCGACGCTCGTCAATGTCCGCGCGGAGACTCGACGTTTTTTCGAGCGCTTCTTCGAACCGCATGCGTTCGGTCCCGACAGCGGATGCCTGACGCGCGACGAGCACAATGTCGAGCGGCAGCGTGGCGTTACGCGACGCGACGAAGCGCTGATCCTCAATCCTCGCCAATTCGCGGACGCGCTCGGCACGGCGGCGTCGACCGGAGGCCGGCTTGGCGCGATTCTGTTTCCCGTCGTTTCCGCCGCGGTCGACGGCTGCGAGATCGACGAATTGACGCCCGCTGAAACCCGCCCGCTGCTCGCGGCGGCACTCTTTCCGACGCTCGCGCGCTATGGCAAGCCGACCGCGTTCGGCAGCCATCGACCAGACGCCTCGATCGAGGAGGCGTTGCCCTCACGCATCGAGGCGCAGCGGATACCGCTCTTGCGCTGTGCGCTTGGCCTGCGCGCGTACGACGATCGCGCGTCGATGCTGCTCGATGCGCTGCGAACGCGCGTCGATGCCCGATGATCGACGACGAGCACGTCAGCGTCGTGGTTCCCGTGCGAAACGGCGCGCGTACGCTGCCGTTGTGCCTGTCGGCGCTCGTGGCGCAGCGCTATCCGCCCGAACGCTTCGAAATCCTGTGCGTCGACAATGGCTCCGCCGACGACAGCGTCGAAGTGATGCGCCGATTCTCTCCGCGCGTGCAGCAATTCAGTGCAAAGCGGCGCGGCGCGTCCGCTGCACGGAACGAAGGAATCCGGCGTGCCCGTCATCGATGGGTCGCGTTCACCGATTGCGACTGCGTTCCCGACGCGGACTGGCTCGCGGCGTTGATGCGATTTGCGCGCGGTCCGCGCCGCGCGGATTTGATGGGAGGACGAATCGTCGCGTATCAGCCGACGACCGCGGTCGAGCGATTCTGCGAGCGGCTCTTCGATCAGCAGCGCGCGATCGGCGAATTCAAGCCACCTTACGTCGTCAGCGCGAACATGATCGCAAGCCGCGACACGCTCGCGGCGCTCGGCGCATTCGATGAATCGTTTGCGCGCGGCCAGGACGTCGAGCTTTCGTACCGCGCGTTCTTCAGCGGGCGCGCGACTTTCGGATACGTCGACGATGCGATCGTCGCGCACGTGAACCCGAAGACGACCGTGGCGCTTTGGCGCAAGGCGCTCCAGCACGGCGAGGCGGCGGCGTGCGTTGTCGCGAAGTACGGCGAGCAGCTCGACGATTCCTTGTGGCATCGCTGCCGTGACGGACGGCGTTACCGCGAGATCGTGCGCCTTGCAGCCGAAGCGATCGCCGGGACCCGCGCACGCAATCGCGGCGCGAGTGCCGGCAACGAACGGCTCTACGAGCTCATCGTCGCGGCCGGGAAGCAGGCAGGGCTCGTTCGCACCGCGCTGGCGATGCGTCGAGGATTTTCGTGACCACCGACGCGCCGATCCGCGTCGCGGTCGTGTTGGACCCCGCATGCGCCGCTCAGGCGGAAGTGGCACGGCTCCTGATACGCCACCATCCGCCGAACGTAACGATTACGGCGACGGCGTTATCCGCCGATGTGCCGATCCCGGTGACGGACATCGACGCCGAATGCATCGTGCTCCTCGACCCGTTGCACACGTCGCGATGGCGAGCGGTCGAGGCGACTCGCCAAAGCCGGCTTGTCGTCGCATTCCTCGGCGAATGGCCGACGGACCTCGAACGCTTTCACGAATGCTATGCGAACGCGGACCTCGTGCTGATCGCCGACCAACGATTGTGGCAACGGCTCGGTCCTCTGCCGCGCACGCGCCTTCTGCCGTTGACCCTCGACGAAGACACGTTCGACATCGCTCGGGCTGTCGAGCGTCGCGGGCAGGGCGTGGCGTGGCTGTTGCCGTCACCCAGCGAGCGGCTGTCCGTCTACGAACCTTGGTTGCCGAGCCCGGCAGCCTTCGTTCGGGATACGGAATTCGAAACGGCGGAGCTTTCGGATCACGGCACGCCAGAGCAGCGCGCGGAAACGTTCAACCAGGCAGCGATCGCCGTGTGCGCTTCCACCGACCGCGAGGCGCAGCGAACCTTGAACGAAGCCGCTGCGTGCGGATGCGCGATCGTCATCACGCAGCGCGCCAATCGCGCCGGAGTCGTTCGCGACGGCCACAACGGAATCGTCGTCGCGTCCGACGGCGACGACATGCTCCGCGGCCTAGGGCTTGCGCTTGCCCGCCGCGCGGAGCTCGTCGCGAACATGCGTGAAACGATTCGCGCAAAAGGTTGGCGCGAATCGGGGGCCGAGGTCTGGCGATCGATCGTCGGCACGCGCGATGGTCCGCGAGACCTGGTCGATCTCGGCGACGAGGTGACGGTCTTCGTATCGACGGTCGGCGCGTCGAGCCTACCGGCGTGCCTTGCGCATCTCGCGGCACAGGAGTGCCGCTTTCGCCTTCGCACGATCGAGAACGTCGCTCCGATGAGCGCTGCGTTCCAGGCGATGCTCGATGAATGCAGGACCCCGTATTACGTCCAGGTGGACGAGGACATGCTGCTTCATCCCGATGCCGTTCGACGCTTGCATGCAAGCATGAAAGGCGCACCGGCCGATGTCGCGCTCGTCGTCGCATACCTGCACGACGTCCATCTCGACATGCCGGTTCAGGGCGTCAAGATCTTCCGCCACGAAATCGTGCGGCGCTATCCGTTCGCCGACGTGCAGTCGTGCGAGCTCGACCAGATCGATCGCATGCGCGCCGACGGTTTCACGTACCGGGTCATGGCGTTGGACGACGAATCAGGCGCGGATCACGGTGCGGCGTTTCCATTCCGCATTCTGGGCATTCACGGTGGCCTGCACACGCCGCCCAGCATCTACGAGCGGTTCAGGACGCTGGAGTTGGCGCGGCGCAAGCACGCGCGCAGATTCAGGCATCAGGAAGCATGGCCGCGGATGCTGCTGGAGCGATTCCTCGAACGGCGCGATCCGCTCGACTTCTACGCGCTGATGGGCATGCTGGCCGGGACGCTCGCGCCGGCGAGCGCCGGTACGCGTGAAAAGGATTTCCGAACCTATGCCTCGCTGCCCGGGCTCGATCGCGTGATCGCGTTCATGCGCGACGTCGGAAACGACGATGTCGCGGAGGCATAGGCCTCTCCCGGCTCGAACTCGTCGAGGGGCCGAACGCGACGCCACGCCTTCTCGCGCCACGCGGATGTCACATACCAGCCGCGCGCGCACCACTCGCGCAGTGCAACCAGGCTTCGGCTGAGCGCGGTTGCGCTTGGAAAGAAGTCGCGCAGGATCGGCGAAGGCTTCTTGAGGCACAGCGTCGGGGCCGCGAGCACGTCGAACCCTTCCTCGACGAACGCTCGGGTCGCGCGCACCATGTGCCAGCCGTGCGTGACGAGGCAGATTTTGCGGATGCCGTGCGGCTGCAGCCACGCGCGGCTGTTGCGCGCGTTCTCGCGCGTGCTGCGCGCGCCGCCATCCACCCAGCGCGCGCTGTGCTTGAAGTCCTCATCGAGGACCTGCGCCATGGTTTCGGCAAGCGAGCGATTGTTTCGTCCGATCACTCCGCCGGTGAGAAGCAGCGGGACGCCGGAATCGCGATGCAGGCGCGCCGCGTAATGCAGGCGCTGAAGGGTGAGCGGACCGACGGTGTCGCCTCCCATCTCCGGCGCGTAGCCGACGAAATCGCCGCCAAGCACGACAATGGCGCCGACGCCGTCGAGCTCTCCCGGATCACGGATCGGCTGGTGTGCCTGGAGGCTGCGCAAAAGCTGCGTGGCGGTGTAGGGCAGCGCGAGCACGCCGAGCGTCAGGACGCCGATGATGGGCAGCCAGATCATGCGACCGATCGATCAAAAATGACGAAGGATGCACCCCCGTTGTCGACCGAGCCGCACAGGGCCATCGCCTTGCTCGAGTCGCCAACGCCGACGCGCATGATCGCCCACTCGATCATCCCGCTCCCTCCGCTTGTCATGATTCGCGCGACCGGCGCAACGCCGACGGCGAATAATTTGCTCACAATAGCAAGATTGCGGTCAACTTGGCTAATCCTTTGAATTTTCGACGTGGCACTCCGGCTTCGAGCGCGTTTTCACCGAGCGCTGTAAGAAAAATCGACGATGCCGAGGCTGGGGTCTCGCGCTTCCGCCACTTTCCACCGGAGCGGCGCTCGCAGTTCGTCGCGCGCGGACTGGCTGCGCGGCACTTCTTCGCGCATCGAACGTATTACCTCCCGAAATGCGGCCCCGATGCGGTCTATCTCGCGCAAAAGATGTGCGGCCGCAGGAATCTCGACGGGCACGTGGAAATGGTGCTTTTCGCCGATTCAACCGAGCTCGAGCAGCTACCCCGCGAAATTTTCTTCGACGACGATCTCGTGTGGCACCGGCAGCACTTCGGCATGAACGGACACGTCGCGTTCGCGTACCTGTTGGTCGACGAAGACCAGCTCTACGGTCTCAATTACGTTTCGGACCTCGTTCAACGCATCTCGAGGCGAAGGGAATACGCAACGCGCGTCGAAAAGCGGTTCCACGGCTGGCGCCACATGCTGCTCAACAGCATCGTGAATTTCGCGGTCGAGCGCGGCCTGAGGACGCTTCACTCGCCGACGTCCGAGCTGGTCATGCGGCACACCGACAAGGCGCGTTCGGTCAAAAAGGCGCTGTTCGAGCGGATCTACGATAAAACGGTGACCGAGCGCTTCAACGCGACCAGGTCGAAGGGCTGGTGGGTCATCGACATCGCGAGCAATCGCGATCGCCTCGTAAGCCCCGAACGACGCGAAGACAGCGTAATGCGCCAACGTACGATCTGCATCTGCCATGACATCGAACGAGGCCTCGGTCATGTCGGTGTCGACGCCGAACGAGTCGCGACAGGCAACCGCATCGGCGCGCAGGCGTTGTCGGCGATGATTCGTTGCGAGAAGGCCGCGGGCGCCAAGGCGACCTACAGCGTTCTGGGATGCTTGCTCGCCGACGTGCGCGACGGCATCGAGAGCGACGGCCATTGCCTGGCCTTTCATTCGTACGACCACGTCATCCGCAAGCTTTGGCGGTTCACGCGGTATTACTGGGCGTTACGCCAGCTGCTCACCGAAGTCGCGGACCCCTCCGCGAAGGGACGCCATGCCAACCAGTTGTACCGCTGTCGCCTCGAGGACGCGAGGATTCGCGGCTTTCGTCCGCCTCAATCGCGCGTGACCGCGGAGTGGGACGACTTCAATCTCGTCCTTCGCAACTTCGATTGGTGCGCGACGTCGTCGCGAACGCTCCCCGACGTGCCCGCAATGCAGAATCGTCTCGTGAAGATTCCGATCCGGCTCGACGATTTTCCGCTCTACAAAGCGCGCATGCCGTTCCGCGAGTGGGAGCGGCGCCTCGTCGACGAAATCCGCAGCCGCGATTTCGTCGCTTTCGGGTTGCACGACTGCTACGCGGATCTATGGCTGTCGCACTATCCGAAGTTTCTGGAGACGATTTCGAAAATGGGAACCATCAAGACGCTGGACGCCGTCGCGGACGAGACCATTCTTGCGAACGCGATGTGAGCGCTGCCGGGCCGCCCCAAAGCGCGAATTGCGCCCCCTCGGGGGGCAGCGAAGCAGCGGAGCTGCGAGCGTGGGGGGATCATACAAGCGCTACACCCGCGGCTCGCCGCGCGAATTGACGGTGATCGTCGCGCCGGGCGCGAACGCGAGTTGCGCGCGATGCGTCTTGCCGCGGAAGACGTAGGTAACGTCCCAATAGTCGGGTTGCGCCGAGCCGGGAACCGCCGCGCAGCGCCGAACGTCCTGAGAGTACGTTTGCGAGCCGCGGTTCACGTTCGCGCCGACGGCAGCGCCGCCGATCGCACCAAGCGCCGTCGCCACATCGTTGCCGCGGCCGCCTCCGATCTGATGGCCGAGAACGCCGCCGATCACGCCGCCAATGATTGCGCCGGGAACGTTGGGAGCGTTGTTGGTGGTCACCTGTTGTCGCTCGACCCAGCATTGCTGGCCGGGAGGACCGAGGACGGCGCGAACAGCGATGACATCCGCCGTGTATAGCTTCTCGCCGTAGTGCGGGTAATACGGATACGAAGGTCCCGGCGGCGGCGGGGGTGCGTAGGTGTATTCCGGCCTTCCATGCACGGGACGGATCGACGAGATGTTCCTGTCCATGCCCATCCCGCGCAGCGATGGATACTGCCCCGGGCGGAGCGTGAGGCAGCGGCCGCGGAAATTCGCGTCTTCGCAGACCACCCACTCGCCACGCTGGACGATCGCCGACGACGCGCGGTCGTTGTAGCCGCTGCGGTCGAGATTGTCGATGCGCCGATCGACCGAATAGCTGCGACCGCGAAATCCTTCACGGTCGTAGAAGACAACCTGCGCCAGGGCTTGTTGCACCACAAGCACCGACGACATGGCGGCGAACGCCGCGGGCAATGCTTTCATTTGAACCCCCGCACTCGAGATCGGAATCGGCCTCGTTCGTTTCGGCGGACGAGGATTTCGGAGGCGAATTGTAGCGATGATCGAGGGTCGTGCGGCGTGCGAGAATTGACGGTCCAGTGAGCGCGAAAACACATACGCCTTCGCTTCCGAGGCTTGGCTACGGCGGCGGCAGCCTCTTCCGCGTGCGCGAGGAGCAGGAAGCCGCGCGACTCCTGTCGTACGCCTACGATCGTGGCTTCCGCTATTTCGACGTGGCGCCGCTCTACGCGAGCGGTCTCGGCGAGCATTGGTTCGGCGCGGCGCTTCGCCAGCGCGATCGCGACGAGTTCGTGCTGTCGACGAAGGTCGGCCGTCGCCTTCGTCCAGCGTGCGCCACACCGGCCCCCGAAGATCGCCTGTCGTTCGACTTCTGGTACGACTACAGCTACGACGGGACGATTCGCTCGCTCGAAGACAGCCTGCAGCGGCTCGGCCTTTGTCGCGTCGACATCGTGTTCATTCACGACGTGAATCCGCATTGGCAAGGAGACGATTACGAGCGCCGCTTCGACGAAGCGATGCTCGGCGCGTACCGCGCGCTCGAACGTTTGCGCAGCGAAGGCACCGTTCGCGCGATCGGCGTCGGCGTCAAGGGTGCCGACGTATGCCTGCGCTTCGCACGTGCAGGCGACTTCGACTTCTTCATGCTCGCCGGCGGCTACACGCTGCTCGAGCACGCGGCGCTCGACGAATTCCTGCCCTATTGCTCGCAGAACGGCATCGGTGTCGTCGTCGCATCGCCGTTCAACTCGGGCATCCTCGCTACCGGCGCGGTTCAGGGCGCACGCTATTTTTATTCGCCGCCGTCCGCCGAGATCGTCGAGCGAACCAAACGCCTGGAGGCAATTTGCGCGCGTCATCGCGTGCCGCTCGGCGCCGCTGCGCTGCAATTCGCGCTCGCACATCCGGCCGTCGTCTCCGCGGTATGCGGTTATCGCAGCGTGGCCGAAGTCGATACGAATCTCGCATGGTCGACGCTGCCGATTCCGATGGCATTGTGGGACGAGTTGAAGGCGTCCGATTTGATTCCGCGCGACGCGCCGACGCCAGTCGCGTGAAGGCGCTTTCGCCAACACGGAACAGCGTGTGACAGCGCCGCACTTCGACGGATTTCGGCGCGCCGACGGAAGTGTCGGCGTGCGCAATCACGTGCTCGTGATGTCGGTCACCGGCTTGACCGGCCCCACCGCGCGACGGATCGGTCGAGCGGTTCCCGGTGCGCGCGTGACTACGACACCGTTCGGCAGCGGGTTGCTGGGCGACGACGCGGCGCTGCAGCAGCGCGCGCTTACCGCGTTCGGTCGTCATCCGAACGTCG
>DATFCW010000381.1:0-4290 GCA_035252665.1 Casimicrobiaceae bacterium | reverse complement strand
CGTCGGCATGGTGTTCCAGTCGCCGGTGCTTTTGCCTTGGCGAACGACGCTCGCGAACATTCTCTTCGTCGCCGAGGTTGCGGGCAAACGCGCGTCTGCGCATCGCGATCGCGCGCTCGAGCTGATCTCGCTGGCGGGCCTCGACGGCTTCGAGCACGCGTATCCGCATCAGCTTTCGGGCGGTATGCAGCAGCGTGCGGCGATCTGCCGGGCGCTTCTGCTCGATCCGCCGCTGATCCTGATGGACGAGCCGTTCGGCGCGCTCGACGTGATGACGCGCGAGCGAATGGCGTTCGAGCTGTCCAAGATCTGGGCCGCCAATCGCAATACCGTGCTGTTCGTCACGCACAGCATTACCGAGGCGGTGCTATTGTCCGATACGGTCGTGGTGATGTCGGCGCGCCCGAGCCGGATCCTCGACATTGTCGACGTCGATCTGCCGCGCCCGCGCGACGTGTCGGTGCTCGAGCATCCGCGCTTCATCGAGCTGTCGGCGCGGGTGCGAAGCGGGATATTGGGGTCAGAGACGACTCTTCCACGCGAAGGTTACGCGTCGTGAGAGCGTGTCCGAAGAGTCGTCCCTGATCCCATCTTGGTTTTCGTGCGAAAAGCCGTCTCTGACCCCACATTGGTTTTCGAGTCTGCGGATACCGTCGATCGCATCGGCTGGGGCGCGAGACTTCGTCCCCTGCGCCCTATCGCCGCCCTCGTGCTCTTCCTGCTCGTCTGGCAGTTCGGCGCGCCGCTCGCGCAGATCCCCGACTACGTATTGCCGCTGCCGTCGGTGATCGCGAGCCGCTTCGTCGAGACGTTCCCGCTGCAGCTTCGCAATCTCGGCGTCACCGCGATGACGACGCTCGCAGGCCTCGCGATCGCGCTCGTCGTCGGCGTGCTGATGGCGCTGCTGGTTGTTTACGTCGAGGCGGTGAAGAGCGTGATCATGCCGTTCCTCGCCGCGTTCAACAGCATCCCGAAGATCGCGATCGCGCCACTCTTCGTGATCTGGTTCGGGCTCGGATTCGAGTCGAAGATCCTTCTCGCGTTCCTGCTCGCGCTGTTTCCGATCTTCGTCAACGCGATGACGGGGCTTGGCGAGATCGAGCCCGACATCCTCGATCTTTCACGGCTTGCGGGCGGCTCGCGCCTCCGCGTGTTCACGATGGTGCGGCTGCCGCACGCCACGCCTTACATCACCGATGCATTGAAGGTCGCGTTTCCGCTGGCACTCGTCGGCTCGATTGTCGGCGAGTTCATCGGCGGCAATCGCGGCATCGGTCAGCTCGTGCTGTCGGCGCAGTTCAACCTCGACACGCCGCTCGTGTTCGCGGCGCTGCTGTCGATCACGCTGTTCACGACGGCGGGCATCGGACTGATCACGCTCTTCGAGCGACATTTCCTGAAGTGGCGGCCATCGCAGCGGAAGCGCTAGATCGGCTTACGCTCTGCGAAACTCGACGCCATCCGCGACGAAGCCATCGTCGTGCAACCTGCCAGTCGCCTCGTAACCCGTCGTCGGATCGCGGAAATGGATGCGCGCGCCGTCCACGCTGTACATGCCATGGAACGTGCGCGCGCTTCCTGGGCGCGTCTCGTCGAAGCGCCCGTCCGCATGCAGATGAACGCGCATGCGGCCGTCGACGCTGACCCACAGGCCGGCAAGCGACGACGGCTCGACAGGGTTCATCGTATCTGGTCGCGCTCGCGTGCGCGTCGCCGCGCGGGGTGTCCCACAGCAATACGCATTCCGAGGTAGACTGCCGCGCCGTTTCCATTGGCGACAATCACCGATGCTACCGCAGAGGGCAGACCTGTGACGCGACGGCGGCTTGCATCGCTTCTGTGCCTCGACGATTTCGAGCGCGCCGCGCGCAGGCACCTGCCTCGGGCGGTGTTCGAGTACGTCGCAGGCGGCGCCGAGACGGACTCATCGCTTCGCGACAACCGCGCGGCGTTTTCCGAGTGGGGGTTCCTGCCGCGCGCGCTCGTCGACGTTTCCGGCGTGTCGACGCGAACGACGCTCTTCGGGCACGACTACGAAGCGCCGTTCGGCATCGCGCCGCTCGGGCTTGCAGCGCTCTTCGCCTATCGCGGCGATTTGCTGCTCGCGAAAGCCGCCCACGACGCGAACATCCCGATGATGATGAGCGGCACGTCGCTGATTCGCGTCGAGGAGATCGCTGCCTCGTATCCATCGACGTGGTTCCAGGCGTACCTGCCCGGCGATGTCGACGGCAACGCGGCGTTGATCGAACGCATCGCGCGAACGAAGATCGATACGCTCGTCGTGACGGTCGACTGCCAGATCGCGGGCAATCGCGAAAACAACATCCGCGCGGGCTTCACCACGCCGTTGCGGCCGAGCGTTCGCCTCGCTGTCGATGGCATCACGCATCCGCGCTGGCTTTTCGGCACGTTCGTGCGCACGTTCGTCAAGCACGGCGCCCCGCATTTCGAGAACAACTTCGCGACGCGCGGCGCACCGATCCTGTCACGCAACGTGCTGCGCGACTATTCGGATCGGGGACGACTCGATTGGTCACAGTGGCGGCGCGTTCGCGAGCTTTGGAAGGGGCGGCTTCTGATCAAGGGCATTCTCGACAAAGCCGACGCGCTGCGGGCACGCGATGGCGGCGCCGACGGCATCATCGTGTCGAACCACGGTGGACGACAGCTCGATGGCGCGGTTTCGGCGTTGCGCGTCCTGCCCGAGATCGTGCAGTCGGTGCGCGACGTGCCGGTGATGGTCGATGGCGGCGTTCGCCGCGGGACCGACGTGCTGAAGGCGCTCGCGCTCGGTGCGGCGTTCGTGTTCGTCGGGCGGCCGTTCGCATATGGAGCAGCTATCGCGGGCGTGAGCGGCGTCATGCGTGCGATCGACATCCTTCGTACCGAGATCGCGCGCGACATGGGAATGCTCGGCGTCACGCGCCTTGCCGAGGTCGATCGCGCGCGGCTCTTCCGCATCGACGCTCGACCATCGTGACCTCCTGGTCGACGCGCCTCCGCGAGCACAAGCTGGAGCTGCGGAGGCGGCTCGCAGCGCGCTTCGTCGACGACCGCACCTACGTCTCGTCCCTTTACCGCCAGGCGTTCGGCCGTGCGCCGAATCTCGATCGACCGTCGGGCTTCAACGAGAAGATCCTGGCCAAGATCCTGACCGATCGTCGCGCGTTCCTTTCGCTCTTTTCCGACAAGCTCCGCGTTCGCTCGTATGTGGCGCACGTCGCGCCGGCCCTCACGCTGCCGGCGCTGTATTGGCGCGACGCGCGAGCGGAGTCGCTCGATCTCGACGCGCTGCCCGATGCATTCATGCTGAAGCCGAACCATGGCAGCGGGTGGCTGCGCGCAGTGCCAGACAAGCACACGGCGACGCGCGACGAGCTCGTGCGCCTGATGCGACGCTGGCTCGCGTCAGACTTCAGCATCGTCGGACGCGAATGGGCGTATCGAAACATCGAGCGCGAGGTTTTCGCCGAGGAATTGTTGCGTGGCCCGGATGGCGGAACGCCCGCCGATTACAAGCTGTTCGTCTTCGGCGGCGTCGTTCGCCTCATCCAGGTCGACACCGGCCGCTTCACGCGACACACGCAGGCGCTCTACGACGAACGATGGCAGCCGATCGCCGGGACGATCAAGGGGGCGCAGGGTGCGGCGGTGCCGCCGCCGAGCTCGCTTTCGACGATGATCGATGCGGCGCAAGCACTGTCGCTAGGCGTCGATTTCGTTCGCGTCGACCTCTACGAGATTGGCGGTAGGCCGTATTTCGGCGAGCTCACGCACTATCCGAACAAGGGATTGAACCGCTTCGATCCGCCGTCGCTCGATGCGCGGCTTGGCGGCTATCTCATGCTCGACGAGTATGCGACGGATGCGATTTCCGCGCGCGTGCTCGACCTTGCCGGCGCGGCGTCGCCTGAGCCACGTTGACCTGTTGCATCGATCGACAAATCGTATCGGTGCGCGACGCATTGCCCTGCCATGCAAAATCGCGGGCGCGCATCGAACCACATCGAACCTTTCCCTCTCTAACGACCGGCTCATGCCGCCGCAAGTCCGGGCGTACGAACCCATCGACAAGGAGAGGTGACGAATCATGAAGCGAATTTCCGGCAGTCTCGTCGCAGTCGCTCTTTGCGGCCTGGTCGCTGCCTGTGCATCGACCGGCACGAAGGTGACGACGAATTCCGACGCCTACAAGACGATGGCGCGAAGCCAGCAGGCGTGGTGCTCGCAGTTCGCCTCGACATGCGGATGCACGCTCGACGACCAGAAGGTGACGTGCGCGTTGGC
>DATFCW010000380.1:0-5088 GCA_035252665.1 Casimicrobiaceae bacterium | reverse complement strand
GCGAGCAGCAGGTTCTCGCGCACGCTGAGATTGGGAAAGATGCCGCGTCCCTCGGGCACGTACGCGATGCCCATTCGTGCGACGAGGTGCGCGCGCAACCCCGTGCATTCGCGGCCGTGCACGAGCACGCGGCCCGCGCTCGCGGGCACGAGACCGAGCAGCGTACGCACAAGCGTCGTCTTGCCCATTCCGTTTCGACCCAGCACGGCGAGCGATTCGCCGATGTTGATCGAGAACGATATGCCGCGCAGCACATGGCTCTCGCCGTAGTGCGCGTGTAGCTCATGTGCTTCGAGCAGTGCGCTGATCGCGGCGATGCGCTGCGATGCGGAGGCATCGCGGCGGTCGAGCGTGCTAGGCATCGACAGGCAACGCCGCCTTCGCCTCGACCGATTCGCCGAGGTAAGCGGCCTGCACGGCCGCGTTGCCGCGAATGGCGTCGGGCTCGGCGGATGCGATGACCGCGCCATTGACCATCACCGTGATCCGATCCGCGATGCGAAACACCGCGTCCATGTCGTGCTCGACCAGAAGAACCGCGCGGCCGCGCTTGAGCCCGCCGAGAAGCGCCAGCATCCGCTCGGTCTCCTCGGGGCCGATGCCGGCGAGCGGCTCGTCCAGCAGGAGCACCGTGGGAGCGGTCGCGAGGCACATCGCGATCTCGAGCTGTCGCTTCTGACCATGCGACAGCGTGCCTGCGATGCGCTGCGCCTGCGCGGCAAGTCCTGCCTGCTCGATCGCCTGCTCGGCCTGCGCCCGGCTTCGCGGACAGCGCTGCGCTTTCGTCCACAAATCGAGCGGGTGCTGAAAATGCGCCTGCGCGGCGAGGCGGCAATTCTCGAATGCGGTCGCATGCGGGAAAATCGTCGTGCGCTGATAGCTTCGGCCGATGCCTGCGCGCGCGCGGCGTGGCTGCGGCCAGTGCGTCACGTCGCGACCGTGCAGATGGACGCGGCCGCCGCTGGTGGGAATCTCGCCGGACAGCACGTTGACGAGCGTCGACTTGCCTGCCCCGTTCGTGCCGATCAGCGCATGCACTTCGCCGCGAACGAGCGCAATCGACACGCCATCGACGGCGGTGAGCCCGCCGAAGCGGCGCGACACGTCGCTTGCGCGGAGAAGCGTGTCACCCGGCATGCGGAATCGGCATGCGAAGGCGTCGACATCGCGCGGGCAGCGCGACGATGCCGTTCGGCATCAACGCGACGCAGGCAATGATTGCAAGGCCGAGCGGCAATTGCCAATGCCGCGCGAAGGCGCCGAAGAGCGCTTCGGATTGGAAGATTTCCTTCAACAGCACGAACACGAACGCGCCGAGCACCGGTCCCCGCAGCGTGCCGATGCCGCCGAGAATCAGCGTCAGCAGCACCGCGCCCGATTGATGCCACGCGAGGATGTCGGCATTCACGTACCCGTCTTTCACCGCGTGAAGAAATCCCGCGACGCCGGCGAGCGCACCGGCGAGCGTGAACGCCGCGAGTTTGTATGGATACGTCGAGAATCCGCACGCGCGCATCCGCTGCTCGTTCGCCCGGATGCCGGCGAGCGCATGGCCGAAGCGCGCACGGCCGATCAGCGCGAGCAGCCCGTAGACGACGACGAGGCAGCCGAGCGTCGCGTAGTAAAGCGTCATCGGCTCTCCGAGATCGACGAGCGTGACGTCGCCGATCGCGAGCCGCGGTTTCGCATGCAGGTAAATCCCGTCGCTGCCGCCGGCGACGCTGGTATCGTGAAACACGAAGTACGTCATTTGCGCGAAGGCGAGCGTGACCATGATGAAGTAGATGCCGCGCGTACGAAGGCAAAGTGCGCCGATGGCGCATGCCGCGATCGCCGTCATCGCGAGGACGGCCGGCAGCAGCCAGGCGAGCGATGGCGCGTTGGCCTTCGCGGATAGCAGCACGGTCGCGTACGCGGCAATCCCGAAGAACGCGGCATGGCCGAACGACACGAGCCCGGTTCCGCCGACGAGCAACTCGAGCGACAGCGCGAAGATCGCGAGGATCATCGTCGTCAGCACGAGATCGACGTAGAAGCGGCCGCCGATGTGCGGAAAGAGCACGAGCGCGCCAAGCGCGGCAGCGAGCGGCCAGAATTTCGCGAGGCGGCCGATCGCGGGCGGGATCGCGATGCGCGGGAGCTTCACGCGGTCCGGAACAAGCCCTCGGGACGCCACAACAGGATTGCGGCCATCAGCACGTACACGAGCAGGCCCGCGATCTGGGGCATGAACACCTTGCCGAACGTATCGACGAAGCCGACGAGAAGCGAAGCGGCGAGCGCGCCTCTGACTGAGCCGATGCCGCCGATCACGACGACGACGAATGACAGGATCAGCACCTGGTTGCCCATGCCGGGATACACCGACGACGCGGGCGCCGCGATCATCCCGGCGAACACGGCGAGCGCGACGCCGCCCGCGAACACGATCCGATACAGAAGCCGGATGTCGATGCCGAGCGCCTGCGCCATCTCGCGATTGCTCGCGCCGGCGCGAATCGCCATGCCGACACGCGTTCGCGTCACGACGAGGTAGAGCGCGAGCGCGACCGCCATGCACACGCCGGACATGAACAATCGATACACGGCGTACGTCATGACGCCGCCAAGCGGAACGGTGCCCGCGAGCCACGCGGGCGGCGCGACGCCGTGCACGTCGTCGCCGGCGAGGATGCTGCGGAGCTCCTCGAGCACGAGGATCAGCCCGTACGTCATCAGCACCTGCTGCAGATGCTCGCGCTCGTAGAGGTAGCTGACGAACGCCCATTCGAGGACGTACCCGAATGCGATCGACAGCGCGATGCCGATGCCGAGCGCGACGAAGAAGCCGCCGCCGATGTTCGCCGCCGCCCACGGCGCGAGCGCGTACGCGAGGTAGGCGCCGATCATGTAGAAGCTGCCGTGCGCGAGATTGATGATGCCGAGGATGCCGAAGATCAGCGTGAGCCCGCTCGCGACGAGGAACAGCAGCAGTCCGTACTGGATTGCATTCAGGCACTGCACGAGGAAGACGGCGAGATCCATGAAAACAGTTTGGGGTCAGAGACGAAACTTGATGCAGTTAGCGAAATGGGGGGCTTCGACCCGAGTTTCGTCTCTGACCCCAAACCGGGGCTATTTCATGCTGCATCCCTTCGCCGGATCGGCAAGCGACTTCACCGCCACGCCTTCGTAGCGATTCTCGGCGCCCACCACCTTGCGGAGGTAGATGTCCTGCACCGGATTGTGCGACTTCGAAAGCGTGAACGCGCCGCGCGGGCTGTCGATGCGCGCCTTCTCGATCGCCGCAACGAGCGCATCGCGCTTCTTCACGTCGCCTTTCACGGCATCGAGTCCGATGCCGAGCATCTGCGCGGCATCGTAGCCCTGTACGGCGTAAACGTCGGGGGCGCTCTTGAAGGCCTTTTCGTATTCGGCGCGGAACATTTTGTCCTTCGGTACGTCGAGTGCGTCCGCATAGTGCAGCGTCGTGAGCATGCCCTGCGCGCTCGCGCCTTGCGCTTCGAGCGTGCCGTCGGTGAGGAAGCCCGGGCCGTAAAGCGGAATGGTCTTGTTCAGGCCGGCGGCTGCGTAATCCTTGACGAATTTCACGGCGCCGCCACCCGCGAAGAACGCGTAGACAGCATCCGGTTTCGTCGCCGCGATTTCGGTCAGGAGCGCCTGGAACTCGACGTTGGGAAACGGCACGGTCAGGTCCTTCACGACTTCGCCGCCACCGATTTTCAAGCCTTCCTTGAAGCCGTCGACCGATTCGTCACCGGCCGCGTACTTCCACGTGATCGTCACGACCTTCTTCGCGCCGCGCTCGGCCGCGACCTTGCCCATCGCGTACGCGGGCTGCCAATTCGAGAAGGAGCTTCGGAAGATGTTCGGCGCGCACATCGCGCCCGTCACGGCGCCGGCGCCGGCGTTCGGATCGATCAGCAGCGTGTTGGTCTCCTTGGCGACCTTCGCCATCGCCATCACGACGCCGGAATGCACGGTGCCGACGACGACGTCGACGTTGTCGCGCTTGATCAGCTTGTTGATGTTGTCGACGGCCTTCGACGGCTCCGATTCGTCGTCGACCTTGACGTACTCGATCTCGCGCCCGCCAAGCTTGCCGCCGCGCTCGTCTACGTAGAGGCGAAAGCCGTTCTCGATCGCCGTGCCGAGCGCCGCGTACGTTCCGGTGTAGGGCAGCATGAAGCCGACCTTGATCCTGTCGTCGGCGTTGGCGACCGAGATGGCGGCGCAAAGCACACTTGCGACGCCGACGCGCAAAGCTGTTGCACGAAACTTCATCAGACTCCTCCCCTCGTGGATGCGCCGCTTCGATGGCGCGCAATGAAATCGGTGATGGCCTGCGTCAGCGCCTGCGGTTGATCGCGCTGCGGCGCATGACCGCATTCGGCCAGCACCAGAATCTTCGCATGGGGCGCGCGTGCACGGATGCCTTCGACCTGTGCCAGCGTTCCGTATTCGTCGTTCGCACCTTGCACGACGAGCAGCGGGCAACGAATCTTCGGTACCATCGCTTCGATCGACCAGCCGCGAAAGGCAGGGTCCAGCCAGACATCGTTCCAGCCGAAGAATGCCGAGTCGACGTCGGCATGGTAGCGGGCGAGGCGATCGCGAAGATCGCCGGCCAAATACGCTTTGCGCGCTGCCGCGATGCTTTGGATCGACATGTCCTCGACGAAGATGTGCGGCGCGAGCGCGACGACGCCAGCCACGCGCTCGGGAAACATGGCGGCGTAGATGAGCGCGATCGACCCGCCATCGCTGTGACCAAGGAGCCACGGTTTTTGGCCAAATGCGCGGATGCCGAGCTTGTCGAAAATGCGCGGCAGTACGTCACGCGCTTGCGCGTGCATGAAGTCGACGGGCCACCGCTCGTGCGGCTCGCGCGGCGTCGATTGGCCGTAACCCTCACGCGAGAATACGAGCCCGCGAAAACCGCCGGCGTCGCAAAGCCGCTGCGGATAGTCCTTCCACATCGCGGCCGAGCCCAGGCCCTCGTGCAGAAAGACGACGAGCGGCGCGGAATGCTCGTGATCGCGCTCGCGAGCGAGTGACGCGATCCATCGGTATTCGAGCGCGACGTGG
>DATFCW010000379.1:0-7090 GCA_035252665.1 Casimicrobiaceae bacterium | reverse complement strand
GGAGAGGCGACTGTGAAGCGTCACCGCCTGCGCATCGGGCAACGCGTTGCCTACGCGACGCTCGAATTGCGGCGTGAGGTTGATCTCGGGCACGAGGACCAGCACCTGCCCGCCGCGCGCGATCGCCCGCGTCGCGGCCGAAAGATACACGAGCGTCTTGCCGCTGCCGGTGATGCCGTGAAGCATCGTCACCGAGAACGCGTTCTCGTTCGCGACAAGTGCGTCGAGCGCGCGCATCTGATCCGCATTGAGCGGGGGCGAAGCCGCGCCGGATCGTTCGGATGTCGTCACCCTCGGAGTTCGCCTGGCGCGCGTCGAGGGTGGCACGAGCAGCGCATGCGCGAGGCCTGGCGGCGCCTGGTAGTAGTCGCTGACGAACTCGGCGAGCGCGATCGTCTCCTCGGGCAGTCGCGCGATGTCGGTCACTGCATCGATCGGTTGGAGTTGCGCCCCGACATCGCTCGTCGCGTCGATCCGGTTCACGACCCCGAGGTACTTTCGCCCGCCGAGTCGCGCTTTCACGATGTCGCCGCGCGCCACGTCGAGACCCTCGGGAATCCAGTAATCGAACAATTGCCACGCCGCGATCGGCATGGCGACACGCGCGATCGCCATCGAGCAGCAATTACAGGGTCGCCGAGGACGCCACGACGCGCGGGCTTACCCGACAGTTAAACCGATACGTGAACATGAAACACCAAACTTTTAATTCCACGAAAATCCGGTAAAGATTTCCAACACGCGCTGTGGATAATTTTGTGCGTAACTGGATGCGCTGTTAGCGCGCGTGCATGGCAATCGCATGGCTCGATTGTTGCACCGCTGCGACGTTCGCGAAAATGGCACCGGTTTTCAGGGATTTGCGCTCGCGGATTCGCGCAAAATTCGTCACATATGCAGATGTAGGACAAACGGCCTAAGCGTGTGCATAACTGCGTCGGGAAAGCCCGATTCTCCGCGTTGTCAACTCCTTCTTCCGTCGCGGCCGCGTTCCGCGGCGTCCCCGGTGTATGCGCTTTAGCGGGCGCCATGAACGGCGTCGACGAGGGCCGCCACATGATCGGGCGGGGTCGACGGCACGAGTCCATGGCCGACGTTGAATACGTAGCCTGGCTGTTCGCCCGCTCGCGCGATCGTGTCCGCGACGGCGCGCCGAACGCTTTTCGGATCGGCAAGCAACGCGAGCGGATCGAGATTGCCCTGAAATGCGACGCGGTCGCCGTACTGGCGTCGCGCGTCGCCCAGGTCGACGGTCCAGTCGACGCTGATGCACGATGCTCCGCAGTCAACCAGGGCCGCGAGCGAGGCCGCGGCGCCCTTGGCGAACACGATCGTCGGCACGTTGCGTGGTAGCCGCTCGAGCACCGACGCAATGGGCGCAAGCGAAAAACGGCGGTACGCAGCCGGTGACAGCATGCCCGCCCACGTGTCGAACAGCATGAGAACGTCGGCGCCCGCGCTCGCCTGCTCGGCGAGATAGTCGCCGACCGCCGCGGCATTGATGCGCACGAGTCGATCGAGCAGGTCGGGGCGTGCGAACGCCATCCTGCGAACGTTGGCGAAATCCGCGCTCGCGCCGCCCTCGATCATGTAGCAGGCGAGCGTAAAGGGACTTCCGGCGAATCCGATCAGCGGGACGCGACCCGCAAGCGCGTGCTTGGTTGTGCGCACGGCATCGAACACATAACGGAGCGCCTCGAGATCAGGTGCGCAAAGCGCGGCGATGGCGCGCTCGTCCGCAACGGCGCGCGCGAAGCGCGGGCCTTCACCTTCGGTGAATGAAAGCCCGAGACCCATTGCATCGGGAATCGTCAGGATGTCGGAGAAAAGAATCGCGGCGTCGAGCGGAAAGCGCGCAAGCGGCTGCAGCGCGATCTCGGCAGCGAGCCCGGGATTTTTCGCGAGCGCCATGAAGCTTCCCGCGCGAGCGCGAAGCGTCCCGTACTCCGGCAGGTAGCGTCCTGCCTGGCGCATGAGCCACACCGGCACGTGGCTCGTCGGCTCACGGCGGAGCGCGCGAAGAAGCGTGTCGTTGGCTAATCTGTTCATGCTCCCTCTCGCCTGCGGGGAGAGGGTTGGGGTGAGGGGCGCGCGACCAACTTCCGTCCCGTAATCCTCTCGAGCACCGCGAGCGGCGAGCGGGCCGGCTCGTAGAGCGCCGAGATCGGCAGATGCGTCGTCTGCTCGAACATGTATTGTCCCGATGACGCCGCGTGCATCACCTGATCGGAGTAGCAGATCCATGTCGTGCCCGGCGCGAACCGTACTTCGCGCTGCGCGCAATGCGTCTGGTAGTCGAGGTCCGCTTTCGCGCGATCGTGCAGGCCCAGCATCAGATGATCGTATTCGCTGCGCCGGGATTTCGTCACGCCAATTGCCGCGAGCACACCGGCTTCGCCCGGAAGCATGGCCCGAACACGCGGTATCAATCGACGCGCCATCGGCTCGAACGCCTCGCCGACGCGCCAGACCCGATCCTCGCCGTGCGGATTCACATTGCAGAACACCCGCAAAATCCGCTCGCCACGATTGGGACGCGAAGGAAACGCATCGACGTGAAGCCGCGTGTCGTCCTTGCGCCAAGAGACGGCGCGAGCCGCCGCGCCATGCGGGCGATAGCTCGTGCGCGCGCGCGTAAGATGCGACGAATAGCGTGGAAAAAGCGCGGCGACGAGTGCGCTCGCATTCTCGGCGAAGCGCGCGATCATCGTTGCGAGCGCGGCGAGATCGGCAACGCTGCCGCGCGCGCCCGTGACCACGGATCCCTCGAGGCTGATGTTTTTCGCCTTGCCGTTGGACCAGCGCGTGTGGAGGAAGCGCTGCTCGTCGGGTAGCAGGTCGAACGGCAGACGCGGAAGCACCAGCACCGCGCCGCTTTCGAGCTCGCGTGCATAGCGCTCGGTCTGCGTGGGCGCGATCCTAGGATGCCAGGTGGCGACGTCGAGGGAGATAAGTGGGGTCAGAGATGAGTCGATAATCGGTGCCGGAGATGTATTTCGCGACTCCATGGTCACGAATCGTCCCGCTCGTTCGGGAAATACATCTCTGGCACCGACTATCTGGGCAGCGACGACGATCCCGTCAGGAACGCGTCGATCGCGTGCGCGCACTGGCGGCCTTCGCGAATCGCCCATACGACGAGCGATTGCCCGCGGCGCATGTCGCCCGCGGCGAATAGCTTCGGCACACTGGTTCGGTAGTCGTCGGTATTCGCCTTGACGTTGGTGCGTGCGTCACGCTCGACGCCGAACTGCTCGACGAGACCGGTTTCACCCGGGCCCGTGAAGCCCATCGCGAGCAGCACGAGATCGGCCTTCATCGCGAACTCGCTGCCCGGAACCTCGACCATCCGCATCGCGCCGCCATCGCGCTGCCATTCGACGCGCGATGCGACGAGCCGCTCGACGCGGCCGTTCGATCCTTCGAAGCGCTTCGTCGCCACCGACCAGTCGCGCTCGCAGCCTTCCTCGTGCGACGATGACGTCCGAAGCTTGATCGGCCAATACGGCCACACGAGCGGCTTGTTCTCGTTGATCGGCGGTTGCGCGAGCAACTCGAACTGCACGATCGAAAGCGCGCCCTGGCGGTTCGACGTGCCGACGCAGTCCGATCCCGTATCACCACCGCCGATGACGACGACGCGCTTGCCTTCCGCGGTGATCTGATTCGAAACGCGGTCGCCCGCGACGACGCGATTCTGCTGCGGCAGAAAGTCCATCGCGAAGTGCACGCCGTCGAGGTCGCGTCCCGGCACCGGCAAATCGCGCGGCTTCTCGGCGCCGCCCGTGAGCGCGATCGCGTCGAATTCGGCGAGCAGCGACTGCGCGGACACATTGCCGCCGACGTGCGAACCCGGACGAAACTCGACACCCTCGATCGACATTTGCGCCATGCGCCGATCGATCAGGTGCTTCTCCATCTTGAAGTCGGGGATGCCGTAGCGAAGCAAGCCGCCGACGCGATCCTCCTTCTCGAACAGCACCACGTCATGGCCGGCGCGCGCCAGTTGCTGCGCGCATGCAAGGCCCGCCGGTCCCGAACCGACGATGGCGACGCGGCGTCCCGTTTTGCGCGATGGCGGCACCGGAACGACCCAACCCTCGTCGAAGCCCTTGTCGATGATGAAGTGCTCGATCGACTTGATCCCGACCGGATCGGCGTTGATGTTGAGCGTGCACGCGGCTTCGCACGGCGCCGGACAGATGCGGCCGGTGAACTCGGGAAAGTTGTTCGTCGAATGGAGAACGTCGAGTGCAAGCTTCCACTGATGCCGGTAAACGAGATCGTTCCAGTCGGGAATGATGTTGTTGACCGGACAGCCGGTCTGGCAGAACGGGATCGCGCAATCCATGCAGCGTCCGCCCTGCGTGGACGCGGCCGCGTCATCGAGCGTGTGAATGAACTCGCGGAAATGACGGACGCGCGCCTTGATCGGATCGGCGACTTCGGCGATCCGCTGCCATTCGAGAAACCCGGTGACCTTGCCCATAGCGCCCGTTATGCGACCGCGCGCTCCTGCTCGGCCGGCGCAGGCTTGTCCCGCTGCGCCTTCGCGTGCAGCTCCGAGAGCGCGCGCACGTACTCGTTCGGGAACACCTTGACGAACTTCGCGCGCGTCGCATCCCAGTGATCGAGCATCGCAAGCGCGACCGTCGAGTTGGTGAAACGCAGGTGCCGCTCGATCAACCGGCGCAAGATCGCTTCGTCCGCGAGTCCTTCGTGCAGCAACCGTCCCTTGCCGGCCGCCGCGAGCTCTTTCTCGATGCGTAGCTGCTCGCTCTCGCCGAGCACCGGTCCGAGCGTCACCATCGACGAATTGCAGCGCGAAGCGAACGTGCCGTCGGCGTCGTAGGCGTACGCGACGCCTCCGCTCATGCCCGCCGCGAAGTTGCGGCCGGTGCGGCCGAGCACGACCACCGTTCCGCCCGTCATGTATTCGCAGCCGTGATCGCCGGTACCCTCGACGACCGCCGTCGCGCCCGAATTGCGCACGCAGAAGCGCTCGCCGGCAACGCCACGGAAATACGCTTCACCGGCGATCGCGCCGTACATGACCGTGTTGCCGATGACGATGTTCTCTTCCGGCTTCGCGGGACACGACGGATCGGGATAGACGACGAGTCGTCCGCCGGACAATCCCTTGCCGACATAGTCGTTCGTGCCGCCCGTCAGCTCGAACGTGACGCCGCGCGCGAGAAACGCGCCGAAGCTTTGCCCCGCGACGCCCTCGAACGCGACGTGCAGCGTGTCTTCGGGCAAGCCTTCGTGGCCATGCCTCCTCGCGATGGTGCCCGACAACATCGCGCCCACCGAGCGATGCGCATTGCGAATCTTGTACGCGAGCCGCACCGGCTGGCGCTTCTCGATCGCGGGCTGCGCGGCCGTAATGATCTGATGATCGAGCGCGCGCGCGAGTCCGTGATCCTGCGTTTCGCGGTGGTAGCGCGCGACTTCATCCGGCATCGGCGGCTGGTGGAACACACGCGAGAAGTCCAGTCCCTTCGCCTTCCAGTGCTCGATGCCTTTGCGCGTGTCGAGAAGATCGCTGCGGCCGATCATCTCGTTCACGGTGCGGAAGCCGAGCTGCGCCATGATCTCGCGCAGCTCTTCGGCGACGAAGAAGAAATAGTTGACGACGTGCTCGGGCTGGCCGGTGAAACGTCGCCGCAGCACGGGGTCCTGTGTCGCGACGCCGACGGGGCACGTGTTCAGGTGACACTTGCGCATCATGATGCAGCCCTCGACGACGAGCGGCGCCGTCGCGAAGCCGAACTCGTCTGCGCCAAGCAATGCGCCGATCGCCACGTCGCGTCCGGTTTTCATCTGACCGTCGACCTGCACCGCGATGCGCCCGCGCAGGCGATTCAGCACCAGCGTCTGTTGCGTGGCCGCAAGACCGAGCTCCCATGGCGTGCCCGCATGCTTGATCGACGACTCGGGCGATGCGCCCGTGCCGCCGTCGTGGCCCGCGATCGTCACGTGATCGGCCTTCGCTTTCGCGACGCCGGCTGCAACGGTGCCGACACCGATTTCCGAAACGAGCTTGACCGAGATCGACGCCTGCGGATTCGCGTTCTTGAGATCGTGGATCAGTTGCGCGAGATCCTCGATCGAATAGATGTCGTGATGCGGCGGTGGCGAGATCAGCCCTACGCCGGGCACCGAGAAGCGCAATTGCGCGATGTATTCCGAAACCTTGTGTCCCGGGAGCTGACCGCCCTCGCCTGGCTTCGCACCCTGCGCCATCTTGATCTGCAACTGGTCGGCGGACGCGAGATATTCGGCCGTCACGCCGAAGCGCGCCGATGCAACCTGCTTGATGCGTGAGCGCAGGCTGTCCCCCGGCTCGAGCGCGATGTCGTGCTCGACGGCGGCGCTGCCGATGATCGATGCCAGCGTATCGCCCTTTTTTACGATGCTGCGTCCAGCGCGCATCTCCGCGCGATAGCGCATCGGGTCTTCGCCGCCTTCGCCGGTGTTCGACTTGCCGCCGATGCGGTTCATCGCAATCGCAAGTGTGGTGTGCGCTTCGGTCGAGATCGAGCCGAGGCTCATCGCACCCGTCGAGAAACGCTTGACGATCTCTTTCGCGGGCTCGACTTCGTCGATCGACACCGGCGTGCGCTCGGCAGACTTGAACTCGAACATCCCGCGCAGCGTCTTGAGCTTGCGACCCTGCTCGTTGACGAGCGCCGCATATTCCTTGTACGTCGAGTACGAGTTGGCGCGCGAGGCATGCTGCAGCTTCGCGATCGTGTCCGGCGTCCACATGTGCTCTTCGCCGCGAATCCGATACAGGTATTCGCCGCCGGCGTCGAGCGCGTTGGCGAGCAGCGGATCGTCGCCGAACGCGAGCGCGTGCAGCCGTGCCGCTTCCTCGGCAACCTCGAAGAGACCGATGCCTTCGATCGTGCTCGACGTGCCGGTGAAATACTTGTCGACGAACGCCTTCTGCAGGCCGACCGCCTCGAAGATCTGCGCGCCGCAATAGGACTGGTAGGTCGAGATGCCCATCTTCGACATGACCTTGTAGAGTCCCTTGCAGATCGCCTTGATGTAGCGCTTCTGCACGTCCTTGCGCTCGATCTCG
>DATFCW010000378.1:0-4626 GCA_035252665.1 Casimicrobiaceae bacterium | reverse complement strand
TGACGGCGCACCGGACCCCGGCGCGGGCGGGTGGGTCTCGACGCGCGCGGGCGCGCAGAAGACCGGCACCCTGCAGGTCACAAACGGCAGCACGTCGGTGATCGGCACCGGGACGAAGTTCACAACCGAGTTCCCCGCTGGCACTGACTTCACCGTGGATGGTGGCGCGACGTGGTATCGCGTCGACTCCGTCACCGATGACACGCACCTCGCGACTGGGATCTACTTCACCGGTGCGAGTGCATCCGGCTTAACGGCATACAGTCGCGCGCCAGCGGCTTCGCGACCCTGGTTGATCACGACGCTGCGGTCGCTTCTTTCGAAGGTCACGCCTGCGTGGATGCTCCTCGGCGTCGGCTATTCGCAGTTTCGTGCTGGGTTCTCCGGCGCGGGCGAGACCGTGCTGCCCATCGGTGCGCGGCTCAATTTGCTCCAGAACGAGCACTTCGCGAACTGGAGCGGCGGATCGCTTCAGAACTGGCTCGACGTTGGCACCGTTCTCGGCCAGGCGTCATCGACCGCAGCTTCGATCAACACTGAGTTCACGCCGTACGCGCTCGTCTACGACTTGACGTCCGCGAAGGCGGGCGACTTCGGCGAGCTGTTTCAATCGACACAGTCGATCAACAATCAGCTTACCCATCGATTTCAGATCGATTACCAATATACGAACGCACAAGGCGCTGCCGTCGTCGCGCTTCTCATCTACGAAGGAAACGCGGACGGGAATCTCTACTTCTGGAATCCGACGACGGCGACGTGGTCGACGAGTTGGTATCAAACTCCGCTTCCGCCTGCTGCGACGCGAACCCGCTTCGCATGCGACATCGTGCCACAGGCAAATTCGCAGACGGGCACGACCTGCGGGACGAAGAAGATCAACATCGGCATCATCGTCAGCTGCGACGGAACGGCGACGACGCAAACCCAGTACACGTTTTATCGAGTCGGGATCTACGAGAAGTTCAATCTGGCGCTCGAGCAGGCGGCGGGGGGCGAGCGCACGCTGTGGCTTCCCCTTCATGATGCACTGAATTGGATCACGTTTTCGCGCAGCGGCGGTGGAAGCTCGGTGCTCGAGATCGCCGATGCTGCGCGCGCGACGTACAAGATCCGTTCTGCGGGTCAAGCGACGTTCCCGTATCACCCGGCGCTCTCGCACCGCGCCTATCAATCGAACACTCAGTGGACGAATCTCCTCAGGGGCTCGAACGACTTTCACTCCGACTGGACGCTCACAAACGCGACGAGTTCACCGACGGCCGCGAACGCTCCAATCGTCGGCCAAGTGATTCAGTCGGCCGCTGTGCTCACGGCGTCGGCCGACCCAGCGACGTGCGCGCAGACGACGGGAGCAACGCCGACGAACAAAAGCTACGTCGGAGGCGTTTGGGTCAACAAGTTCTATCCCGACAGCATCTCGACCACGATTGAACTTGCGCTGTGGTCGACGACCGGCGAGCGCACGTACTCGTATACCGTTCATCAGTCGGATGGTTGGAAGCTCCTAACGATTCCGGCGACCACGTTTACCGGCGGCGACGTCGATCCGCTCCAATTCAGAATTCGATTCCACGCGGCCGGACGTGCGCTTGGCGTGACGTCGTCCTATCTCTACGACGTAACCGGCCGCGTGGGTGTGCTCTATCCACCGGTTTGCCAGACGCCGGTCGGCTCTACGGGCTTCGTCGCCCCGACGAGCTGCAGTGCGATCACAGCGAGTCAAGGCGTAAACGTCCTTCATCCGCTTCTGCAACGCACGCTCGCGTCCGTCGTGAGGGGCGCGCTCGATCTTGTCGTCGTACCGACTTTCGATGGACCGAGCCAACCGAACGGCGTGATCTTCGATCTCGCCGGGAGCGCGACGACGAATCGTCTCGTACTGCAAGTCTCCGGCGGGCTGCTTACGATCAGTCGCTACGACAGCGTTGGCAACGTGTGGGGCACAGGGCTCATCCTTACGACGAGTCCGAATCCGCCCGAGCGCTACATGACGTGGCTTCGCGACACCTCGATCACGATTCGCGTGATTTGGGATTCGAATACGCTCTTTCTGACCGCGGGCGGCTCGAACGCGGTTCCCGGCAACAAGCCCGGCTTCTGGGCCGGCGCGAGCGACGCCTCGGTCGCCACGATCACCGTTGGAAACGACTACTCGGGAGCGATTCAGTTTGATGGCCTGATTTCGGACGTCGAAGTTCTGCAGCTCGGTCCACCTGTTTCGTAGTCACTGTTCACTCATCACAACCATTAGCGCGGAGCTTCCATGCCGGGAACGCTTCCGACGAACTGGCTCGATCCGGTCAACTGGGGCCTTTCGTCGAGCGGAGCGCCAGGTCTTGCCGAGACGGTCAACACACTCGGGCTCGATCGGCTCGACACGCGCGTGCCGCCCGATCAGTACCGAATCGGCGGGCTCCAAATCAGCCAGTGCAAGAACCTCCTGATCTCGATCTCGGCGTTCATGAAGGGAGGCACGAGGCTTCAGTGCCTCTATCAAACATCGAATCCGTTTGGCACGTCCGAATTTGGTTGGTGGGTCGATGCTTCGGGCAATCCGCGTTTCTCAACGGGCGGAGTCGCCTATCAACAGCTCACGCAATTGTGGCCGGTCAAGACGGTCACCGGGGCGAGCTACGCGGCATCGACGACCGATTTCTGGATCGACGTAAACTTCGCCGGTGCGGTCGCACTCACGCTGCCGACAGCACCCGTCGGTGGCACCACCTTCTTCTTAAAAGACGCTTCTGGCGCGGCGGCGACGAACAACATCACGATCAATGCTGGTTCTGGCGACAGCATCGAGGGTTCGTCGTCGACGGTTATTAAGGTCAACTACGGCTTTCGCGCCTTCCTGTACAACGCGACGACGCACAATTGGGAGGTCTTCGCGACGTCGTCGCCGGTTGTAACGCTCGCGCAAGCGTATGCGAACGGTGGCGCGGGACCGCAAGTGTTCGGACTCGATGCCACGCGCCTCGGCGTGATCATCCGCGACAACGCCACGCCGATCGGCCAGACGCTTCTCGGGGTTCAGAACTCGGCCGGCACGACCAAATTCTTGGACGTCACCGCCGGACAGATCACGTTCAAGTCGGGCATCGCCGCGGGATCGACGCGTCCGTTTGTCTTCGACACGGTGAGCGCGTTCGGTAACGGGCAGCCGACGTTTTCGCTAGCCGTGCAGGGAACCGAATACCTGTCGATCGAGGACAACTCGAGCGGAGCGATCATCCACGGCCAGTCGGGAACGGAGATTCGTCTCGGCGGCAATCTCGCGCTGCGCGGAAACGCGGGAGCGATTCTGCCTTCCGACGGCGCGGGCGGCTACATCAACAACAATCAGCAGCTCGGAAACGGCACTTACAACTTCTCGGCGATCTACGCCTACTCGCATATCGGCGTCGTTCAGACGCTTAGCGGTTCGGGCGCAATCGCGAATTTCAACGCGACCAGTGGCGAAACGATTGTCTTCACGGCGACGGGCAACGTCACCAGTCTCGGCATGATCGTCGGCAACACCGGCCAGCGCGCAACGTTGATTCTGAGGCAAGGCAGCTCCGCGTACACGTGGCCGACGACGATCGCGAACGTGAAGTTTCCAGGCGGGACGTTCACGAAGACGAGCATGGCCAATTCCGTCGATCGAGTCGATCTCGCGTGCGACGGCACTGCTTGGTACGCGCTCGCTGTCGCCGCGAATCTCTCGTAACGCGAACCAGGAGGCTCTTATGGCATCGGCATCCGCGATGGCGGAATCGATCCCGCGCGCGCTCGAGGACGAACGCATCTCGAGCGAGGCACACGACGCGGTGACGCGCGCGGTGAAGGCGGCTCACAAACTTCGCAAGGACACGGAAAGGCGGCGCCATGCGCACGAGCGACGAGCTTCGACGTCTCGCTGACGGCGTCGTCGTCATCGCAACCTCGATCGGCGAGCAGCGTCGAGATCTCGACCGAATCGAAGCGGCGGTGGCATCCATTCGCGAACGGCTCGAGCAGCTCCTCATCGAGCTCGCGAAGCAGCACCCGCATCTTGGCGAGCTCCCGCCTGCCCCGATGGCGGTGAATGTGCCGCAAGCGGTGGAGCTCACGCGTGACGGTGCGCTCGTGCGGTGGAAGGCGCTGCCGGCGATCTGGCGCATCGGCAAGTGGACGCTGGCGCCCGCGCTCGGGGCGCTCGCCGACCGGCTCATTCTTTGGCTTCACCGCCTCCGCTGACGAAGGAGATTCATGCCCAAGTACATCGCAATCCCGAGCGACGTCGCCTTCAAGAATCCGCTCGACGGTCAATCGACAGGCGAGAAGATGACGTTCGCCGAGTTTGTGCGCGGAAAGCTCCTCGTCCATCCGCGCTGGATGCAGAGCTACACGGACCTGCGTGCGGCGCACGCCATCGACGATGCGCTCTCGAATTCGACACGGACGATCGTTCTCGACGAAGCCGTCTGGAAGAAGCTCGCGGAGACGTGCCAGTCGCCGCAATACCAATTGCCGACTCCGCTCGGGCCGCAAGTGCAATCGGGCCTCTTGTCCGTACCCGCGTTGCTCGCGCCGCAGCTCCTTCCGTTCTTCGACGCGATCCTCACGGCAAAGGACGCGCCGCCCGAGTCGGTGAGCGCGTGA
>DATFCW010000377.1:0-3368 GCA_035252665.1 Casimicrobiaceae bacterium | reverse complement strand
GATTCCTGCTCGGCTCGATCGTCGCGCTCGGCGCGACAGCTGGACTCGCGCGCAGCGCGCGTGCGGAAGCGCCTCCGGGCGCCACCGAGCACGAAGTGCCGGCCGATGCAAGCAAGACGCCCGGCTATCCGCTCGCCGACGAAAGCTACGGCACGCGCTCGCAATTCGAAACGGAAGTGCGTCGCCGCTACAAGACGCCGACCCCGCTTTCGTCGTGGACGATGACGCCGCTCGAGAAGAGCTGCGGCATCATCACGCCGTCGGGGCTGCACTTCGAGCGCAGCCACGCCGGCACCGCGGTGATCGATCCGTCGAAGCACTCGCTGTACGTGCACGGCATGGTCGGCGAGCCGAAAAAGTATTCGATGAAGGACCTGCGCCGCTTCCCGTCGGTGTCGCGGACGATGTTCCTCGAATGCTCGGGCAATGGTCTCACCGAATGGTCGAAGCCGACGATGCGCACGGTGCAATTCACGCACGGGCTCACGTCCACGTCCGAATGGACGGGCGTGCCGCTGGCGACGATCCTGAACGAGGTCGGCGTGCGCGGCGGTGCGAAATGGCTGCTCGCCGAAGGCGGCGATGGCGCAGCGATGACGCGCAGCATTCCGCTCGCGAAGGCGATGAAGGATTGCATGCTCGCGTACGGACAGAACGGCGAGGCGATCCGTCCCGAGCAGGGTTATCCGCTGCGGCTTCTCGTCCCCGGCTGCGAGGGCAACATCAATATCAAGTGGCTGCGGCGCATCGAAGTGTCGGACATGCCGTTCATGACGCGCGAGGAAACGTCCAAATACACGGACCTTCTGCCCGATGGCAAGGCCGTACAGTTCTCGCTGTACATGGAAGCGAAATCGGTGATCACGTCGCCGTCGGGCGAGATGATGCTCGACGGCCCGGGCTTCTACGAGATCACCGGGCTCGCGTGGTCGGGACGCGGCGCGGTTCGTCGGGTCGACGTTTCGACCGACGGCGGACGCACATGGCGCGAAGCCGCATTGCAGCAGCCGGTGCTGCCGATATGCCACACGCGCTTCCGCTTTCCCTGGAACTGGGATGGCAAGGAGGCGATCCTGCAAAGCCGCTGCGTCGACGACACGGGCTACGTGCAGCCGACGCTCGGCCAGTTGATCGCCGTGCGCGGATTGAACGGTCCGCTCGGCTCGATCTATCACTTGAATTCGATCCAAAGCTGGCACGTCGCGAGCGACGGAAAGGTGACCAATGTCCACCACTATTGAATCGATGCGATCGATGGCATCGCGCGCGCCGGCGGTTGTAATGAATGCGCTGCTTGCGATTGCGCTTGGCGCATTCGGGGTGTCGGCATTCGCTGCCGGCAGCGAGCATCCGACGTACGGCTTCGGCTCGCCGGCTTCCGAATCCGAGCTCGGCCGCTTCGTATCGCCACTGCCCGATGGACGCGGGTTGCCGCAGGGCTCGGGCTCGGTCCTCGAAGGCAAATCGATCTATCAACAGCAGTGCGCCGCGTGCCATGGCGAGAATCTGCAGGGCGGACAGGGCGACAAGCTGATCGGCGGACGCGGCACGCTCGTCAACGACGATCCGAAGAAGGCGCCGGTGAAGACCGTCGAAAGCTATTGGCCGTACGCGACGACGCTCTTCGACTACGTCAAGCGCGCGATGCCGATGTCCGCGCCCGGCAGCTTGAGCGACAACCAGGTGTACGCGCTCACCGCGTACATCCTGTCGGAAGCGAAGATCATCCCTGAAGACGCGATCATGAGCGCCGAGACGCTGCCGAAGGTCGAGATGCCGAATCGCGACGGCTTCATTCCCGATCATCGGCCCGAGCACTTCCCGCCGGTCGCGAAGACGCCGCATCAGGACCTCGCGATCGCGCCTCAAGCTAAGTGAGCGCGTGAGCGCCGCCGGGCCGTCCCAAGGCGCGAACTCCGCCCCCTCGGGGGGCAGCGCAGCGGCGAAGCCGCAAGCGTGGGGGGACCATTAAGCCCAAGACGCATCGCTTCGACACGCTGTCGCTGCACGCCGGGTCGCGTCCCGACCGGGCGACCGGCGCGCGCGCGACGCCGATCTACCAGTCGACGTCGTTCGTCTTCCCCGACACCGATTACGCGGCGGCGCTCTTCAACATGGAGCGCGCGGGGCACGTCTATTCGCGCCTGTCGAACCCGACGTGCGCGGTGCTCGAGGAGCGCATCGCCGCACTGGAAGGCGGCATCGGCGCCATCGCGACGGCAAGCGGGCAGGCGGCGCTCCATCTCGCGATCGTGACGCTGATGTCGGCGGGCGCGCACATCGTCGCATCGCGCTCGTTGTACGGCGGCTCGCACAATTTGCTCGACTACACGCTGCCGCGTTTCGGCATCGACACGACGTTCGTCGATCCGCGCGATCCGTCCGCATGGCGCACGGCGATCAGGCCGAACACGCGACTGCTGTTCGGCGAAACGCTCGGCAATCCGGGTCTCGAAGTGCTCGACATCCCGCGCATCGCGGCGCTCGCGCACGAGCACGGAGTGCCGCTGCTCGTCGATTCGACGTTCACGACCCCGTGGCTCATGCGTCCGTTCGAGCACGGCGCCGATCTCGTCGTGCATTCCGCGACGAAATTCCTGTCGGGTCACGGTACCGTGATCGGCGGCTTGCTCGTCGATTCGGGAAAGTTCGACTGGAATGCCGACGGCGTGCGCGAGAAATTTCCGACGCTGACGGCGCCGTACCAGGGATTTCACGACATGGTATTCGCCGAGGAATCGACGACGGCGGCGTTCCTCCTTCGCGCACGACGCGAGGGTGTTCGCGATTTCGGCGCGTGCATGGCGCCGATGACCGCGTTTCACATTCTGCAGGGCATCGAGACGCTGCCGATCCGCATGGCGCGGCACGTCGAGAATGCGCGTGCGATCGTCGCGTTCCTGCGCGAGCATCCGTTCGTGGCGAACATCGCCTATCCCGAGTTGGCCGATCATCCCGACCACGGGCTCGCCGCGCAATTGCTTCCACGCGGAGCCGGGGCGGTCTTCAGCTTCAACCTGCGAGGAACGCGCGAGCAGGGACGGAAGTTCATCGAGGCGTTGCGGCTGTTCTCGCACCTCGCCAACGTCGGCGATGCGAAATCGCTGGTGATTCATCCCGCGTCGACGACGCATTTCCGCATGTCGAACGAGGATCTTCAACGCGCGGGCATCACCGAAGGGACGATCCGGCTTTCGATCGGCCTCGAGGATCCCGCGGATCTGATCGAAGACCTCTCGCGCGCGCTCTACGCCGCGAGCAAGGCCTGATGCGCGTCGACGTTCGCGGCCATCCGGTTTACGCGTACACCGGCTCGCGCGCGTTCGCGGCCGATCGTCCCACGGTCGTGTTCGTCCACGGCGCCGCGA
>DATFCW010000376.1:0-3448 GCA_035252665.1 Casimicrobiaceae bacterium | reverse complement strand
CGAGAGGGTCGGTACGAAAAGCCGGTGATCCCCCGAGCGCAGCCGTCGAGGAACGCGCGACTGGCGATCAGCCGTGATGCTGGATCGTGGGTGGGCTGATCCCCATCAGATCGATCATCGTGTTCGCGAAGCCGGTCGATTCGAAGCGACGAGGGATCGAACGTTCGCGACACTCGATGATCTCGCACTGCACGTACATTTGCCGAAGCCGGCGCTCCGCGTCGCGCTGCGACCCGGCGATGATCGAGACGTTGTCGACGCGCTGGCCCATGCGGGTGCGGATCGTGAAGCCGTAGCGGATCATGATGTCTGCCTCCTTGTTCTGGCCGCTTGCGCGCCGCTTCGTGGCGCCTCATTGCGAAACCGGGGCATCCCTTCTTGCAAATTGCGTTCCGCCGGTTCGACTTGCCGGACGCATGCCCGACGAGAGGTCGGCGGGAGCTGGAATGCGTCGAGTACCGTCAGCCGGAATTGCTCGTAATGGGCTGACTATGCCGAGAGCGTGCGCTTACTTACACAATTTCTCCGGGTAAGGGCTTGGCACCCGATCGCGTGACGGACCGGTGACCCGACAAGCAGTCCGCATGCGTCGTACAACGACCCTATCCGACGATGCACGTTGTCTCGCCTGCCGACCTCATTGCACAATCGCCGCGTCGAAAGGATGACGTTTCGGAGGCAAGATGCATTGCGCGACATGCGGTCAACCGATGCCCGAAGGCGCGATGGTGTGTGCGAACTGCGGCACGGCCGCGACGCCGGGAAATGGGACCGGGCCGTCGGGCCCGGCAAGCGGAGGCCCGACGCCGGCAGCGGGCGCATACACGACGAGCGGCGCCTCTTCCGGCGCAATTCCGGATGCGCAGACGCTCGCGAACCGCCTGATCGCGCGCGTCAAGGCAATTCTCGTGACGCCAAGGACCGAGTGGCCGGTCATCGCCGACGAGACGACCACCGCGCAGGACATCTACCTTCGCTACGTCGCGCCGCTCGTGGCAGTCGACGTCATCGCGACGTTCCTCGGCCAGGTGCTCGTCGGTGTCCCCGTTCCGCTGCTCGGGACGATTCGCTTCGGCTTCGGTGTGGCACTCGGCGCGGCGATCCTGCATTTCGTGCTGACGTTCGTCGTCGTCTTCGTCGTCGCGATGATCGTCGACGCGCTGGCGCCCACGTTCGGTGGACAGAAGGATCCGCTTCGCGCGCTCAAAGTCACCGCGTACAGCTTCACGCCGGCGTGGGTGGCGGCGATCCTGCTGATCCTGCCATCGCTCGGCTTTGTCGCCGCGGTGCTTGGACTTTACGGCCTGTATCTGCTGTATCTCGGCCTGCCGGTGCTGATGCGCGCGCCTACCGACAAGTCGCTCGGCTACACGGTGGTCATCGTGCTGTGCGCGATCCTGCTCAGCGTGATCATTGGCGCAGTGACGGCCGCGATCACCGGCGGATTGGCGCCGCACCCGTGACGCGGCTCACGTCGCTTCGAGCAGCAGCGCATCGGCGATTTCGGCAAACCCGGCGCCCGCTTCGCTACGCGTGATCCACGCGGGCGGCGTCGCGATCCGATCGAGGAAGCGGCGCACGTTCGCCACACCGATCGCGTTCGGAAAGAAGGCAAACATCGGCGCGTCGTTCGGCGAATCGCCGATGAAAACGCAAGCATCGCGCTGCTCGTCGATGTCGGTCGCGAACGCTTCGCGCAGCAGCAACCGCGTCGTCGCGAGCTTGTCGTAGCGTCCGAACCAGCCGTTGACATGGATGGAGCTGATCTTGGCCGTCATGCCTTCGGCCTGCATGAGCGCGACGATGCGATCGACATCCTTCCGCGGCAACGGCGGCACGTCCTCGCAATAATCGATCGCGAGATCGGTCTCGCGGTAGCGCTGATCGGATGCGAGCGCGCTCCCGGGAACGCCGGCAAGGATGCGCGCGCCGGTGGCCGCGATACGTGCATGCATATGCTCGCGTTCGGCTTCATCGGCGACGAAGCGGCGGACGAGCTTTCGCTGCGGCGTGTCGTAACGCATGTAGAACGCGCCGTTCTCGCCGACGACCCCATCGACCGGCCACATGCGCGCAATGTGATCGCACCAGCCGGCGGGACGTCCGGTGACGGGTACGACGATCCTGCCCGCATTGTGCAGGCGCTCCAACGCAACGAACGCTTCGGACGTGAGCTTGCCGTCGGTGGTGAGCGTGTCGTCGATGTCGGTCAGCACGATGCGAATCGAACGCCGCCGATGCGCCGGCATTCGATCGAGTGGCTGCGGCGACGCGTTCATGGTCCGAGGAACTCCGCGACGCGCGCACGCTGATTCGCGCTCATCGCAAGCCCGCATTTGGTCCGCCGCCAAAGAATGTCGTCCGCGGTCGTTGCCCATTCGTCGCGCTGCAGATAGCGGGTCTCGCGCTCGGTGAGCGTTGCGCCGAAATCCTCGCCGAGGTCAGCGGCGCTTTTTGCATCGCCGAGCACCGTCGACGCGCGCGTGCCATAGCGACGGGCGAGGGCGCGCAGCAACTCGTGCGGCAGATCGGCATAGCGCCGCGAAAGCTCCGCCTCCCACGCACCGCGATCGCCATTCGGCAGGTCGCCACCCGGGAGCACCGCCTTGTCGGTCCAGGACTCGCGCATCGCGGGAAAGAATGGTTTGAGATGCGCGAGCGCGTGCTCGGCAAGCTTGCGATACGTCGTGATCTTGCCGCCGAACACCGATAGCACGGGCGCACGCGGCTCGTGCTCGGGCTTCTTTTCGGCATCGACTGCGAGCACGTAATCGCGCGTGATCGCCGACGGGTCGCGCGTCCCATCGTCGTAGAGCGGACGCACGCCGCTGTACGACCAGACGATGTCGGACGCTGTGAGCGGCTTCGCGAGATAAGTGTTCGCGAGCGTCAGCAGGTAATACGTCTCCTCGTCGCTGATCGTCGGATGTGCGTAGGGCTCGACCGGGACGTCTGTCGTGCCGATCAGCGAGTAAAGCTGTTGGTACGGAATTACGAACACGATCCGGTTGTCGGCGTTTTGCAGGATGTACGCGTGCGGCTCGTCGTGTACCCGCGGCACGACGATGTGGCTGCCCTTGACATGGCGAACGCCCGCATGAGTGTGCACGCCCGCGAGTTCCGACAGGACATCGTGCACCCACGGGCCGGCGGCATTGACGAGCGCGCGCGCCGAAACGTCGAAGCGCTCGCCCTTGCTTTCGAGCGTCGCGCGCCAGAGAGCCCGGTCGCGTACGGCCGCAACAAGCTGCGTTCGCGTCCGGATATCGGCGCCGCGCGCACGCGCGTCGAGCGCATTGACGACGACGAGCCGCGCATCATCGACGCGCGCATCGGCGTAGACGAAACCCTTGCGAAAGCGCGGCTTCAGCCCCGCACCATAGCGCGTCCGGTCGAGCCGCACGCCGAACGACTTCGGCAACGCCATTCGTCCGCCAAGTCGGTCGTA
>DATFCW010000375.1:0-2252 GCA_035252665.1 Casimicrobiaceae bacterium | reverse complement strand
CTCATCGATCAATCCCGCGTCGAGCATCGCGTCGAAGCGGCGGGCAATCGCTGCGTGCAATTGTGCGCGATCGACCGGTGCGAGCGCGACCACGATCGTCGGTTCGATCGTTCGCCGGCCTTCGCGCGCGCCTTGGAGCGCAGACAGTGGCCGACCGGTCAACGCATGGACTTCGAGCGCGCGCTGAATTCGCTGCGCATCGGTGGGCGCCAGGCGCGCCGCCGTTTCCGCATCGACAGATGCGAGCTCGACATGCATCGCCGGCCATCCGACACGCTCCGCACGTGCATCGATCGCCGCACGGATCGCGGGATCGGCGGAAGGCAACGCGCTCAAGCCCTCGCGCAGCGCCTTGATGTAGAGCATCGTGCCGCCGACGACGATCGGCACTCGGCCACGTTTGCGGATCGCTTCGATCGCCGCTATCGCATCACTGCGAAAGCGCGCGGCCGAATAGGCGTCGATTGGATCGATCAGGTCGATAAGATGGTGCGGGACTGCGGCGCGTGTGGCGGCATCGGGCTTCGCCGTGCCGATGTCCATGCCGCGATAGACCTGCGCCGAATCGGCGCTCACGATCTCGCCGCCGAAGCGTTGTGCGAGCGCGAGCGCGATACGCGATTTGCCCGAGGCTGTCGGGCCGATCAACAGGATGCAGGGAATCACGCGGACGAAAGCAAGACCATTTCAGGGTCAGAGACGAAACTCGCGAACGGTCGGTGCAGTAGTCAGGCCGCGGCCGCGAGTTTCGTCTCCGACCCTAGCGCCCGCGCATGAACAGCCGGTCGAGATCGGCGAGCGACAACAAAAACCACGTCGGCCGCCCATGGTTGCACTGGCCCGCGCGCTCCGTCGCTTCCATCTCACGCAACAGCGCGTTCATCTCCGCGATCGTCAACGTGCGGTGCGCGCGTACCGCGGCGTGGCAAGCCATCGTCGCCAGCAACTCGTCGCGCCGCGCCTCGAGCGCACGTGAGCCGCCGTATTCGCGGATGTCGTGCAGCACGGCGCGCGCAAGCGCCGCCGCATCCGCATCCTTGAGTGGCGCGGGAATCCCCCGCACGGCGAGTGTCGCAGGACCGAGCGGCGACACGTCGAAGCCGAGCGTGTCGAGCGCGTCCCGATGCTCGGCTGCCGCGGCGACTTCGAGCGCTTCGGCGGCAAACGTCGCCGGAACGAGCAATGGCTGCACGGGCACGCGCGTATCGAACGCGCTCTTGAGCCGCTCGTAGACGATCCGCTCGTGCGCGGCATGCATGTCGACGAGCACAAGTCCCGCGCGGTTTTGCGCGAGCACGTAGATGCCGTGCAGTTGCGCGATGGCGAAGCCGAGCGGATGGGAATCGTCTTCGGCGAGCACGGCGTCCGCGGACGTGCGCTCGCCGAACAGGCGCCGATAGAACGCGGCCGGCTCGCTCGCATCGAGCGGCATCGCGTGCTGCGTGACGAAAGCGCCAGCGTTGCGATGAACAGAGATCTCGTTCGTCGCCGGCACCAGCGGCGGCAGATGCGCGGCAGCGACGCCGAGGCGCTCCGCCGCCGACACCGCGGGTTGCTCTGCCGCGGTCGCCGAGAGCGCGCGCTCGACCGCGTGCCGCACGAATTGATGGATCGCGCCCGCGTCGCGAAATCGCACTTCCGTCTTTTGCGGATGCACGTTCACGTCGACGCGGCGAGGATCGAGCGTCAGCCACAAAGCGAACGCCGGCTGACGCTCATGATGAAGGATGTCGCGATACGCCTCGCGCAACGCGTGCGACAGCATCCGGTCGCGTACGTGCCGGCCGTTCACGAACAGATATTGGTTCGTCGGCCCTTCCGCTGCGTACGCGGGACGCACGGCGAAGCCGGCGACGCGAAGCTCGGCTGCTACGGCGTCGACATGCGCGGCATGCAGCACGAACGCGTCGCCAAGCAGCGCTTCGACGCGCGCACGCCGTCCCGCGGGCGCAAGCCGATGCAGCGCGCGGCCGTTGTGCGTCAGCGTGAATGCGACATCGTCGCGCGCGAGCGCGATGCGGCGAAACGCCTCGTCGCAATGCGCCCATTCGGTCGCCTCGGTGCGCAGGAATTTGCGCCGCGCGGGCGTGTTGAAATAAAGCTCTTCGACGGTGACCGTCGTGCCGCTCGCGAGCGCCGCCGGCGCCACGGGACCGACGGTTCCGCCTTCGGCCTCGATCCGCCATGCGTGCGGCCTGTCCTTCGCGCGCGAGGCGATCGCCATCCGCGACACGGCGGCGATCGAGGCGAGC
>DATFCW010000374.1:0-7368 GCA_035252665.1 Casimicrobiaceae bacterium | reverse complement strand
CGACGACGAGACCGGTCGCTCCGTCGCCGACGCTTTGATCGCGGCGGCGCGACGCGGCGTGACGGTGCGCGTGCTCGTCGACGGTTGGGGCGCGAGGCACTATCTGACACCGTCGCTCGCGCAGCGGCTTCGCGATGGCTGCGTCGACCTTCTCATGTATCGCCCGGAAGTGATGCCGTGGCACTTTCGCTCGCATCGGCTGCGCAGGCTCCATCGCAAGATCTGCCATGTCGACGGTCGCGTCGCGTTCGTCGGCGGCATCAACGTGATCGACGACATGAATACGCCCGGTCACACGCCGCCGCGCGTCGATTTCGCGGTGTGCGTGCGCGGGCCGCTGCTCGTGCCGATCGCGCAGACGATGCAGCGCGTGCGCGCGATCGTCGAGCTGACGCAATTGCGAAATACGGACGTATCGCTGTTTCCCGACGAGGAATTGTTTGCCGAAGCAGTAGGCACGCAGATCGCGAAGTTCACCATCCGCGACAACCTGCGCCATCGCCGCGACATCGAGCGCGCCTATCTCGCCGCGATCCGCACGGCGCGTCGCGAGATCGTGATTGCCACTGCCTATTTCTTCCCCGGCATCCGCTTTCGCCGCGCGTTGCTCGTCGCTGCATTGCGTGGCGTCAAGGTGACGTTGCTGTTGCAGGCGCGCGTCGAGTTCCGGCTGTTGCATCACGCGTCGCGCGCGCTCTACGGACAGCTTCTCGCCGCCGGCATCTCGATCCAGGAATATCACCGGTCGTTCCTGCATGCTAAGGTGGCCGTCGTCGACCGGCAATGGGCGACGGTCGGCTCGTCGAACATCGATCCGTATTCGTTCCTGATGGCGCGCGAGGCGAACGTGTTCGTCCGCGATCCGGTGTTCGCGAGCGGCTTGTACGACGAGCTCGCGAAGATGATCGAGAGTGGGGCGCATCCTGTGCCGCCGGAGGATTGGGCACACCGCTCGCGAATCGTCAAGGCCGCGAACTGGGTCGCCTATGGAATCGTGCGCGTCGCCATGGGCATGCTGCGCTATGGCGGCGACGAGTGGTGGCGAAGCGGGTGGCGGGCGAGGTGATTGCGCCTTCGATCGTGTCGGTCTTCTTCGCCGAGCAAGCAGCGCCCTGTGCGGCTTCCTCCTCCAAGCCAGCGCGGGTCGAACGCGCGTCACACCGAGTTGCTCGGCGGCTTCGGTCAGCGTGAGCCGAGCTCAGCAAGAACGTCATCACGCAGGATCTCACCGAGACGAGGGGGTTGTGCATCCGGTTCATGTGCGCAACATCGGTGATAGTCGAGACAGTCGACTTGGACGACTTCGTCGTTTTCGAAGCGGAAAGTGATTCGCCAGTTGCCGTTCACCCATACTGACCATTGCCCCGTGCCGATGCGATGCAGCCAGCCGGAAATGTCGAGGCGTTTCTGCGCGTTGACATGGTCAAGTAGCTCACCGTTTTCAAGCCCGGAATAACACCTGCATGCTCGGATCCAGCACGCTGAAGCTCGCGCAATAATCAATGCGCCGCGCCTCCTCGACACCTTTGCCCGCCGATACGCACGTTCCGCGAACGCAACGCGGCGACTGGAAGACGATCGCCACGCTGTTGCCTTACCTCTGGGGCTATCGCGGGCGGATCGCCGCGGCGCTCGCGTGCCTCGTGCTCGCGAAGGTGGCGAACGTCGGCGTACCGCTTTTGATGAAGCGGATCGTCGACAGCCTCGATCCGCGCATCGCCGCGCTTTCGGTGCCTCTGCTGCTGCTCGTCGCGTACGGGCTTCTGCGGCTATCGACGACCGTCTTCACCGAGCTTCGCGAGTTCCTCTTCGCGAAGGTGACGCAGCGCGCGGTGCGCCGCATCGCGCTCGAAGTGTTCCGCCACCTGCATTCGCTGTCGTTGCGCTTTCATCTCGAGCGGCAGACGGGCGGGCTCACGCGCGACGTCGAGCGTGGCCAGCGCGGCATCTCGACGTTGATCGGCTACGCGCTGTTCTCGATCCTGCCGACGGCGGTCGAGATCGGCTTCGTCTCGGCGATCCTGATCGCGCGTTACGACTGGACCTTCATGGCGATCACCGGCGTCGCGCTCGGTCTCTACGTCTTCTTCACGATCTCGATCACCGAGTGGCGCACGCACTTCCGCCGACAGATGAACGAGCTCGACTCGCGCGCCAATACGCGTGCGATCGACAGCCTGCTCAATTACGAGACGGTCAAGTATTTCGGCAACGAGGAATGGGAGGCGTCGCGCTACGACGATAGCCTGCAGCGCTGGGAGCGCGCCGCTGTGCTGTCGCAGACGTCGCTGTCCGCGCTCAACATCGGCCAGAGCGCGATCATCGCCATCGCCGTATCGCTGATCATGTGGCGCGCCACCGTTGGCGTCGTGCACGGAACGATGACGATCGGCGACCTCGTGCTCGTCAACGCGTTCATGATCCAGCTCTACATTCCGCTCAACTTCCTGGGCGTGATCTATCGCGAGCTCAAGCAGGCGCTCGCCGACATGGAGCGGCTGTTCCGGCTCATCGAGGAGCACGCCGAGATCCGCGATCGCGAAGGCGCAAAGCCGCTTCGCGTGCATGGCGCCGAAGTGCGCTTTTCGCGCGTCGACTTTGCGTACGAACGAGATCGACAGATCCTCTACGACGTGACGTTCACGATCCCGGCCGGACACAACGTCGCCGTCGTCGGCCCGTCGGGCTCGGGCAAGTCGACGCTCGCGCGGCTGCTCTATCGGTTCTACGAAGTGACCTCCGGCGCGATCACCATCGACGGACAGGATATCCGCGACGTCACGCAGGCAAGCCTTCGCGCAGCGATCGCGATCGTTCCGCAGGATACGGTGCTCTTCAACGATACGATCGAATACAACATCGCGTACGGACGTCCGGGTGCTTCGCGCGAAGAGATCGTCGCGGCCGCAAGGCTCGCGCAGATCCACGATTTCGTCTCGCGCCTGCCGCAAAGCTATGCGACACCGGTCGGTGAGCGCGGCCTCAAACTTTCCGGCGGCGAGAAGCAGCGCGTCGCGATCGCCCGGGCGATTCTCAAGCGCCCGGCGATTCTCATCTTCGACGAGGCAACGTCGGCGCTCGACTCGCGCTCCGAGAAGGCGATCCAGGCTGAACTTCGCGTGATCGCCCGCGACCACACCTCGCTCACGATCGCGCACCGGCTGTCGACGATCATCGATGCCGACGAGATCCTCGTGCTCGAGCACGGGCGCATAGTCGAGCGCGGCACGCATGTTGCTCTTCTCGCCGCTGACCGCGTTTACGCGCGGATGTGGCGCCTGCAGCAGGACGAGCGGCGGGACGAGTCACCGTCACCGGACGCAGGGGGAGGGACCCCGCAGGCGACTTCTGTAGTGCACGAGCTCAATCCCGCGTCTGCCGCGGCGGCCGCAGCCACGATTCGCAGCCCGCCGTAGTTTGCCGTTCATTTGGTCGGTGGTTGACGACCGAGGAGCAGCCGTGAGATAAAGCGCGGGACTTTGTTGAGAGTTCTGCTGATGAAACGGCTGCTACCGGTTGTTTTTGCGGGTCTTGTTGCCACCTCGGCGTGGGCGGGTCCGATCGTACCCGACCCATCGCGGTTGCGGCTCGCCTCGGCCAACGTGCTGATCCTCGATGCTGCCGAAGATCGGCAGATTTACGCAAAAGCGGCAGACGAGGTGACGCCGATCGCCTCGGTCACCAAGTTGATGACCGCGATGGTCGTGCTCGACAGCCAGCAGCCGATGGACGAGATGCTCGACATCGACACGGCCGATTACGACTACCTGAAGAACAGCTCATCGCGGCTTCGCGCGGGGACGGTGCTCTCGCGGCGCGAGATGCTGCGGCTCGCATTGATGTCGTCCGAGAATCGCGCGGCGGCGTCGCTTGCGCGGCATTTCCCGGGCGGGACGCGCGCGTTCGTCACGGCGATGAACTTCAAGGCGGCTTCTCTGGGCCTCACGCATACGCACTACTCGGATCCGACCGGCCTGTCGCCGGAGAACGTTTCGACCGCGAGCGATCTCGCGAAGCTCGTGCAGGCTGCCGCCGAGTATCCGGTGATCCGTGAATTCACGACCACGCCCTCGTACATGGTCGAGACCGACACCGGCCGCATGCTCGGCTTCAACAATTCGAACGCGCTCGTCAAGAAGCAGGACTGGGACATCACGCTGCAGAAGACCGGCTACATCCGCGAGGCCGGCAAATGCGTGGTCATGCTCGTCAACATCGAGAGCAAGCCGTTCGTGATCGTGTTGCTCGACTCGCTCGGGCGCTATACGCGCTTCGCCGATGCGCAGCGCGTCAAGCACTGGCTCGAGACCGGCGAGGCGCTGGCGTTGACGCCGGTGAAGGCGGCGCGTTCGGTGAAGGTTCATGCGTCGCGCCTCGGCCATCGGGTGCACGCGACGATTCGCGCACGACTCGTCAAGACGTCGGAGAAGCGCTAGAACCAATTCAGGACCAATTTAGGGTCAGAGACGAAACTCGTGCGCGATAGACCACGCCGCGAGGTTGCAAACGAGTTTCGTCTCTGACCCTAAATGGTCCTAAAATGGTTCAGCGTCGATGGCGCTCGAACAACTCGGCCGCATGCGCGCGCGTCTTCGCCGTCACTTCGCGTCCGGACAGCATCCGCGCCAACTCGTCGACGCGCTCGTCCTTCGTGAGCGCGAAAAGCGCGCTCGTTGCCTGCTCGCCACGTCCAGATTTCGTCACGCGGAAGTGATGATCCGCGTGTGCCGCCACCTGCGGCAAATGCGTCACGCATAGCACCTGACGACGATCGCCGAGCGATTGAAGCATCCGGCCGACCGTCGCCGCGACTGCGCCGCCGATGCCCGTATCGACCTCGTCGAAGACGAGCGTCGGCACGCGCGCGACGTCGCTCGCCGCGATTTGAATGGCCAGCGCGAGCCGCGAAAGCTCGCCGCCCGATGCGACGCGCGACAGCGGCATCAACGGCTGCTTCGGATGCATCGTGATCTGGAAGACGACGTTTTCGTAACCATTGCTCGTCGGCTCGCGCGTTGGTTCGAGCGCCACCTCGAAGCGGCCGCCGGCCATCGCGAGCGCATGCATCGACTTCGTCACGCGGCGCGCGAGCGCATCGGCTGCCTCGCGACGCTTCGCGCCGAGATGGCGAGCGAGCGCATCGTATCGATCGAATGCAACTTCGACGGCGCGCGTGAGCGCTTTTGCGTCGCTCGCTTCGGCAAGCGTGGCAAGCCGCGCGCGCGTCGCCTCGGCGAGATCGAACAGCGCTTCGGGTCGTACGCGATGCTTTCGCGCAAGATGGTGGATCGCTGTCATGCGCTCGGAGACGCGCGCGAGCTCGCCGGGATCGAGGTCGAGGCGGCGACGGTAATCGCGGATCGCGTGCACGGCTTCGTCGATCTGGATCGTCGCCGGCGCGAGCAGCGCGACGATCTCCGCGAGTGCATGATCGTCCGCGCTTGCCTGCTCGAGCCTTTGCATCACGCGCGCAAGCTGCGTTGCGATCGATTCATCGCTATCGAGAAGCTTTTCTTCAGCGTATGTCGATGCTTCGATCAGACTTGCGGCGTTGGCGAGTCGCCGCTCCGTCGCCACGAGCGTAGTCCATTCATCGGGAACAAGCGCGAGATCGGCGAGCTCGCGTTCGCGCTCGCGTAACGCGTCTCGCTCGGCGGCGAGGGTCGCTTGCGTCTGGGCCGCGGCATCGCGTCGCTGGACCGCATCGCGCCATGCTCGAAATGCTTCGCCGACATCGTGCGACAGCGCGCCCAGGCCGCCGAATTCGTCGAGAAGCGCGCGTTGCGCGGCGGCGCCGACGAGGGCCTGATGCGCATGCTGCCCCTGCATGTCGAGAAGTTGCGTGCCGAGCTCGGTCAACTGTGCAAGGGTCGCCGGCCGGCCGTTGACGAATGCGCGGCTTCGTCCCTGCGCGTCGAGCACGCGACGCAACAGCAACTCGTCCTCCGCATCGAGCGCCTCGCGTCCGAGCCAATCGCGAAGCGCGGGAAGCGTTGCGATGTCGAATGTCGCCGCGAGCTCCGCGCGATCGGCGCCCGCACGCAACTGCCGTGTCTCGAAGCGATCGCCGAGCAGAAGCGAGAGCGCATCGAGGAGGAGCGATTTTCCCGCGCCCGTTTCGCCGGTCAGCACGCTGAAGCCCGGCGCGAACTCGACGTCGAGCGTATCGACGACGACGAAATTGCGAATCGACAATGCGCGAAGCATTCGCGGCGCGCGGTTTTTGAAGGATCGCCCGCTTTCCGAGGCGCGGTTCCGGCGAGGCGCTACGCCGGATCGCCCTGGGAGCGACGCTCCGGCGTCTCGCTCCAGTGCAGCTTCTCGCGCAGCATCGCGAAATAGTCGTGATATTCCGGATGAAGAAGCCGCGCGGTGTGCGGTGCGCGTTTCGCCGTGACCCGCTCGCCTTCGGCCAGGTCGAAGCGCGCCTGGCCATCGCAGTGGACCGCGGCATCGCGGCCCTGGCTCACGGTGATGTCAATCGTGCAGTGATCCGGCAGCGCGATCGGTCGATGGGTGAGCGCGTGCGGTGCGATTGGCACCAGCGCGAACGCCGGCACCTCGGGCGCGATGATCGGACCGCCGGTCGATAGCGCATACGCGGTCGATCCGGTCGGCGTGGCAACGATCACGCCGTCGGCGCGCATCGTGTAGACGAGACGGCCGTCGATCGCGACCGCGCAATCGATCATGCTGCCGAGGCCGCCGCGGTTGACGACGACCTCGTTCAGCGCCGGTGCCGATGCAAGCGTGCCGTCGACGCGCGCCAGCGAGATCGACAATAGCGTGCGCCGCTCCTCGGTGTAGCGGCCGTCGAGCATCGACGCGATCGTCGGCTCCATCTTGGCCAGCGGAATGTCGGTCAGGAAGCCCAGTCTCCCGAGATTGACGCCGATCACCGGCACGTTGTAAGGGGCGAGCGTTCGCGCGGCCGCGAGCATCGTGCCGTCGCCGCCCAGCACGATCGCCAGATCGATCGCGCCAGGCAATGCGTCGTCGGCGAGCGCAGTCACGCCGGGGATTGTCAGCGCCGATGCCGTTTCCGGTTCGAGCACGACCGTGTGCCCGCGTCCGAGCAGGAACGATGCGAGGCCGGCGATCGGCGCTGCGCCTGCACCGCCGGGCCGGCCGACGAGCGCTATGCGGCGAAAGCGTTCGGGTGCTCGGGCGGGCATGCGCGGATTAAACCATAGCGGCGGCGCGCTTCGCGTCGGTCGCACGGACGAGTGCAGCCGGTCTCGCGCGGTAATATAAGCGCATGGTGCGAGCGGACCCTGCGCGCCAAGCCGACATGCTCGACGCGCGCGCGCAACACCTCCTCAAGACCCTGATCGAACGCTACGTGGTCGAGGGTCAGCCGGTGGGCTC
>DATFCW010000373.1:0-3743 GCA_035252665.1 Casimicrobiaceae bacterium | reverse complement strand
GCCCGCGTCAGTACGCATCGCTCGACGCTCGGCCGATCGCCAACGACAACGAGGATCGCGCGGGCGAAGAGCGACTGGCTCTCGCGGACACGCTGTCTTCATCGGCCGGCGACATCAGCACCGTGGCCCTTCCGGCGCTCGTGGCGCGCACGTGCCATGCGCTGCGGCAAGCCGCCAAAGAACGCGATTGCATCGACATCGTGCGCGCATGGGAGCTCGGCTTCATCGAGCGCGACGAGGTCTGCGCGCTTATCGGGATCGACGAGGCCGCGTACCGCCGCGCGCGCAATCGTTTGCTCTACATCTCCGGCGATCTACCCGACGAGCTGCGGCAGCTCGTCCGTTACTACCTGAGGAGCACTTGAAGAAATGAATAGCGATGACAACACACCAGCCTTCGGTGTACCCACCCGCCGCGCCGTTGCGGCGATCGACGAGGCGTCCGCCGAACAGCCGGCCGACGAGCTCGATCCGGAACTCGGGATTCCGGTTCGGGACCTCAACCTGTTCAACGCCTACTGGCACGAGTTGGCGGTGATGGCGTCGGAGGATCCGCGGCCCAACACGCCCGAGGAGCAGGCAGCGGACGACGAGCTCTATGCGAAGTGTCTCGAGACGATGTCGAAATCCCCGGCGGAGGTCCGCGCCGAACGCGACCGCGCACGCGGTCGAAAACCGTGAGGATGCCGGCGGTGAGGTTTCGGTTGGCGTCGATCAGGTGATGGCGGAGCGTGTTCGCGCGGACGTCCGCATCGAAGGCGCGCGCGAGTCGCTCGGCCGCCCCGGGAACTCCAGCATGACGATCGCGCGCTGATCCGGGAGCGGAAGCGAGGGCTGGCGGCGCGCCTGCGCGAGCGGTCGGCGCGGCTCGCTCGGGCATTGGTCGTCATCGCGGTCTCTATATTCGACGAAGCCCTCGGAATTTCGTGCGCGCGGAATTTCGTGCGCGCGAAGGTGTCGACACGATCACGACGGAGGCACGCAGGCCTTACGATTGTTTTGCGGATCGACGAACGTGACACTCGACGAGCAGTTCGCTTCGTTGATCGGATCGCGGTTCGCGTTGCAGTCGGTCTTGGTCGCACAGATCCGAAAGCAGTAGTTGTTGCCGTCGGTGTGCATGATGCACGCAGAGTCGCTCGGGCAGTCCGTATCATGCGTGCATCCCTCGAGCCCGCAGTAGCCGCCCTTGAACTGCGTTAGGCAGACCTCGTGCTCGGCGGTGTTGCACTGACTCGTCGCCGAGCATTGCGCCCCGACGCCCAGGGAATCGGCATTGCTGCTGCAACCAGCGACGACGATCGCCACGCATAGAAAGCGAACCATGAGCAAAGCTTCGCATGCGATGCTCGAGTTGTGGTGGCATTCGACGGCATGCCGCTCGCAAACGCGAGCGGCGTCATCACCCCTGCGGCGGCACCTCATTGCCCGTGCCTCGCATGTGGTGGGTCAGGTCGAGCGAGAACGCGCGCTCCAGGTCGTCGGCGAGCACTGGTTTCGTGAAATAGGCGTCGACGCCTTCGCTCGCTGAAAATCCATCAGGCTCGTCGAGCGCGGATGCCACGATCACGAGCAAGCTGTGCGCCGTCGCGCTCGCATTCGCCCGGACCGCTGCAGCGAAGCCCAGCATGGGGGTTGGCCGAAGACTCCATTCGTAGATGACGATTTCGGGCTGAAACGTTCGTGCGATGTCGAGCGCCGCGCGCGCATTCGTCTGCGCTGCGCAGAGGTGGCCGTGCAACTCCAATCCGCAGCACATCGCGATCAGCGACTCGCGGTGGAAGTCGAGCAGAAGAATACGACGCGGGCGCACTGCCTCCACGATCGCACATTCGAGAACGGTATCCTATAGGTTGGTGTTTCCGTGAAGGCTTTGGTTCGACGTTCGTCACGTGCGCTACGATCCTTCCCGTGTGACACGATGGGTCGGGAGTCGCGTGGCCGAGCGTCGCCGCGCCTACGGGATGACGCAGGAACAGCTCGCCGAGCAGCTCGACGTATCTATCAAGTACTTGCAGCGACTCGAAGCGGGGGACGAGAACCTGACGATCCATTCGGTCGTAGGCATCGCGAATGTGCTCGACGTGCACCCGAGCTACCTCTTGCGGCCTCCACGCAATGCCCGGCCACGGAAGCCGGGGCGACCACGCAAGACACGTGCGCGGCCTGGCACTAGCAAGTAGCACGCGGCAACGATGCAGTGAGTTCGCAGCGCCGTGCGACGCAATGACCCCGACGACCTCGGTTCGCAGCGCACACGACAGTGAGCACCCGATCGTGTATCCCTTCCCCGTGCGCGCTTCCTTCGCGTGTCTCGTGTCGCTGGCCGTCTTCGGTTGCGGCCGAGCCGCGCACCACGCGTCGGCCGCCGACCGCGCGCTCGCCGAGTTCGAAGGCTCGTATCCTACCGAGGCTCACCCAACAGATGTCGTGCGCGAGTTCGAGCTCGTCGCCGCGCCGGCCGAGCTGCCGCTCGTCGACGGCAAACCGCTACGCGTCTGGGCGTACAACGGCCAGGTCCCCGGACCGACCTTGCGCGTGAGGCTGGGCGAGACGGTTCGCGTGACGTTCACGAATCATCTGCCGCAGGAGACGACGATCCATTGGCACGGCGTCCGGCTGCCCAATGCGATGGACGGCGTGCCGTACGTGACGCAGCAGCCGGTACCGCTCGGCGGCACGTTCGTGTACGAGTTCACGCCCAAGGACGCGGGTACGTTCTGGTTCCATCCGCACGTGCGCTCGAGCGAGCAAGTCGAGCGCGGGCTCTATGGTGTGCTCGTCGTCGAAGACGCGCAACCGCCGGCGCGCGACCTGGTGTGGGTGTTCGACGATTGGCTGCTCGATCGAACCGGCCAGATCGCTCCCGAGTTCAACACGCCGCACGATCTCGCGATGGATGGCCGCTGGGGTAACGCCGTGGTCGTCAATGGCCGCACCGACACGCATGTCACCGTGCGTCCCGGCGAGCGCCTGCGCGTACGCATTCTCGACAGCGCGAACGGCCGCGTGTTCCTGCCAGACTTCGGCGATCTGGACGCGAACATCATCGCGGTCGATGGCCTCTACCTGCGCACGCCGATCCCCGCGCGCGGGTTCGAGCTCGCGCCGGGCAACCGGATCGACGTCGAGCTCGTGTTCGACAAGGACACGGCTACGCCGCCCGAGGTGTGGGACCGCTTCATCGCGCAGCGCCCGAACAAGCTGGTCACGTTCGATGTGGAGGGCGAGCTCGCCGAAACGCCGACATTCGCATCACCTGCGCACGCGCACGTCCCGGCGTGGGACGGCGCGCTCGAGGTCGCGGTGGAGCACACGTTCCACCTGAATTCGCAGCACGGCGGCGAATTCGGGATCCAATGGACGATCGACGGCGTCGCGTTCGCCGGTCACGACCACGCGATGTCTATGCCGCCCGCGCTCACGCTCGAGCACGGCCGCTTCTATCACCTGCGCTTCGCGAACGACTCGCCGCGCATCCATCCGATCCATCTTCACGGGATGTTCTTCCGCTTGCTCGCGCGTGATGGCAGCAAGGTCGACGAGCCGTTCTTTCGCGATACCGTGCTGATTCATCCGCACGAGACGATCGACGTCGGCGTCGTGCCTTCCGATCCGGGCACGTGGATGATGCACTGCCACATCCTCGAGCATGCCGAGGCTGGGATGATGACGACGATCGCCATGCGCTGAACGCCGTCCGTCAGGAAGAGATCCTCAGGCGTTGCAGTGCCCGCTTCCAC
>DATFCW010000372.1:0-16206 GCA_035252665.1 Casimicrobiaceae bacterium | reverse complement strand
GGAGGAACCATGAACCGTCTACGCCGTACGCTCGTTGCCTGCACCGCATCGTTCGCGCTCGCCGCCACGCTGGCCGGCTCGGCAAAGGCCGCCGATCAGCCCGGCAAGGGCATCACGATCAACATCGGCTATTTCCCCGTCGTCTCGCCCGTGCCGATCATGCGCACCCAGCACATGCTCGAGGACAAGGGATACACGGTGAACTGGGTGCCGATCAATCAGGGGCTGCCCGGCGCCGCGAGCGCGATCGCCGCGGGCAAGCTCGACATCGCCTGGGGCAACAGCATCTCGGCGGTCGTGATCTTCTCGCAGTCGCCCGATGCCGCGCAGTTCGTCGGCCAATCGTTCGTGAACGCGAACGTGACCGTCGTATCGACGAAGAGCGACATCAAGAGCGCCAAGGACATCGTGCACAAGAAAGTCGTCGTGAGCGGCATGAAGACCGCGTCGACGCTGTTCTTCCAGATCGGCCTCAAGAAAGCGGGGGTCGATCCGAACGCGAACGAGTACTTCGTCTCGGGCACAGGTCCCGGCATGGTCGGCGTGCTCGATTCCGGCGGCGCTGAAGTCGTCGCCGGCTACGTACCCTATGTGTCGGAGATGGTGCTGAAGGGCATCGGGCGCGTGCTCTTCACCGGCTCCGACGCAATCGGACGTCCCGCGCCCGGTGATGGCTTCATCGCGAGCACGAAGTTCATCCACGACCATCCGGATGCGGTCAAGGACGTGCTGCGCGCGCAATTCGTCGCGACCGACTTCATCAAGGCACATCCCGACGAGGCATATAAGCAGATGGCCGAGTTCGCGAAGGTGGATGAACCGGCGGTGCGCTACTCGTTCGAGAAAAACCTGATCGGCGTCGCGCCGACGTACGTTCCCGACGTCGAGGGCATCGTCGCAACCGAAACCGTCGCGCAGGAGCTGGGTTTCGCGCCGAAGGGCGTCGACCTGCCATCGTTCACGCGCAAGTTCGAGAACACGACGCTCGCCAAGGAAGTGCTGAGCAAACACTGACGAATGGCGAGCGTAGTCGACATCGCGGCACCGCGCGCACCATGGGCCGCGAGCGCTCATACGCGCGCGTGGCTCCTCGGCCTCGCGGGCACAGCAATCGCGATCGCCGTCTGGGCGCTGCTGTCGCATCTGCTTGCGCATGGCGGCGGCGTCATCAACCGATTGCCGGGGCCCGTCGCCGTCGTACGCGAGCTCGCGCAGTACGCGACGGGCGATCTCGCCTCCGATCTTCTCGCGAGCCTGCGCGTCTTTGCGGTCGGCTGGCTCGTCGGCGCCGCAAGCGCCGCGGTCATCGGTCTCGTGCTCGGCCGCCTCAGCGTGCTCGGCGGCATCTTCCTGCCGATCGTCGAAGCGATCCGGCCGGTGTCGAGCATCGCGTGGGTGCCGCTGTCGATCGTCTGGTTCGGATTCGGGCTGACGAGCAAGGTCTTCCTGGTCGGTCTCGCCGTATTCCTCGTCGTGATCGTGTATGCCGTCGATGGATCGCGACGCGTGCCGGTCGATCTCGAGCGAACGGCGACGATGCTCGGCATGAACGGATGGCAGCGCTTTGCAAGCCTCGTGCTCCCTGGAACGCTCGCCGAAGTGCTGATCGGCTCGCGCGTGGCGCTCACTGCGGGCTGGGGAACGGTGATCGTCGCCGAGCTCGTCGCCGCCAATTCGGGACTCGGCGCGCATTTGATCGCCGTCGAGCAAAGCTACAACGTCTCGGCGGTGATGGCGACGATGATCTGCTTCGCCGCGACGGGCTTCGCGATGAACGCAGCGTTCACGTTCGTCGAGCATCGCCTGATGCCCTGGCAACACGACCGAGCGCGCGAAGAGCCATGACGCGAAACCCGCATGCCGCCGCCCGGCGCGTGCTCCTCCCGCTTGTCGGCGTCGCATGCGTGCTCGCGGCGTGGGAAGGCACGCTCGCGCTTTACCGTCTGCCGGCGATCGTGCTCCCGACCCCGTGGTCGGTCGCCGCCGCGCTCGCCGATTTGGCAGAGACGCGCGCGTTCTGGGGCGACGTTGGCGTGAGCCTCTACGAATTCGCCATCGGTTACTCGATTGGCGTCGTGCTCGGCGTAGCGATCGGCATGCTCATGGGCGAGCGAAGGCATTTCCGCATGGCCACGACGCCGGTGATCGAGGCGTTGCGCTTCATCGTGCCGTTCGCCTGGATTCCGTTGACGATCCTGTGGTTCGGCACGAGCTACACGGGAAAGATCCTGCTCGTCGCTTACGCGGTGTTCTTCGTGATGGTCGTGTCCACCGCGCGCGCGGTCGCGCAGGTCGAGCCGACGCTCTCGCGCGTCGGCACGATGCTCGGCATGGGATCGTGGCGGCTTGCCTTTGCCGTCCATCTGCGCGCCGCGGCGCCGACGCTCGCGAGCGCCGCGCGCGCAGCGGCAGCGATCGGCTGGATCGCGGTCGTCGCCGCCGAATACATCGGCGCGAGCGCCGGTCTCGGCCTGATGATCACGAACGCCGCGACGTCGCTCGCGACACCGGTGGTGATCGCCGGGATGTTCGTGATCGGCGTCGTCGGCGCAGGCGTCAGCGCTGCAATCGGATGGTTGTCGCGCAAATGGCTCGATTACCGATGAGCGCCATATCGTCGATCGAGGACCGCGGGGTCGATACCGTGCACGAAAAGACCACGCCCGACCCGCGCGAAGGCGAGCTCGTCGTCGACCATGTCTTTCATCGCTACTCGACGTTGGGCCGGCAAACCGAAGTGCTCCGCGACGCGTCGTTTCGCATCGCGCCCGGTCACGTCGCGTGCGTCGTGGGTCCTTCGGGATGCGGCAAGAGCACGCTCCTCGGCCTCGCCGCCGGCTTGCTGCGGCCGACTGCCGGCACGATCCTGTGGGACGGCGCGCCGGTCGTCATCGGCCGCAATCGCCATCTCGGCATGGCGTTCCAGCAGCCGGGGCTCTTTCCCTGGATGTCCGTGCGCAACAATGTCGCGGTCGGACTGCGCACGCGCGGACATCCACGACGCGAGGCGCGAAGAATCGCCGACGAATTTCTCGATACCGTCGGTCTTTCCGACTTCAAGGACGCGTATCCGAGTCAGTTGTCGGGCGGGATGGCGCAACGCGTCGGCATCGCGCGCGCGCTCGCGCTTCGTCCGCGGCTGCTTCTGCTCGACGAGCCGTTCGCCGCCGTCGATGCGTTCACGCGCCTCAAGCTGCAGCAGGAGTTCAAGGCGCTGCTCGCGCTCACGCGTCCGACGGTGCTGTTCGTCACCCACGACGTTCCAGAAGCGATTGCGCTCGGCGACGTGATCGTCGTCATGTCGCAACGGCCGGCAACGGTGCAACGGATCATTCCCGTCGCACGCGAGGAACGGCATCGCGCGAGCGCGGCGTACGCGCGAAAGCTCGCCGAGACGCTCGAATGCCTGGGGGTCACGAGCGACATGGGCGACGAGCAGGAGTATCGAGGACCACGATGACGCAGTATGTGATCGGCGTCGACATCGGCACGCAAAGCACGAAGGCGTTGTTGACCGATGCACGCGGCCGCATCGTCGCGCAGCGCTCGAAAGCGTATCGACCCGACACGCCGAGGCCGATGTGGGCCGAGCAATGGCCACAGGTGTGGCTCGATGCGCTCGTCGAATGCATTGCCGGTTGCGTCGCCGAAGCGAAGGCTTCCGAACGCGGTTTCTCGCCGCACGCCGTTCGCGCGATTTGCATCGACAGCCTCTACGGCGGCTCGGGCATCCCGGTCGACGGGGCGTTGCGCCCGCTCCATCCCTGCCTCATCTGGATGGATCGGCGTGCCACTGCGGAGGTCGATTGGGTGCGCGAAACGATGGACGTCGCGCATCTTGCCGACGTGACGGGCAACGGCGTCGACAGCTACTACGGCTACACGAAGATCCTGTGGCTGCGAAACCACCGGCCTGACGCGTTCGAGAAGACCCGCTACTTCCTGCCGCCGAACGCGTTCGTCGTGCATGCGTTGACCGGCGAGATCGCCGTCGATCGATCGTCGGCAGGCAACATCGGCGGCGTCTACGATTTGCGCGCCGGCACGTGGTCGCGGGAAATGCTCGATGCGCTCGGCATTCCCGAACGCACGATGCCGGCGCGATTGGTCTCGTCGAGCGATATCGTCGGCACGCTCACCGAGAGTGCCGCATCGTCGCTCGGACTCGCTGTCGACACGCCGGTGATCGCCGGTGGCGTCGACGCCGCAGTCGCCACCTTTGCTGCGGGCGTCACCCGCGAGGGCCAGCACGTCGCGATGATCGGATCGAGCATGTGCTGGGGCTACATCACGCGGCGACCCGATCCGCGCCACGGGCTCGTCTGCATGCCGAACGTCTTCGGCGGACCGCACGACATGTACGTGTTCGGCGGCGCGATCACGGCCGGCTCGGCGGTGACATGGTTTCGTGAGCAATTCTGTCGCGACGCGACGGGCACCGACAACGACGGCCACGCCGTGCTCGATGCAGCGGCGCGTGAGATTCCGCCTGGCGCCGAGGGCGTGCTCTTCCTGCCGTACCTGATGGGCGAGCGAAGCCCGATCTGGGATGGCAAAGCCAGTGGCGCGTTGGCGGGCCTCTCCCTCTACCATCGTCGCGAACATCTCTATCGCGCGGTGCTCGAAGGCGTCACGTTCGCGCTCCAGCACAACATCGAGGCCGGCGCCGCAGGCGCCGAGAAGCTCGATGACGATCTGGTCGTCGTTGGCGGCGCCACGCGCTCCGACCTCTGGATGCAAATCATTGCCGACGTCACCGGACGCCGCGTGCTGACCATCGAGCAGGACGTCGAAGCGGCGATGGGTGCCGCGCTGCTCGCTGCCTACGGCGTCGGACTCGCGGGCGAAGACGACGTGCGGCGCGGCTGGGTCACGCTCGTTCCGCGCGCGACACCGGCCGCGTCGGCGACCCGACAGTACGAGCGCGCGTACGCGACGTACAAGGGCCTCTATCCAGCGCTACGGGAGACGATGCACGAGTTGCACGATCAGCGCACGGCGAGCGCGAGCTGAGGAACCGCATTCACGTCGGAACGGCGCGCTGCGCATCAAGTCGCGCACGAAGCTCGGTGACCTCTTCGCCGAGGCGCACGAACGCGACGCGCTCGTAGCCGTTGGCCGCGCGCTTCGCGAGGCTCTGCAGCATGATGGCCTCGTCCTGGTCGATGTCGTTGCCATCGTCGTGCGGCCCGTACAGCGCGACGCCGATCGGACCGAGCGCGCCGCTCTCGACAGGCGCCGCGATGCAAGGCGCTTGCACGTCGACGTCGAGGCCCGAACGGTTCCACGCGCTGGGCGAAAGACGCAGCGGCGCCGACGCTTCGATACAGCGAAGCACCGGCGCATCGTCATCCTCGCTCAGCGTCATCAACGGCGAGCCATCCCAGCCAATCGCGCTCTCGCGGCGAAAGACGCCATCGTCGAGTCTAAACAGCGCCGCCGAAGCAAGGCCGAGTGCCGCCGCGGGACGCGTGACCAGCAGGCGGTCGATCTCCTCGACACTTCGCGCGTGAAGCATCGCTTCGGCGGCGTCGTCCAATTGCCGGCGGGCAACATGGAAACGACGGTTCAGCACGCGGTCGACGAGATCGACGCCAAGCTCGTGCAGCCGCTGCAGCAGGATCAGTGCGACCGGCGCCACCACGAGCAGCCATACCCATTCAGGCACGCGGAACGTGTCCTGGTAATGCGACAGCAGCTCGTGCACGTTGACGATCGGGATGCCGACGGTGAGCGAGAGCACGCCGAGAATGGTGCCGCGACGAAGCGGTATCGATACGTCCACGACGCGCCGGCGAAGGATGGCGATCGACACGAAGTAGATCAGCACGCCGTTCAGCAGGTACAGGAATTCGATCAGCACCGTCGAGGGCGTCCAGCCGAGGACGAGCGGGAAGAACGACGTGGACTGCGCGATCTCGCCAAGGATGAATGCCGGCAAGCCGATCGCGCAGCCGCAGATCACCCACAGCATTCGCTGCCGCTCCCGAGGGCGCAGCAGCGTGCGACGCTTCACGAGCACGATCAGAACAGCGACGTCGACCGCGTAGCCGAGCAGGAACGCCGCGAGCGTCAGCGTCTCGGTCGGCACGCCGAAGCCATTCGCGAAGCTCGCGAGCCATACGCTCGCGATTACCGCGGCCAACAGCCAGGCGAAGCGATCGTAGCGACGAAACGCGGTTTCGGTGGCATCGCCCGGAAAGCGCAACGCGAACACCAGCAATCCGGCGTAACCCGCGCCATGCGCGAGCGCCTCCGCGACTTCCTGCGTCAATATCGCCGCGGGCCACGGTTGCAGCAACGCGTAATAGGCGAACGTCTGGCCCGGATTGAACCACATCGCATAGAGGAAAAAGCCCCACGTCATCCGGTTTTCGCGCAGCCAGACGAGTCGCGCGGCGGCGAGTATCACGATGATGCCGACGATCGTGTCGGCGAGCAGCATGACGCGCTCCGCAAGCCCGCGTTGGGCCGGCCGGGCTTCCAGATGCACGACGCGTGCAGAACCGCCCGCGGCTGGAATGATCGTGAGGTCTATCGCGCTCCCGGGCAGCACGATTTGCGCGCCTCCAAGCCCGCCGATCAGCGACAGCAGGCTGCGACACTCCGCGGTATTGACCGGTACGCAGCGCATCGCGCGCAGATCGAGACGGTCCCCGACGGCAATGCCTGCGTGCGCGGCGGGCGAATCCGCCACGGTCTCGAAGGGCCCCGCGACGTCGACAACGCGCCCGTCGTTGTCGACGACGAGTCCGAACGAAGCAAGCGAATTGAAGACGCGATGCAGGTCCGGCGCGATCATGGCGATCGCCCACGTTGCCAGCACGATGAGCATGACGCGACCGGCGTCAGGCTGCGTCCAGCGAACCGCTTCAGCGCGTAGCGGCGACGCGCTCGGCGTCGCTATCGATCTCGCATCGGCGTCCATCGCTCCCATTCTACGAAGTGCCGGAAGGCCGAAGCCCAACCATGTCGGGATGGACGCGCGCTGATGCTCTGAAGCGGATCGCGCGCCGATGGGCGCGGCCGCGAAGGAAGCGCTTCGATAGCAAGCGTGAGGGTTGCGACCGCCTACTTGGCCGGCCGCGCCTGCGGCTCTTCGTCGCTATGCGCATGCCCGATGTGCTCGTGGATCGGACTGTTGATCCGGTGCACGGTCAGGAGCAGCAGATAGACGTAGAGCGCGAGCCGCCTGTTCTCGAGCGCTACCAGCATCGACACGATCGGCACGATTGCGAAGATCGCGGCACGCATCTCGAACAGCTTGATCACTTCGGGCGTCAAATGCGCAGTGGCGAGCCCCGTATGACGCGCGAGGTAGCGCGTTTGCGCGAACGCCACGAGGCTCAGCGCCAGGAGCGTCGCGCCGTAGATCTCGCACGGCAGCACGAGTGTCTTGTGGTCACCGACGAGATCGGTCGCGAACGGCAGGAAGCTCACCAGCAGCAGCCAGAGGAGATTGAGCCAGATCAGAACGCGGTTGGTCGCGCGGACGAAATGAAATTGCAGGTGATGCCCATACCAGTACATGCCGGTCACGAAGAACGTGATCACGTAGATCACGAAGTGACGTTCGAGTCCGACCAGGCGATCCCATAGTGCCTGGTCGCTTGCCAGCACGACATCCTCCGGCAACTTGAGATCGAGGACGAGGAGCGTCATCGCGACTGCGCAGATGCCGTCGACGAGCGCCTCGAGGCGCTGCTTGCCGAGGCCGCCGATATTGGCGAATTCACGCATTTGGCCGATTGTCCCTAGTGCGCTGAGTCAGAAGCTCCGACGATACAGGAGCGGATGAAATCGGCCGCCAGGCAAGGCGCGAGGCCGAGACACCCGTGTTATGGCGAGGCCGAGTAACGCAGCATGGCGGTCGATTTCGCCGCCAACTATCAAGCGAATTTCTGACCGAGCACACTAGAAACACACCAGCTCGAATTCGAGCGGCAGAAAGTTCACGTGCGGGCCGCGCAAACGCGATGGATGCGGTCGTCGGCGCCGCGCACCGGACGCGGCGCTTCCAGCACGCGCACTTCGAGCGGCGACAGGACAGTTGCGCCGCGGTCGAGGACCATCGAGTCGACGCGCGAGACGAGCACCAGCAACGCCAATGCGACCCATGCGCTCGCGCGTTCGACGTTCATGCGCCGCAACGCTACCCTTTCGCCCACGCAATGGCAATCACGGGCGCGTTCGCTCGCCCCTCGCTTGCGCTTGATGTTGCACATTCCGACGAACGCGATGCGAAGCTATTGACACAACCGGACACCGTCGACGATCCTCCCCCAGTCCCTTTTGACAACGCGTTGCAAACGGAAAATGACCGATTCCAGACGTACATTCTTGAAAAGCGCCGCTGCCGTTGGCAGCCTCGCCACCCTGCCCGCCGTGCCCGCGATGGCGAAGTCGATCGATGCCGATCGCATCACCGCGCGCTTCGCCGCGCTTCCCGGAGACAAATCCTTCAAGATCCTCGCGCCGGCAGTCAAGGGCAACAAATCGTTCAGCGTCGAGCTCGATGCGGACCGGATGCTCTTCGCGGCCAGCGCGCTCAAGACGTTCGTGCTGTGCGAGGCGTTGCGGCAGGTCGATTCGCCCGACGTCGTCCAGACTCTCGAGCAACGCGAGCTTACGCTCGACTCGACGGTGTGGTCGTTCGGCAGCCCCATATTCAATCCGCCCGACCTGAGCGGCATCGTCTCCGAGCGCACGACGATGGAGGCGATGATCACGCGAAGCGACAACACCGCCACGGACATGCTGCTCAAGCTCGCCGGGGCCGACAACGTGCGCGCGTTCATCGCCTCGGCGGGTCTCGCCAACACGCTGATTCCCGACAGCACGCGTGCGCTTACCGGCTACCTCGTCGGCGCCGACGATTATCTCGACCTCACGTGGGAGCGCTTGATGGAGATCGCGGGCAATCCGCAGGTGCATCCATTTCTGAACACCGTCGAGACGCTGGCATCGTCGGCGAACGACTTCGTTTCCTACTACTCGCGCGCGTTGCAGGGCGCTTTTTTCACGCATGACGAGACGTTGACCGAATTTCGCCGCGTCCTGACCCTTTGCGACTTCATCTACTTGATACCGTTACCACTCGGCGTAAGCGCTTACGCGAAAAGCGGCAATGCCGACACTTCGGGCTTCCACGCGCGTGCGATCGCCGGCGGCCTGTTCTTCGGCAACCAATGGGTCTACTTTGCGTTCATTCACAACTGGTACGCGGAAAGCGACAAGGATCCGGCCACCGTCGCGCAATTCTTCAGCGCGATCGACCAGTCCCTGAGCGAAGTGAAGGCAGCCCTGTCGTAGATCGCGGCGGATAGCGCCGTAGATCCGCCTGGGCCGCGCCCGCGGCGCTTACCCGCCCTTGCGCACCGATCGCACGCGCAGCGTGGGCATCGCCGCGATCACCTTGGCGCCCGCGACGCAATCGACGAAGTAGCGCTGGCGTCCCGCGATCTCCTCCTCGACGAGACCGTGGATGTCGGTGTCGAAGCCGGGGAAGCGCTCGTTGAAGTCGCGCGCGAACTGCAAATATTTGACGATCTGGCGGTTGAAGCGCTCGCCGGGAATCAAGAGCGGTATGCCCGGCGGATAGGGTGTCAGCAGCACGCTCGTCACGCGGCCTTCGAGGTCGTCGATCTCGACGCGCTCGATCTCGCGGTGCGCCATGCGCGCGAACGCGTCCGCGGGCTTCATCGCCGGCTCGAGGTTCGAGAGATACATCTCCGTCGTCAATCGTCCGATGTCGTTCGCGCGATAGATGCCGTGAATGCTGTCGCAGAGATCGCGCAGCCCGATCTTTTCATAACGCGGAAACGCCTGGACGAATTCGGGCAGCACGCGCCATAGCGGCTGGTTCGCATCGTAGTCGGATTTGAACTGCTGCAGCGCGGTCAGAAGCGTGTTCCATCGGCCCTTCGTGATGCCGATCGTGAACATGATGAAGAACGAGTAGAGGCCGGTCTTCTCGACGATGACCCCGTGCTCGGCGAGATACTTCGTCACGATCGCGGCGGGAATGCCCTGCTCGGCGAAATCGCCCGCGACGTCGAGGCCCGGCGTCAGCACCGTCGCCTTGATCGGATCGAGCATGTTGAAGCCGGGCGCCAGGTTGCCGAAGCCGTGCCATTTGTCCTCGGCGCGGATCATCCAGTCCTCGCGATCGCCGATGCCCTCCTCGGCGAGGTTGTCGGGACCCCAGACGCGGAACCACCACGAATCGCCGTATTCGATGTCGACCTTGCGCATCGCGCGGCGGAAGTCGAGCGCCTCCATGATCGATTCCTCGACGAGCGCAGTACCGCCCGGCGGCTCCATCATCGCCGCCGCGACGTCGCACGAGGCAATGATCGCGTACTGCGGCGACGTCGACGAGTGCATCAGGTAAGCCTCGTTGAAGCGATAACGGTCGAGCTGGCGCGTCTCGCTGTATTGCACGAGGATTTGCGACGCCTGCGACAGCGCGGCAAGCAGCTTGTGCGTCGATTGCGTCGAGAAGATCAGCGCGTCCTTCGAGCGCGGCCGATCCTTCCCGATCGCGTGCATGCCGCGATAGAAATCGTGGAACGCCGCATGCGGCAGCCACGCCTCGTCGAAGTGCAGCGTGTCGATCTTCGTCGACAAGAGCTCCTTGATGGTGTCCGCGTTGTAGAGCACGCCGTCGTAGGTGCTTTGCGTGATCGTCAGGATCCGCGGCTTGGTCTTCACGTGGCGAGCGAAAGGATGCGCGCGGATCTTCTTCTCGATGTTCTCCCAGCGAAATTCTTCCATCGGAATCGGACCGATGACGCCCATGTTGTTGCGCGTGGGCGTCAGGAAGACGGGAATCGCGCCGGTCATCGTGATCGCGTGCAGCACGGACTTGTGGCAGTTGCGGTCGACGACGACGATGTCGCCCGGCGCCACGGTTGCGTGCCACACCATCTTGTTCGACGTCGACGTGCCGTTGGTAACGAAGAACAGCTCGTCGGTGTTGAAGATCCGCGCGGCGTTGCGCTCGGACGCGGCAACGGGCCCCGAATGATCGAGAAGCTGGCCGAGCTCGTCGACGGAGTTGCAGACGTCGGCGCGCAGCAGGTTCTCGCCGAAGAACTGGTGGAACATCTGACCGACGGGACTCTTGAGAAAGGCGACGCCGCCCGAATGGCCGGGGCAATGCCACGAGTACGAGCCATCGTTGGCGTAGTGGACGAGCGCGCGGAAGAACGGCGGCGCGAGGCTGTCGAGGTAGGTGCGCGCCTCCCGCAGGATGTAGCGCGCCACGAACTCCGGCGTATCCTCGTTCATATGGATGAAACCGTTCAACTGCCGGAGGATGTCGTTCGGAATATGGCGCGACGTGCGCGTCTCGCCGTGCAGGAACACGGGGATCTCGGAGTTGCGGAAGCGGATCTCCTCGACGAATGCGCGAAGCTTGGTGAGCGCCGCCGCCGTTTCTTCCGGCGAGCCGCCGCCGAACTCCTCGTCGTCGATCGACAGGATGAACGCCGACGCGCGCGACTGTTGCTGCGCGAAGCTCGCGAGGTCGGTGTAGCTCGTGACGCCGACGACCTCCATCCCCTCGGACTCGATCGCTCGGGCGAGCGCGCGAATGCCGAGCCCGCTGGCGTTCTCCGAGCGGTAGTCCTCGTCGATGATGACCACCGGGAAGCGAAATTTCATCCTGTTCTCCGAGTAGTGGACGGCCGGATCAGCGTCTTGACAGCGATAATGGGGTCATAGACTCCCGCGTCCGTGAAAGTTCCGGCGGCGGGCAAAGATACACGGCGGCGGCTGTTGCTTCGCCGCAACGGCGAGCGTGACCGATCACGAAGTCAATGGCGCGACGTCGCGCGCGTCGCCGGATCCCGCAACCGATCCGGAAGCGGCACTGCCTCGCCGCGTCGCTCGCGCACGAGGCGATCGACGTAGCCGCTGCATTCGTCGCGGTCGATGCGTGGATCGTCGGCGAGCGTCCAGTCGTCGCCGTAGCCGTAGCGCTGCATGTACCCGGCGAGAAGCGGGCGGTAGTGCGCGACGTCCTCGTCGCAGAACCAGTGGCGCCAGTTCCCGGCGCGCCGCGTGCGAACGACGCGATTCAGCACGGGCGGGATGACCGGCCGCATCGCGTCCGCCCGCAAATCGAGGTGGTGCGCGAGCGCGCCATAATCGCCTTCGACCATCGACTCGTAGCGATAGACGAACGCATCGGGAAACGCTTCGTGAAACGCGACGTAGCCGCGCAGCAGGCGCTGGATGCCTTCATCAGAGTGCAGCGTCGGCCCGACCATCGCCTGGAACGTGCGATTGATCTCGGAAAGCGAGACCGAGCGCGGATTGGATTCCTTGGCGCGAAGCAAATCGAGGTAGCGCTCGAGCTTCACCGGATCGCCGAGAATCGACTTCGCGTTGAACATCCGGTACAGCGCCTTGCTGATCAACAGGTCGCGCGGATCGCGCACGAGCAGCACGCGCTTGTCGAACTGGCGATAGAAGCCGTGCTCGATCGGAAAGCGCGGATGGAGCAGCACTTTCGCGACGACGTCGGCCGCTTGCAGCACGACGTATCGGTGCGGCTCGAACAGCATCTGCGTGCCGGCGGGCATCGCTGCGTGCACCGCGTACGCGAGCGCGGTCGTTCCCGATTTCCCAAGGCCCACGATCACTACCCGCATGCGACGGCATTCCTTTTCATGCAAAGAACGAAGCTACGGATCGTAACGCAACGCCGGTGACGAGACGTCGTCAAAGAATCCCGCGCTCCCGATACGGCGCGTTGTCGGCGATGCGTCGATACCCGAGGCGCGTCAGGTCGAGCGTCTCGAACCGACCGTGCGCGACCAACTCGGCGATCGCGCGGCCGGCCGCCGGTGCGTGCATCATTCCGTGACCGGAGAAGCCGGCAACGACATAGAAATTGTCGATGCGGCCGGTCCAGTTGCCGATCACCGGGTTGCCGTCGAGCTCGTTCTGCTCGTAGAGGCCCGTCCACGTGCGCCGGCACCGGCACGCTTCGAACGCGGGGAAGCGATCGGCGAGCGCCGGCCACACGACGCGCTCGAAGTAGCCGTGATCGACGTCGAAGTTGAAGCCCCGCGGCTCATCGGAATCGACGAGCCCGCCCGAATAACCGCGACCTTCCGGACGAAACGCGAGCCGCGCCGTGTCCTTGACGTACGGGAGCGGCTCGATCGCGTTCGGCGTTTCGAAGTAATGCTCGAAGCGGCGCAGCGGCTCGATCGGCAGCGGCATTCCGACCATCGCTGCGATTTGCCGCGACCATGCGCCGGCTGCGTCGACGACATGCTCGGCCGTGATCGCGGCTCCGCTCGCAAGACGCACGCTACGTACGCGCTTCCCATCGTGTTCGATGGCGACAACCCGATCGTCGATGTACGAAGCGCCGAGCGAGCGTGCCTTGCGACGTAACGCCTGCAGCAAGCCGTTCGGATCGCACCATCCGTCCTGCGGCGTCAGCACGCCGGCCGCGATGCCATCGAGATTCATCGACGCGAAGCGTTTGTGCAGCGCTTCGGGATCGAGCCATTGCGCATCGACCCCGTGATCCCTCTGCACTTCCCAATTGGCACGCAGCACGCCGACGTCGGCCTCGCCGACGATGAACAGATAGCCGCCTCCGCGCCAGTCGACATGCGCCTTCTCGCCGTCGATCGCAAGCTCGTCGTCCGCATGCGCGATGAACGGAATGCTGAAGTTGGACATCGCGATGTTCTCGGGACACGAGAACTGCCGGCGCGCGCCACCCGATGCGCGAAGCGTCGACGCGAATTCGTAGGTTCGATCGGGCTCGATGACGACGACGTTCGCCGCGGGCGCCAGGCGCTTGGCGAAGTAAGCCACCGACGAGCCGACGACGGCGCCGCCGATGATCGCGATGTCGCATTGCGCGGGCAGCGGTTGCGCCTCGGCGATTCGTGGATCGGAACTATTTTCGGAATGCATCATCGCGTCGCAGGCAATGCCATTGTGCCAAATGCAGGTTGCGAGCATGGCCGGCAACGATCGCAAGCGCTCAGGTACCATCGCGCTGCCGGACGTCGCATGCCTGCGTCTTCGCTGGAGCCATATGAGCGACGCCCATTCACTTCGACCGCGAATTGCCCATGACCCTCAACTTCTTCAGCCGCCTGATGCCGCCGGAACGAAGCTTCACGAGCCTGTTCTGCGAGCAGGCGGAATGCATCGTGGATGCCGCGGTCGAGCTTCGCGACATCGTGGGAACGCGCGAAGTGGCCATCGACGCGCATATCGCATCGATTCGCGCGATCGAGCAGAAGTCCGATGCTGTCGTGCGGCAGATCTTCGTCTCCGCCAACCGCACGTTCAACGCCCCGATCGATCGCGAAGACATCCTGGTCCTCGCGCACGAGCTCGACGACGTGGTCGACCTGATCGAGGACAGCGCGAAGGGCATCCAGCGCTACAAGCTGTCGACGTTTCCCGCCGAGATGCAGACGATGGTCGGCGCGATCGTCGAAAGCGCGGAACTGCTCAAGAAGGCGATACCGTTCCTCGATTCGATCTCGCGCGATTTCCGCGAGATCTATGCGGTGTGCCAGAGGGTCGGCCAGGTCGAGGAAAAGGCCGACGAGACGTTCGATGCCGCGCTGTCGCGCATCCGCGACGACCTCCGCCAAGGACGGCTCGACGCGATCGGCTACCTCGACCAGAAAGAGCTCTACGAGTGGATCGAGCGCGTCGTCGACAAGTGTGACGACGTCGCGAACCAGATCGAGACCATCACCGCGAAGCACGTCTGACGCCCGCGATGCAAACCATCGCGCTCGCGCCGGCGTTCGTGTTCGGGCTCGTTGCCGTTGCGCTGCTGTTCGACTTCATGAACGGCCTGCACGATGCGGCGAACTCGATCGCGACGGTCGTATCGACGCGCGTTTTGACGCCGCGCATCGCCGTCGTATGGGCGGCGTTCTTCAATTTCATCGCATTCGCGGTCTTCGGCCTGCACGTCGCGAACACGTTGGGCACGGGCATCGTCGCGGCGAACGTCATCGATGCGCACGTCATCTTCGGAGCGCTCGCCGGCGCGATTGCCTGGAACGCATTCACCTGGGCACTCGGCCTTCCTTCGTCGAGCAGTCACGCACTGATTGGCGGACTCACCGGCGCCGGCGTCGCGAAGGCCGGCTTCGGATCGATCGTCTTCGAGGGCCTCGGCAAAACCGCGCTCGGCATCGTGCTCTCGCCGCTTCTCGGGTTCGTGCTCGCCCAATTGATCGCGCTCGTCGTCGCATGGGCGAATCTGCGATCGCTGCCGTTTGCCGTCGACCGCCGCTTTCGCATGCTGCAACTCGTGTCGGCCGGCCTCTATTCGCTAGGTCACGGCGGCAACGACGCACAAAAAACGATGGGCATCATCGCCGTGCTGCTCTATTCGCAGGGGATGCTCGGCGGCGCGTTTCACGTTCCCTTCTGGGTAGTGCTCGCCTGCCAATTCGCGATGGCGCTCGGCACGCTGTTCGGCGGCTGGCGGATCGTGCATACGATGGGTTCGCGGATCACGCATCTCAAACCGATCCAGGGCTTCTGTGCCGAGACCGGCGGCGCGATCACGCTCTACCTCGCAACCGCCTTCGGCGTGCCGGTGTCCACGACGCATACGATTACCGGCGCGATCATCGGCGTGGGGGCGGCGCGACGAACCGCGGCAGTGCGCTGGCATGTCGCGCAACGGATCGTCGTCGCGTGGGTGATTACGTTGCCGGCCGCGGCGCTGATAAGCGCGTTGATCTATCTAGGGACGAGCCGGTTGGCGTAAGGCCGTAAGCAGGTCGGAGACGACCTTAACCGAATCGGCTACATCTTCGGCAGCGTGACGCCCTTCTGCCCCTGGTACTTGCCGCCGCGGTCCTTGTACGACGTCTCGCAGACTTCGTCCGATTCGAAGAAGATGACCTGAGCGACGCCCTCGTTCGCGTAGATCTTCGCGGGCAGCGGCGTCGTGTTCGAGAACTCGAGCGTCACGTGCCCTTCCCATTCGGGCTCGAGCGGGGTGACGTTCACGATGATGCCGCAGCGCGCGTACGTCGACTTGCCCAGGCAGATCGTCAGCACGTTGCGCGGGATGCGGAAGTTCTCGACCGTGCTCGCCAGCGCGAACGAATTCGGCGGGATGATGCACACGTCTGCTTTCATGTCGACAAACGACTTGGGGTCGAAGTTCTTCGGATCGACCACGGTGTT
>DATFCW010000371.1:0-3183 GCA_035252665.1 Casimicrobiaceae bacterium | reverse complement strand
GAAATCGCACTCGGGCGTGCGCGACGGGGTCGGTGAGCCGTACCCGGCGGCGAGATTACGCGAGCTTTTCGTCGACTGGATCGAAGCGGCTGTCCGCCATCCGCTTGCCTATGCGCATCATCGGTTGCGCACGTTCAAGCTTTTGCTCGGGCGCCATCGCGGCGACGCACAGGCGCTCGCCTATTTCGTCGATCGCGCCGGCTATCGTGACAACCCGCCCTACTCGAGTCCAATCGCGCCCGAAGCGCAGGCGGCCTTTTATCGTCTCGCGGCGGCGCTTCGTCCGACGTGGCTCTTCGCCGCGCTTCCGTACGTCGCGCTCGACGTGGTTGCATTCGCGCTGGCGTGGTCGCGGCGAGGGCGGCCCGAAGCGCAGCTCGCGCTGGCGATCGCCGGCGGCGCATTACTATATGCAGCGGGATACCTTCCGCTCGCGCCGGCAGCCGACCTTCGTTACCTGACGTGGACGATCGTCGCGGCGCCGATCGCGCTCGCCTTCGCATGGCGCGCAACGCAGGGCGCATCGCCATTCGAGACCACGCATACCTCGACATGATGCCAATCGGATATCGCTCGTGATCCTCGTAACCTGGAACGTGCAATGGTGCCGCGGCGTCGACGGCGTCGTCGATCCGGCGCGGATCGTCGGCGAAGCAAAGCGTTTCGCCGATTTCGACGTGCTTTGCATGCAGGAGATCGCCGACAACTATCCGGATCCGCGGCTCGCGGGAAGCGACGGCGAGGATCAGTTCGCGCGACTTTCGCAATTGCTGGCCGGTTTCGCGGTGGTTCCCGGCGCCGCGGTCGATCAGCCGGGCGAGGGTCGGCGTCGGCGACGCTTCGGCAACATCATCCTGTCGCGGCTTCCGGTGCGCCAGGTGTATCGGCATCTTCTGCCGTTTCCGCTCGATCCAGGCGTGCCCGGCATGCCTCGGATCGCGATCGAGGCGATCGTTGCGAGTCATTTCGGAGACGTCCGCGTCATCACGACGCACCTCGAATACTATTCGGCGAAACAACGCATGGCGCAGGTGGAAGCGCTTCGCTGCATTTATGCCGAGGGCCATGCACACGCGCGCGACGGCAAGGTCACGATACGCGACGGCGGGCCGTTCCACACATTCGTGCGTCCGCGCGAGACGATCATCACCGGCGATTGCAACTTCGAACCTGATTCGCCGGAGCATCGGCGGATGCTTGCGCCGTTCGATGGCGACACTCCGCCGCTTTTCGATGCGTGGGATCTGGCGCATCCCGGCGCACCGCATCCGGCGACATTCAAGATCTACGAAAAGAAGCGACCCGACGAGCCCGAGCTTCACTGCGACCTAATCTTCGTCAGCGAGGAATTGCGCTCGCGCGTACGCGACGTGCGCGTCGACCAGAAGACCCAGGCGTCCGACCATCAGCCGGTAGTGCTGACGCTGGCATGACTTCAGCCGCAAGCACTCAAGCGACGCCAGGCCTTCGCTACGCCATCGACCGGCTGTTCATTCGCGACCGACGGATCTTCGGCTGGGGTTGGATCAGCGATGCTTCGCGCGCGATCGATGCGGTTGCTTTGCGAATCACAGGCGACGGCTGGGCATCCGAGATCCCCATCAATCATGGACTCGCGCGCGACGACGTGCGGCAGGCGTTCCCGGACGCCGTCGATGCCGACCGGTCGGGATTCGTCGCTACCGGATACGCGCCCGGCGACATCAAGCGCTTCGATCTCGAGGTGCGTTACGCGGATGGCGGCGCCGTCACCGTCGATGTCACGCGCCTGATCGACGCCGGAACGCAGCGACGCGGCAAGCTTCGCCAGGTGCTGTGGGTGCTGCGTGCAGCCGGTCGGCGTCTGCGTCGTGGTGATGTCCGAGGGGTTCTCTCTCGCGCACGTTCGCAGAGCTATTTCGCTCCTTCGCTCGACGATGATCGCATCGCAAGAACGCTGAAGGCATCGATTGCCCGGGAACGGCACGTGACGATCGTCTTTGACCACAACATGGGCGGCGGCGCGAACTTCTATCGCGAGGAAATCGTCGCCGAGCGGCTTGCAGCCGGCCGCACGGTCCTGCTATGTACGTACAACCTGCCGACGCTCGACTATCGACTCATCGCAAGAAAGCACGGGAAGAACGACGAGACGTACCGCGTATCGTCGTTTCTCCTGCTCGACGCGTTGATCGACAGTGGGGCCATCGACGACATGGTGGTGAACAGCCCCGTTGGCTTCGACGAGCCGCTCGTGTTCGCGGATTGGGTCGCGTCGTTTCGCGAGCGCCATCGAAAAGCCCGCCTGACGGTCGCCATTCATGACTACTATGCCGTGTGCCCGTCGTTCTTCCTGATCAACGCGGAAGGCCGCTACTGCGACATTCCGCCACTCGCCGAATGCGAGTCGTGCATCGCGCGCCATCGCAGAAGCTACGTCGGGTTGTCGCCTCCGACGCGCATCGCGCCCTGGCGCGCCATCTGGGGGAGGCTGCTCCAGACGGCCGACGAGCTACGCTGTTTCTCGCAATCGTCGCGCTCGCTCCTGCTGAAGGCGCATCCGGCGCTCGATCAAACGCGGATCACCTTGATCCCGCATCGCGTCGATCTTCAGTTGCCTCGAAAGCCGAGGATCGACGCTGCCGCTCCGCTCACGATAGGCGTCATCGGGCATATTACCGAGTGGAAGGGCGCGCAACTGGTGTGCGATATCGTGCGGCGCCTCGACCGTGAGCGGCGAGACGCGCGCGTCGTCGTCATCGGCGGCCTCGATCGACGAATCCGGTCGCAGCGCTTGCGCATCACCGGACCTTACCGGCGCGAACAGCTCGTCGATCTGATCGAAGCGCACGGCGTGAATATGGTCCTCTTCCCGTCGATCGGCGCCGAAACGTTCTCCTATGTCGTCGCCGAGTTGATGCAATTGCAACTGCCGATCGTCGCGTTCGATCTCGGTGCGCCACCGGAGCGGCTTAGGGATTACGCCAATGCCCGGCTGTGCGCGGAAATCAGCGCGGATTCGGCGCTCGACACGCTCGTTGCCTTCCACGCCGAGCTTGCCGCTCGCGCATCCACCGGGCGCGACCGCGAGCTTGGCGGCGTGTGTCCATGACCCGCAAGTTGCACGTCTTCACCAGCGCCGCGCTCAACTATCTGCCGAAGGTTCGGCTGCTATGCCGTTCCGTGCGGCGGCATCATACCGAC
>DATFCW010000370.1:0-9924 GCA_035252665.1 Casimicrobiaceae bacterium | reverse complement strand
GCTTCGACTTCCGTCGGATGCCCGGCCGACCCATTACGCGCTTTCGCTCGCCATCGTCCCGGGTGCCGCCAGCGCGCAGGGCGAAATTGCGATCGACGTCGCGCTGGACGTAGCGCATCGGATCCTTTGGCTAAATGCGGTCGAGCTCGCGATTTCGCGTGTCACGGTCGACGGCGCGCCGCGCCTGGCGCACTTGTTGACCGGCGGCGATCAGTTCGTCGGCCTCGCGTTCGATCCTCCACTTCCAGCCGGCGAGCACCGAATCGCGCTTGCGTTCGAGGCGAAGCAGAATCGCGATTCCGCGCGCGGCATCTTCACGCTGGACGACAACGGCGCGTCGTACACGATGACGCAGTTCGAGTCGACGAGCGCGCGACGCGCTTTCCCTTGCTTCGACGAGCCGGGCTTCAAGGTGCCATGGGAGATCACGCTTCGCATCCCGCGCAATCTCTCGGCGATCTCGAACACGCCGATCGTCTCGGAAACGCCCAGCGCCGACCGGATGAAGGTCGTACGCTTTGGGCAGACGACACCGCTGCCGTCATATCTCATCGCGTTTGCCGTCGGGCCCTGGGACATCGTCAATGCCGGTCGTGTCGGCGAGTCGCGAAAGCCCGTTCGCGTGATCGCCGGCCAGCGACATCGGCGCGATCTCGCCTTCGCGATCCGCACGCTTCCGGAGCTCCTCGCCCGTGAGGAGGAATGGTTCGGCATCGGCTATCCCTACGCAAAGCTCGACCATGCGGCGATTCCGTTGACGGTTCGCTTCGCGATGGAAAACGCCGGGTTGATTACCTACGGTGCGCCAATCCTGATCGCACCCGGTTCGGCGAGCGCGGCCTATCGTCATACGCTGGTGAACGTCGCCGCGCACGAGATCGCGCACCAATGGTTCGGGGACCTCGTCACGATGGCATGGTGGGACGATATCTGGCTCAACGAGGCGTTCGCGACGTGGTTTGCGGACAAGACGGTCGACGCATGGAATCCCGCGTACGAGCACGGCGCCGGCGGCGTTCGTGCGCGCGCCAACGCGATCGAAGCCGATTCGCTTTCGTCGGCGCGGAGCATTCGCCAGCCAATCGCTACGCGCGGGGACATCTACAACGCGTTCGATTCGATCACCTACCAAAAGGGCGCGACGGTCATCGGAATGTTCGAGGGCTGGCTCGGCCAGGAGACGTTCCGTCGCGGCGTGCGCGCGTACCTCGAGCAGCATCGCGACGGCAATGCGTCGGCCGACGACTTCCTTCGCGCTCTCGCCGCATCGACGCCGCTTCCGGTCGCGCCGGCGTTTCGGACGTTTCTCGATCAGAACGGTGTCCCGGAAGTCGCGATGAAGCTCGATTGCGCGGCCGCGCGACCACGACTTGAATTGATCCAACGCCGCTATGCGCCATACGGCGCGACGCCAAGCGCGCAAACGTGGAACATTCCGGTGTGCGTGCGTTATGGCTCCGAAAACGAGACGCGCGAAGCGTGCACGCTGCTCGTCGATCGCGAGGCGACGATGGATCTCGGTAACGCATGCCCGACTTTCGTATTCGCGAATGCGGGCGGGCGAGGCTATTACGTTGCATCGTACGACGCGTCCATGCGACCGATGCTCGCAACGCAGGAAGCGCGGCTGACGCCCGCCGAGCATGCCACCTTCGTCTACGATCTGCGGCCAGGCCTCCGTGCCGGCGAGATGGATGCGGCGAGCGTGCTTGACGCGATTCGAGCGGCGGCTACCTCGCCCGATCGTGCCGTGCTCGCCGCGGCGCTCGACCTTGCCACGTTCGTTCGCGACGAAGCGATCGGCGAGGGCGCACGCGAGGATTTCGCGGCGTTCGTGCGGGAGACGTTCGGACCGCGGGCCCGGGCGATCGGCTTCACGCCCAGGCACGGCGAGAGCGACGACGATCGCCTCGTGCGGCGCGCGCTGCTGCGCTTCGCCGGTGCGGACGTGCGGTCGCTCGCGCGCGAGGCGCGATCGCTTGCCCAGCGCTGGTTACGCGATCGGGCGGCCGTTGACCCTGGTATCGCGGACACCGTGCTGCTCGTCGCCGCCGAATCCGGCGATCGGTCGCTTTTCGATGCGATGGAGCGGTCGCTGCGCGAAACGCGCGATCGGCTCGATCGCCGCAACCTGATGATCGCGCTCTTCTCGTTTCGCGATCCGATGCTCGCGAGCCGCGCGTACGCGCTCCTGCTCGATCCGCACATCGACGTGCGCGAAGCGATGACCGCGCTCGGGCTAGCCGCCTATGCCTCGCCGCCGCCGCGTCCGCGTTACGACTTCATTGCCGGACATTTCGATGCACTCGCGGCGCGCGTCGATGGCGATGCGCCCGGCGGTTGGCCTGGCTATGCCGAAGGGCTGTGCAGTGAGGCAGATCGGACCGCGGTCGCTTCGTTCTGGCGCGATCGCGCGGCACGCTATCCAGGTGCCACGCGCAATCTCGCGCAGGTGCTCGAATCGATCGATGGATGTGCGCGGCTCCGAGCGCGCGAGGCGCAAAACGCCAATGCGTATCTCGCGCGCTTTCGGTGAAGCGGACCGTTATCCGAGCTCAGTGCATGCCGTGCATGCCGGCCATCTTCGAGCTGAAGAACAGGAAGAAATTCGAGCCGACTTCGACTGCACGGCCGGCCGCTTCCGCCGCATCCATGATCTTCGATGACGTGATGCCGCTGCTGCCGTCCGCTGCGGGCCAGTCGGACTGATCCATCACGAGCACCGGTCGCACTTCCCACCAGATCGGCTTTGCATTGACGCGCGAATTGTCGACGACGTGGCTGTGATTGGGCGTCGGCACGAAGATGGGTCCGGTTGGTGGATTGGGCACGCCTGGCATTCCCGCGAGCAACACCGAAAGATCGACCGACGAGGCGTGCATCGTGCACGTGCCCGGCACGTGGTTGTTCGGATCGGGACATTGGGTTGGAACACTTGGCGCTTTCCTCCATGCCTCGGGAACGAAACCAAAGAGACCGATGAGCGTGTTGCCGAGGGTTGTTCCGCAAAGCTCGCCGGGTCGGCCGCCATCCGGACAGTCCATCGCGTCGCTCGCGTCCTTGCTGCTTCCGAACATCGGCACGAGCACGTAAAGATGCGCGGTGTGCCGCAAATCGCCGCCGGAAGGATCGTGCGCGGGCTCGGTGACGACTTGGCAAATCGGCGTCTGCATCTCGTTCGGATCCGATTGCGCCGGGCGACCGTTGAAGTCCAGATCGAGCAGCGGCTCGTCGACGCAGTCGAAATTCTGCAGATACGTAAAGGTAACCAGCCGGCCGTTGCCGAAGCCTTGCGTCTGGTTGGGCGCGAGTTGCGCGGACGCGCTGCCGGTGAATGCGAGCGACAACGCGAACGCGAACGACGCCATTGCACGAGTGGTTCGAATGCGCGAGTGCGCGAGAGAGATTTGCGTGGACACGTGAGCTCCTTACCGATGTATCGGAGAACGTTCTGCCCCGGGGATGCGACGTCCACGCCGAACGCGTCGCTCGCGCGATCGGCGGTCGTCGTGCATCGGCGAACAGCACGATCGATCCAGGCATTCCCCCGCTGATTTCCACGAGACATCGCAGCATCCAGGCGCGTTCGGGGAATGTGTCAGGCATCGCGCCTGTTGGCGTTGGGATGTTCGTTCATGCCAGCGGAACGGTGCGGGTCGCGGCAGTGCTTGCACTGGTCGTGCTCGCAACCGTTTCGGTCGATGCGAGGGCCGCCGCTGTGGACGCACGCGTCACGCGAGTCGGCGACGACGTGATGATCGAAGCGACGGCGACGCTCGATGCCGATGCGGTAACGGCATGGAGCGTGCTCACCGATTACGCGCGTTATCGAAGCTTCATCCCGGGCGTCCGCGCGAGCCGTGTCGTCGCACGTCACGGCTCGAGCGTTGTGGTCGAGCAGGCCGACGAGGTCGCGCTATGGTGGGCGCGCTTCCCGCTGCGCGTCACCTACGAGATTGCCGAATTCCCGACGCACGAGCTTCGCTCGTTCGCGAAAGCGCCCCCGCTGCCTTCGCTTTCGAGCACGTTCGTGCTGACCGAGGCGTCGACTGGTGTGCGACTCGACTACGTCGGTCGCGTGGAATCGGCGTTCGTGCCGTTCGGTCGCGCACTGCAGCCCGTCGTCGAGCAGACGGCGATCCGCGATCTCGAAGCGCTCGCTGCCGAAATCGAGCGCCGCAGCCGAGCGCGTCGCTGATGCGAGGTGGCCGGCTCGCTGCGGTCGCGTTCGCGATCGCACTGGCGGCGTGCGCGCCGCAAATCCGACCTCCGGCGTTGTCAGCGCTCGCGCCAGAGACATTTCCCGCGCAGGTATATCGCGACGCTGCCGCGCACGGCAACGCCGTCTACGCCATCGATCCGCGCACGTCGCTCGTCGTCATCGAAGTGCGGCGTGCGGGCGCGCTCGCACGCCTTGGACATGATCACGTGGTGGCGAGCCGCGACATCGAAGGTTTTGTCTGGCCACGCGCGGGACGCGCGGACCTCTATGCGCCGCTCGACCGATTGACGGTCGACGAGCCGGCGCTGCGCGCGGAAGCCCGTTTCGACACGCATCCGTCGGCCAACGATATCGCCGGCACGCGACGCAACATGCTGACGCGCGTTCTTGATACCGAACGCTATCCGTTCGTGCGCATGCACGTTCAGGCGCCGGTCGCCGGCGATCCACACGACCATGTCGACGTCGCTTTCACATTGCACGGTACGACGCGCATTGTGCCGGTGCCGATTCGGCTTTCGTTGAGCTCGGGTGAGATCGACGTTTCCGGGCAACTCGCGCTACGCCAGAGCGACTTCGGCATCGAGCCGCTTTCGATCCTCGGCGGCGCGATCCAGGTGCGGGACGAGATTTCGCTTCGCTTTCGGCTCCATGCGATCCGCATGCAGTAACATGGCGAGCCCTCTCCCGGCATTGCCACAGGACAACACATGAACATTTCCCTGAGCTTTGCGCCGCTCGTCGCGCTGATCGCCGGCATCCTGATCCTGATCGTGCCGCGACTTCTCAACTACATCGTTGCGATCTATCTGATTCTGGTCGGCGTGGTAGGACTCTTCGGAACCGGCGCCGCGCATCTCTGAGCGGTGTTCCGATCCGCGGCTGAATGCGCTTTCCATGCGCGAGGCACGCGCATGTTGCACCTATTCAGATCGGCTGTTCGCGGTGAAGCATCGAAGGCGGGCGGTGCTTCGGAACGATCTGCGGACGATGCTCGTGCCGATCGTGGCGATGGGCCTTGAGCGGTCGCTGCGGCGTGATGAAGAAATAGCCGGGGTAGGACCCAGCCGCTTCCTCTTGCCGCGCTTGCTGATCCTCGTAGCGCTGCTGCGCCTCGACTTCGCGGGCGCGCTCGATCTGCGCGCGCTGGATGGTGGCATCAACGGCGCGTCGTTGCGCGGCGGAGTGGTCGGAAGCGGCAAGCTCGCGATGCAATCGCTCGATGGCCGCGGGATCGGCTGAATCCGGTTTGATGTCGACGACGACGGCACCCTTGCAGGCGTAGTCCTGATAGAGGACGGTGCCGTCCGGCTGGTGGCATTTGTAGACCGGCGGCACCGGAGGACCGCTCCTCGGTGTTTCGTTCGCCGAAGGGGCTTGCGCAAATGCCGCCGGCGCGAGCGCGATTCCCCCGGTCGCGACGGCAGCAACGGCAAGGCAACGGCGCAGATTCGGGTTCATCGGGATTCGACAGGCCGGACGGCGGAAAGCTTCGCGACGGACTGCAGAGCAGGCGATCGCGGCGATAGGATACTGCGGGCGTAGCCTCGACGGTTGGCAAACAGGGGTACCGGCCGTGGGATTCCAACTAGGTCGCGCAGGATTTCGGCAGCCGACATCGTCGGACGAACTTTGGGAGGCGTGATGAGACGGATCGTTTTGGCGCTTGCCGCGTGCATCGCATCGGCGTTTGTCGACTCGGCATTGAGTCAATCGTCGACTCGGCAGGACGAAGTGCAGCAAAAGGGGTCCGTCGTCATGCCTTTCGATCTCGCGAGGACGCAACACTTCTTCGACGATACACCGACGGGTGGTGTGGAAACCGTGACCGCGAACGACAAGCGCGATGCCAAGCAAATCGAGCTCATTCGCTCGCATCTTCGAAGTGAAGCGCAGCGCTTCGCACGCGGAGACTTTTCCGATCCCGCGGCGATTCATGGCCAGGAAATGCCGGGCCTCGCGTCGCTTGCTGCGTCGGGTGCCAGACTGCAAGTGAAATACAAGCAGTTGGCCAACGGAGCGAGCATTACGTTCGCCAGCCGGGACAAATCGACCGTGGCCGCGGTGCACGAGTGGTTCGCGGCGCAGCGGATGGACCATGGGGCCCATGCGCATCTCCATTGACGATTGCCAGCCGCTTGCAAACAACAGCCCCGCCGAGGCGGGGCTTTTGTCGAGCTGATTCGTTATTCAGTAAACCTCTTGATCTAAAACCGCCTCGTCAAACAAATCCTTCATCGAAGCAATCGAGTAGAGCGAGGCGATCGTCTACGCGCCAAGGGCGGTCAGCGTCACCTTGTTTCCGCGATAGGAGATCCGGAACTTCTGGCCGCTTGCGACCACTGTACTACCCTCCGGAAGGTTGCTAAATGTCCCGACGACTTTCCTTCCGCTCATGATCGTCAGCACTGTGCCGGGCGTTGGCGCGCCTTCGATATCCAGGAACAGCGAGCCATCGAGGATCAGATTGCTGCTCGTGATAACTGCCGTGTAATCGCCATTGCTGCGGATCGTGCTCTCGAACCCCGCCTTGTGCCCGATATGAACGGGCGAGCCGACGCTTAGCACGTTTCCCGGCGGCACGCTGATTTCAGCCGGCGATTGTGGACTGGCGAGGAAGGCTGACTCCTCGGGCGAAAGACCTGGCCACAACACGCCGGTCACGACGTTGACGCTTCCCGCGATGTTTCCACTACCGCCGAGGGTGCCGCCGTTCACCACGACGTCGCCTGCTTGCGAGCCGTCGATCGATACCTTGCCGCCGTTGACGTTGGTCTCGCCCGTATAGCTGTTATTGCCGGTGAGGAACAACGTGGCAGCGCCGGACTTCGTTAGAGAAGCGGTGTAGAGGCCGTTGTCGATCTTGTTTTGAATCGACGCTGCTCTTTTGTCCATCCATTGCTTGCGCCACAAGTTGGCGTGCGCCTGGTCGATGGTCTGGTAGGCCAAGGCTGCTTGGGCGTATGCCTGCCACGCGGGGTCGCTGGCCCAGTTGGCGGGCGCAACGTCAGCCGGCTGAGGAACTCCGACAATATCCTCGATGCCAAGAAGCGCATACCCGTCCTCGTTCAGGTTGAATTCGCCTGCGGCTGCAATGCCTTGCTCCTTGTATGCTTTAAGCCACGCCAAATCCTCGCTTTCCCTGGCCTTGATCGCGACCTCGCTGATGTCGTTCGACCACACATCCACGGGCGCCTTATCCGCGGTGTAATTGACGGGGCCCAGGAACTGACCGGGGCCGTACACTGCCTTGCCAATATCGGGATACCCCCAGCCGTACCGCTCATCGGGCTGGCCGTCGGGAGCGGTCCAAAGATCGAGGAACGTTACGCCGTCGGATTTCTTGTTCTGCGCCGTGGTGAACAGCACATCGCGAACCTGCATGGCATTGAGGTTCGGATACCGGGAAAGCAGCAGCGCCATCGCGCCGGTTATGTGGGGCGACGATCCGGACGTGCCTCCTGCAGTGCCATACGTATTGTTCAGGTTCGTTGAAGCATCGCCGTTGGGCGCGGCGATATACCACCACTTGGCGTATGGGCCTGCCTCGTTTTCCCTGGTGTTGAGGATGTATTCGTTACCCGACTGAGCGAGCCCGCCAGCGGCTATCCAGTGTCCTTCCGCATCGGGATTGAAGTACGGATAGAACGCCATGTTGTTCGGGTTCTCCTGGTCGGAGTTCGCGGCAGATCTCACGTGGACGACACTGGTGTCCTTCACCGCGTCATACATCGCGTCTTCGAAGGAAAGTCCCGGATGATTCGGATCGGATTGATAGCCGCCTGCGTCGTAGAATTTCCTGAAATAGAAATAGATATATTCCTCGTCCGCCAGGGTCCGCTGATACCACGGACTCACGAGACTCCCACCGTCTCTCCCGATCGATTTGGGACCGCTTTTGGGGACGGTCAGGCAAATCTGACCCCAACTGCTGTTGATGACTTGGGCGCCGGCGTCCACCAGAGCTTTGTAGCCCGTATAGACAAAGGTGTAATCGTGGTAGGGGCCGTGGCTGTTTTCGTCGCTCGCTCCGGTATTGCCTAGAACAATCGTCGATGCAAAGGCGAAGCCCTGCATGTTGAGAGGGTTCGGCGCGCCGTCGCGGTTAGCGCCCATGATCCCGACCATGGCGGTGCCATGACTCGCGTTCCAGCCGTTGGCGTCACCTGAGTTGTATTCGCCGGTCATGAAAAAATGGTTGCCTGCGGTAAACGGGTTTGCTGGCCGTTTGTCCCTGTACCGGTAACCCGACGTGCCGTATACGCCTTCTTCGATGACCGGGATGAAGCGTCCGCCCTGGAATTCCATATGCTCGGCCTGAACACCTGAATCCATGATGCCCACGGTGATGCCTTGACCGTAATATCCCAAGGCATAGGCGGTCGATGCTTGCTGTGCTGTCAGCCCCCAACTGCGCAGGTATTCCGGCGTCTCCCAGCTGGCCTCCGCGGCGGCAAGATCGGCCGGTGATGTGGCGATACGGCCCGGATCCCCCGGATACGACCACTGGTTCGCAACGGCGCCGGTAGCGTAGAGAGCCGCCCACAATGCAGTAAGGGCAAAAGCAGGGGTGGCTTCGAGCCAACGAGAACGTGCGCGCTTCGCTTTAGATGACATCTGGCTCTCCAATGAAGGATGCGGTGGTCACGAACGGGATCTTCAGGCGTACAAGGCGACGGCCGAGAAGTCTAGTCCCGGGCAAGCGGAGCGCGCTTTCAAAATCTGCCGATTACTTGTTCAAAGCTGCGATTTTTTGTCGAGTGCGATTAGCTGCCGCCGTGGTAACCGCGCTACATCGGGGAATCAAGTAACGGATCACCGAGCGAGTGCGCCGAACCAAGTGCGGAGCTGGGACATCACCTGGCTACCAACGACAGTGCGCGGATCGTACTTGTACCTCTACCTCATCATGGATGTCTGGAGCCGTCGCATTGTCGGCTGGCGCATTGCGGCACGCGCGTCGGCAGAGTTCGCTGCGGCGCTCATGAGAGATGCGTGCGTCGCGGGTAACGTCGATTCGCGCGGCCTTGTGTTGCACTCCGACAACGGCGCTCCGATGCGCGGCAGCACGATGATCGCAACGCTACAGTGGCTTGGCGCCATCCCGTCCTTCAGTCCGCCAGCACGTCTCCGACGACAATCCGTACTCGGAAGCATTGTTTCGCACCTTGAAGCACACGCCCGCGTACCCGCGGCTACCGTTCGCTGACTTGCATCAGCCAATCGGTGGGTGGCTCGCTTCGTTGACTGGTACAACGGCACGCATCGCCATAGCGCCAGCCGCTACGTGACGCCTGACCAACGTCACGCGCGTCTGGAGCATGACATCCTGGCGCGGCGACACCAGCTATATCAGCGGGCGCGCCAATGCAGTCCAGAACGCTGGACCGGCGCCACTCGCAACTGGAAGCCAGTCGGACACCGCCGGTATTAGCCGTTACCTAGGTAACCGGAACACCTCTGAGCGGCTCGAGACATAGGTGACATAGCGTACCGGACACATGGGTAACACTTTCCCGCCTCTGGGGCGGGGAGGTGTCTATGCCGTGGAAGGAGTGTTTGGTGATGGATCAGCGTCTGCGGTTTATCGCCAAGTTGCTCGACGGCGAGGCGATGAGCGACTTATGTCGGGAATTCGCGATTTCTCGTAAGACCGGCTACAAGATCTTCAACCGCTACAAGGAGAGCGGTTTCGAAGCGCT
>DATFCW010000369.1:0-3108 GCA_035252665.1 Casimicrobiaceae bacterium | reverse complement strand
CGCGCTGTGCAGCCGCGCTCGGCGCGTGCGCGGGCTTCGCGGTATCGGCCGCATGCGTGACGTTCGCGGCGTCGGTTGCCGGTGCAGCGATAGGTGGCGGCGAGGACTCGGCTTGCGCGGACGTCGATGCTGCGGATGCGGTGGACGATGACGGCGCCGGTACGATCGGCGCAGGGGGCGCCGACGCGTTTTCCGACGCCTTGCCGTTGGCGTCGTCCGACACACGCGTGTCGTACTTGTGCGAGCGTTCGGACGCATCCTCGGTAGCGGGCGCAGGCTGCGTCGCGGGCTTCGCGTCGTCGCTCTTCGCGTTAGCCTCGCTCTTGGCGGCGCCGTCGTTCAGGCGATTGACGAACTTCCCGCTGTCCACCGGTGGAATCTTGACGGACACGTCGTCACCGAGCGGCTTCTGCTCGGTTTCAAGGAGCATCGGCACGACGACCGCGACGCCGAGCGCAAGGACGACGGCGCCGACAAGGCGCCGGCGCGCGCGCCTGCGCAACTCGTCGACGTTGAGATCGGCCAACTCCTGCATCGCTATAGGTCCGCTCGTCGCCGTGCGCGCAACTCGTCGAGCACCGCCGCGACGGTGAGAAACGAACCGAAGGCCGCGATTCTATCAGCGTCGTTCGCGTCGTTGCGCGCAACTGCGAACGCCTGCGCGATGTCATCGAACGTCGCGACGTGTTCGCCAGCCACACCCGCGGTTGCAAGCGCGGCGGCAATGCGCGCGACCGATGCACCGCGCGGCCCAGGAAGCGGCGCGACGTACCAGCGATCGATGCGCGGCGCGAGTGCCTTCGTGACCGCATCGATGTCCTTGTCCGCCAGCATGCCGAAGACGGCAAAGGTTCGCGCGAACGTTCCCATCGCGCCGAGCGCGACGGCGAGGTTTCGCGCTGCCTGAGCATTGTGCGCGACGTCGAGCACGATCGCGGGACGGCCGGGCACGACCTGGAGGCGCCCGGGCAATTCGACGTGCACGAGGCCCGCCCGAACCGCGTTCGCGGCGATCGGCAGGCGGTCGCGCAACGCGTCGACGCCAGCGAGCGCGGTGGCCGCATTCGCGAGTTGATAGCTGCCGCGAAGCGCCGGAAACGGCAAGCCATAGCGCGCACCGCCCGGTCCTTCGTAGCGCCAGTGCGTGCCTTCGGTGACGTAGCGGAAATCGACGCCTATTCGCCGCAGCACGGCGCCGATCGCCGTCGCGTGTTCGACAAGCGAGTGCGGCGGATCGGTATCGCCGCAAATCGCCGGACGTCCAGGGCGAAAGATGCCGGCCTTCTCGCGCCCGATCGCTTCTCGCGTCGCGCCCAGGAACTCGACGTGATCGATGTCGACGGTCGTCACGATCGCCACGTCGCAGTCGACGATGTTGACGGCATCGAGCCGGCCGCCCAACCCCACTTCGAGGATCAGCACGTCGAGGCGCGCGTCGGCGAAGAGGCGCAAAGCGGCGAGCGTCGTGAATTCGAAGTAGGTGAGTGGGATTGCCCCCTCACCCGCCTCGATGGCGCTCGGCTTTCTGTCGCTGAAGGGGAGAGGGCCGGGGCGAGGAGCACGCGCCGCCTCCACTCCCTCGAACGCGCCGACCAGCGCGTCGTCGTCCACTTCGTCGCCGCCGATGCGCGCGCGTTCGTTGAAGCGAAGTAAATGCGGTGACGTATACAAGCCGGTACGGAAGCCAGCGTGCCGATAGATCGCTTCGAGCATCGCGCACGTCGAACCCTTGCCGTTCGTTCCGCCGACGGTGATCACGGGACAGTCGATGCGCACGCCCAGGCGCGAAGCGACCGCGGCAACGCGCTCGAGCCCCATCGCGATCGCGCTCGGATGAAGCGTCGAGATGAAGGCGAGCCATTGCGAAAGCGACATTGGACGCAGGCGCTAAAGGGTGCGGCTTTCGCTTCGGAAGACCAACGACAGCGAAGCCTTTCGATGGCACGCGCCGGTTGCCTTGGCGATCATGTACACGCCATTGCGTCGAATGATTCGAGGTATGTACACGTGCGACAAACCGTGATCACGTCTGGTGGTCGCCGATGCCCAACTCGCAGGCGCTCGGCTTTCGACCAAGGACCGCCTGATTCGAAGGCACTACCCGTTGGCACTGTGGTGATTCGACGACCTGATTCGGAACGGCTGATCTAAGCGGCCGGCGGGGGTTGTCGGGTCAGCATTGCGAGCAATCGCGCGAGCTCGTCCTTCAGGTTGCGTCGATCGACGATCATGTCGAGCGCGCCCTTGTCGAGCAGGAACTCGGCGCGCTGGAATCCTTCCGGAAGCTTTTCGCGCACCGTCTGCTCGATCACGCGCGGGCCCGCGAAGCCGATCAACGCACCCGGCTCGGCGAGCACGAGATCGGCGACGAACGCGAACGATGCGGAAACGCCACCCATCGTCGGGTCGGTGAGGATCGATACGAACGGAAGCTTCGCGCGCGAGAGCTCCTGCAGAACCGCCGTCGTCTTCGCCATCTGAAAGAGCGAATTGACGCCTTCCTGCATCCGCGCGCCGCCGGAAGCTGACACGCACACGAACGGCAGCTTGTTCTCGTACGCGACGCGCACGCCGCGCACGAATCGCTCGCCCACCACCGAGCCCATCGAGCCACCCATGAAATCGAACTCGAACGCCGCGAGCACCAGTGGCACGCTCTTGACGCTGCCTTGCATGACGACGAGCGCGTCGGTCTCGCCGGTTTCCTCGAGCGCGACTTCGAGGCGTTCCGGATATTTCTTCGTGTCCTTGAACTTGAGACTGTCGACCGGCACCACTTCGAGACCGATCTCGAAGCGTCCTTCGGGATCGAGGAGCTGCTCGATGCGCTCGCGCGCGTCGACGCGATCGTGGAAATTGCACTTCGGGCAGACGAAAAGGTTCTTCTCGAGATCGGTGCGGTAGAGCGTCGCTTCGCACGATCCGCACTTGACCCACAGGCCTTCGGGAACCGGCGTCTTGCGCGCGCCGGGGACGCTCTTGATGCGCGGCGGCAGGAGCTTCGCAAGCCAGCTCAATGGGCCCCCACGCTCGCAGCGGCTTTCGTCGAATGCGTGTCGAGCGCGCGGCGAATCATCGATACGAACGAAGCCGCACGCGCCGGCGCGT
>DATFCW010000368.1:0-2176 GCA_035252665.1 Casimicrobiaceae bacterium | reverse complement strand
TCGCGTTAATGCCTGCACGAATCGCGCCTGTCGAAGCCCGAAAAGGACCGGTTCGCTTCGGCCCCCGCCCGCTGGATTTACAATCTCTCGCCATGGACCCCCTCGTCCTGACCGTCGACATGGCCGGCCTGCCGCAGGCCTGGGTGGCGCTCGAGGAAGCGATCACTTACCACGCGAAGCAGATGGTCGCGTGGTCGCTCGGCGGCATCGTGCGCGAGTTCCGTGGCGGCTGGCAGCGCGACGGCTCGCGCTCGCGTATCGCGACCAAGTCGATCCTCGCGATCAAGGGTAGCGCCGGTCGTCCGATCGCGCACACGCCGAGCCTCACCAACCCGATGCTGTTCGCGCGCGATCGGCAGGTGTGCGCGTACTGCGGCGGACGTTATCTCTATCGCGAGCTTTCGCGCGACCACATCATTCCCGCGTCGCGCGGTGGCCGCGATACGTGGATGAATTCGGTGACGGCGTGCCGAAGTTGCAACACGCGCAAGGGCAATCGCGCCCCCGAGCAGGCGAACATGCCGCTCCTCTACGTGCCCTATGTTCCCAACCGGCACGAGCACTTCATCCTCCGAAACCGCCGCATCCTCGCCGACCAGATGGAATACCTGCTGGCCGGCGTGCCGCGCAGCTCGCGTTTGCACGGCCGGCCGGGCACGCTCGACGCGTAATCGCGTAGCGCGCGGCTTTCCGCGCGTCGAATCGCATTGTCAGCGCGTCCAATGCGTTGATCGCACCGCGCACGTATCTCGCCCACGAACTCTCGCCGCGGGACGCTTTCCAATCGGTGCGATTCGCGACACGCGATGCGATTGCAAGAATTTCATGCGAGCACGCGCTGCAATCGATCACGGGTTGCCCTCGGCAAACGCCCGAGCGCCTCGGGCGGATCTTCGGCAATCGATCTTCAAAGGAGAAACGCATGGCGAACGAAAATCCATCGCGCGAGAATCCATCGCGTCAACAAAGTGCGGACCGGTCGCAGACCGGCTCGTCGCAGCAGGGTACCGGCGGGCAGCAAAGCGGCACATACGGCGACCAGGGACAAAGGAGCCAAGGCAGCCATGCGCAGTCGGATATGTCGCAGAGACGCTACGGCGAAGGTGGCCAGAGTGGCGGGACCGGGCGCGGAGATGTCGGCACGTCGACGTGGCAGGGCGGCAGGCAGTCCGGCGGGGGACCGCTCTCGACGCGTAGTGGCTCGTCGATGTCGCCGTATTACGGAAGCTCGGGTTACGGCGGCGGTCCGTTCTCGGTGATGCGACGCATCAGCGACGAGATGGATCGGCTGTTCGAGAACTTTGGCTTTGGCCGCGGCTTTTCGCAAGGCGAGCCAAGCCAGGGCGGAACATGGGACGTCGGCAACTACCAGGGTGCGCCGTCGATGTGGTCGCCGCACATCGAAGTGTCCGAGCGTGACGGCAAGCTCTGCATCCAGGCCGATCTTCCAGGGATGAAGCGCGACGACATTCACGTGCGCATCGAGGACGACGAGGTCATCATCCAGGGCGAACGCCACCAGGAGCAGACGAGCAACCAGCGCGGCTACTATCGCAGCGAGCGAAGCTACGGCAGCTTCTATCGGACGATTCCGCTGCCCGAGGGAACGAACGCCGATTCGGCGAGCGCGACGTTCAAGGATGGCGTGCTCGAAATTCAACTCGATGCGCCGCGGCCCACCCAGCGTGGGCGCATGCTACAGATCCAGGAAGGCTCGTCGTCGCAATCCGGAAGCCGCTCGGGAACCGCAAGCGGCACGACGTACGGCGCGGGCACGAGCGGAGCGATGGAAGGCTCGACGAGCACGAGCGGCAGCCAGCATCTGCAATCGGGCACGAGCTCGAGCCAGCAGGCGCAAAGCGGGAGCTCACAGCATTCGTCGTCGGGCACGACCGGAATGCAGCATGGTTCGAGCGGCACGATGTACAGTGGCTCGGGCAATCCATCGGTGGGTGCCTCCGGAATCGCCAGCGAGAGGGGGAAGGATTCCTCGGATCGCTGAAGCAACCAGCTACGAGCGCACGGGCGGGACTTCGGTCCCGCCCGTGCTTTTTTCAATTTGCACCAACCCGTACGGCGGCGTACGCCGCGCCCCGGGAGACGCCGCCGTACGGGTTGGTGCTTTTTTCAATTTGCACCAACCCGTACGGCGGCGTACGCCGCGCCCCGGGAGACG